>JAJZEV010000226.1:3967-15861 GCA_021805665.1 Pseudomonadota bacterium
CCCGCGTCCGCGCACGATTGACGCGACGCACGCGTTGGCCCGACGCGGCATGTCCATGCTGCGGGCGAAGCGGGCGATCGAATCGTTGTTGGAGAAAGGCAGGGTATTCGTGGAACTGCCGATGGTGGAAGACACCAAGGCACTGACCGAGGATCTCGCCAAAGCCGGCATCTCCGCGGTTTGGATACAGCCGGACCAGACGGTCGATGTGCGGGCATTGCGCGAGCGCCTTGAACTGACTCGGGAACAATTTGCCATCCGCTATGGTCTGGAAGTCGAAACCCTGCGCAACTGGGAAACCGGCAAGCGGGAGCCTGACACCACTGCCCGCAGTTATCTCCGAGCAATCGCCAATGCGCCGGAGGAGGTGGAAAGGGCCTGCTTACCGACGGCGGCGGTATGAATCGGGCACCGTGCCCGTCCGTTCAGCGCCATGGCCGCACGGCCAGCCGGGCGCCTCTTGTTGCACCGCACCGTCTTGCCGCCTTCCCCACGATAGGCTAGGACGCCCGCACCTTCCGGGCAGCCATTCCCGGCCAAACGCTCGGCAGGCTCCGTTTCATCGCACCAGGCGCCGCAGCGGCGCCTTCGGAAGGACTCGCCCATGGCCCGCAACAAAATAGCCCTGATCGGCGCCGGTAATATCGGCGGCACGCTCGCCCATCTGATCGGCCTGAAGGAACTCGGGGACGTCGTGATGTTCGACGTGTTCGGCGGCGTCGCGGCCGGCAAGGCGCTCGATATCATGCAGTCCGGCCCGGTCGATGGCTTCGACTCCGCCATGTCCGGGGGGTCCGATTATGCCGCGATCAAGGACGCCGACGTGGTGATCGTCACCGCCGGCTTCCCGCGCACCCCCGGCATGTCCCGCGACGACCTGATCGGCAAGAACGCCGGCGTCATCGCCCAGGTCGCCGAGGGCATCAAAGCCAACTGCCCGAATGCGTTCGTGATCTGTATCACCAACCCGCTCGATGCGATGGTATGGGTGATGAAGGAAAAGTCCGGCCTGCCCGCCAACAAGGTCGTCGGCATGGCCGGCGTGCTCGACAGTTCCCGCTTCCAGTTGTTCCTGGCGCAGGAATTCAACGTCTCGGTGCAGGACGTGACCGCATTCGTGCTGGGCGGTCATGGCGACACGATGGTGCCGCTGACCCGTTACTCCACAGTGGCGGGCATCCCGGTCCCCGATCTGATCAAAATGGGCTGGTCCACGCAGGAAAAGATCGACGCCATCTGCGCCCGCACCGCCAATGGCGGCGGGGAAATCGTGAAGCTGCTGGAACGCGGCAGCGCATTCTACGCCCCGGCCGCCTCCGCGATCGCCATGGCCGAGGCTTATCTGAAGGATAAGAAGCGCGTCCTGCCTTGCGCCGCCTACCTGACCGGCCAATACGGCATCAGCGACATGTATGTCGGTGTGCCCGTGGTGATCGGTGCCGGCGGTGTGGAACGGATCGTCGAAATCGAACTGAACGCCACCGAAAAGGCCGCTTTCGACAAGTCCTGCGGCGCGGTTCGCGAACTGATCGATGCGTCTCGCAAGCTGATCGGCTGAGGAGCCAACCATGAACATCCACGAATACCAGGGCAAGGAACTGCTGAAGCGCTACGGCGTGACGGTTCTCGAAGGTCACGTTGCCTGGACCCCCGATGAGGCCGAGGCGGCGGCCGCCAAGCTTCCTGGCCCGGTATACGTGGTGAAGTCGCAGATCCATGCGGGCGGCCGGGGCGCCGGCCGCTTCGCGGACGATCCCAACGGCAAGGGCGGCGTGCGTCTGGCGCGCTCCCCGGCCGAGGTGAAGGCAGCGGCCGAGGCGATGATCGGCCACACGCTGATCACCAAGCAGACTGGCGAGCATGGCCGGCCGGTGCGCCGCGTCTATGTCGAAGCGGGCTGCGACATTGCCCGCGAACTGTATGTTTCGCTGCTGGTCGATCGGATCGGCGGCCGCGTCACCATCGTCGCCTCGACCGAGGGCGGCATGGAAATCGAGGAAGTCGCCGCCAACCATCCGGAGAAAATCCTGCGCGCCAGCGTCGATCCGGCGTCGGGCATTTCCAGCTTCCATGGCCGCAAGCTGGCCTCCGGCCTCGGCCTGACAGGCAAGCAGGCGTCCTCCTTCGGCAAGTTCATTGCTGGCATGTATGCCGCCTATGTCGCGCTGGACTGCGCGATCGTCGAGATCAACCCGCTGGTCGTTACAGGGGCCGGCGACGTCGTAGCGTTGGACGCGAAGGTCAGCTTCGACGACAACGCGCTGTTCCGTCATCCGGAACTGGAAAAGCTGCGCGACGAGGCGGAAGAAGACCCGAAAGAGCTGGAAGCCGCGAAGTTCGAGCTGAACTACGTCGCGCTGGACGGCAACATCGGCTGCATGGTCAACGGCGCCGGTCTGGCCATGGCGACCATGGACATCATCAAGCTGTATGGCATGTCCCCCGCCAACTTCCTGGACGTCGGCGGCAGCGCCACGAAAGAGCGGGTGACGGCGGCGTTCAAGATCATCCTGTCCGATCCGAACGTCGAAGGCATCCTGGTCAACATCTTCGGCGGCATCATGCGCTGCGACATCATCGCCGAGGGCGTCGTCTCCGCCGCCCGCGAAGTGCAGTTATCGGTGCCCCTGGTGGTGCGCCTGGCCGGCACCAACGTCGATCTGGGTAAGGAAATCCTCGCCAAATCCGGCCTGCCGATCGTCGCCGCCGACAATCTGGCGGACGCGGCCGAGAAAATCGTCAAAGCCGTGAAGGAGGCCGCATAGATGTCCGTTCTGGTCAATCGCGATACCAAGGTCATCTGCCAGGGCTTTACCGGCGCGCAGGGCACCTATCACTCGGAACAGGCCATCGCCTATGGCACCAAGATGGTCGGTGGCGTCACCCCCGGGAAGGGTGGCACGACCCATCTGAACCTGCCGGTGTTCGACACCGTGTCGGAATGCCGGGAAAAGACCGGCGCCGATGCGTCGGTGATCTACGTGCCGCCGCCGTTCGCGGCCGACGCCATCCTGGAAGCCATCGATGCCGAATTCCCGCTGATCATCTGCATCACCGAGGGCATCCCGGTGCTGGACATGGTGCGCGTGAAGCGGGCGTTGATGGGATCGAAGTCCCGCCTGATCGGGCCGAACTGCCCCGGCGTCATCACCCCGGACGAATGCAAGATCGGCATCATGCCCGGGCACATTCACAAGCGCGGTTCGGTCGGGATCGTCTCGCGCTCCGGCACGCTGACCTATGAGGCGGTGGCGCAGACGACCGCGACCGGCATGGGCCAGACAAGCTGTGTCGGCATCGGCGGCGACCCGGTGAAGGGCACCGACTTCATCGAAGTGCTGGAAATGTTCCTGGCCGATCCCGAAACCAGGCAGATCATCATGATCGGTGAGATCGGCGGCCCCAGCGAGATCGACGCGGCGGAATTCCTGGCCAGGAACAAGGTGAAGAAGCCGACGGTCGGTTTCATTGCCGGCGCGGCAGCCCCTCCGGGCCGGCGTATGGGCCATGCTGGTGCGGTCATCAGCGGCGGCAAGGATACCGCGGCGGCGAAGATGGACGCGATGCGCAGTGCGGGTATCCATGTCGCCGACAGCCCGGCGGCGCTGGGCAGCACGCTGGTCGAGGTTCTGAGGGGCTGATGCGGTTTTGGGCTGGCGTTCCGATCCGGACGCCAGCCTAGTTCCGCACGCTACAAGTCGGACAATCGATACCCCAGAAATGGAATCCCCCGATAAGGGCTTGTGGGCTCCTGAGGACATCCGGGACTTCCTGAACGGAAGACTTGGCCGTTTGCACGCCCGTCAGCGGCTGGGTATCGAATCCGAACATGATGCCCGGGTCTTTGGGCCGGGCTTGCAGTTCTTCCATATCGAAAGCTGGTATTCGATCCATTCGGTGATTCGCACCGTGCTGCGGCTGTCCGGACTCTACCGGCGCGGCCAACGCAATGCCGCCAACGTGCAGGTTCGCCGCAACACCATCGTCACCAGCCGGTTGCCGGATGCCTTCGACGGCTTCACCATCCTGCACATCAGCGACCTGCACGCCGACATGAACCAGCCGGCCATGCAGCGGGTCATCGCACTGCTGCCTTCGCTGAGCTACGACATCTGTGTGCTGACCGGCGATTTCCGCGGCAGCACATTCGGCCCGTTCGCCCAAGCCATCGGGGGAACCGCCGAGGTCGCTGCCGCTTTGCACGGGCCAAGCTACGGCGTGCTGGGCAACCATGACACCATCCGCATGGTTCCTGCGCTGGAGGCGATGGGGATACGCATACTGCTGAATGAATGCGTGACCATCGAACGCGGCGACAGCCGGCTATACCTTGCCGGCATTGACGATGCGCATTTCTTTCGGGCCGACAACATCGAGAAAGCCGGCGATCCAATCCCGGAAGGGGCATTCGCCGTGCTGCTGTCGCACACGCCAGAGGTCTATCGCCAGGCTGCCCATGCCGGGTTCGATGTCATGCTGAGCGGGCATACCCATGGCGGCCAGATTTGCCTTCCCGGCGGCGTGGCGATCACAATTGATTCGAAGCTGCCCCGGCGTTTCGGTGCTGGCGCGTGGACCCACGAAGGCATGGCTGGATACACCTCGGTCGGCGCGGGATGCTCGACCGTCGTGGCGCGCTTCCATTGCCTGCCGGAAATCACCTTGCACCGGCTGCAGCGGCGCTAACGGCCGAACCGTTCCGGTTGGTCGCGTCCCGCATAGGCGGGCCGCTGCATGGTGCCGTGGGTATTCATGGATCGGGCGGCAGTAAGCCGGATCGAAGGCGGCGATGGCAATTTTCGTTGGCCTGCCGTCTGGAATGACTGCAATGACCATAACTGGACGGCTTCCCATACACCGTTGGCGGTTTCCCCTCCGCCGCGCCTATAGTGCCAGCCGCGCCAGCCGATTCGCGGCGCATGTGGTATCGGGAGTTTGTCAGCCGGGATGTTTGCCGATACCACGATGCTCGATCCGGCACAGGTCCTGCGCCAGGTTTTCGGCTTCCCCGGCTTTCGCGGCCAGCAGGATGCGGCGGTGCGTCACGTCGTGTCGGGCGGCGATGCGCTGGTGCTGATGCCCACCGGCGGCGGCAAGAGCATTTGCTATCAGGTGCCCGCTTTGGTCCGTCCGGGCACCGCCGTCATCGTCTCCCCCTTGATCGCTTTGATGGACGATCAGGTGGCGGCCCTACGTCAGGTCGGTGTCAACGCCGGCGCCCTGCACTCCGAAATCGACCCCGCCGAGGCTCGGTCGATCACCCGCGACCTGATCGAGGGCCAACTCGATCTGCTGTATGTCTCCCCGGAGCGGCTGCTGACCAACGGCACGATGGACCGTCTGGCGCGCATTCCGCTGGCGCTGTTCGCGGTGGATGAGGCGCACTGCGTCTCTCAATGGGGCCACGAATTCCGCCCGGAGTACCGGGAATTGCAGCGTATCCCCGACATGTTCCCCGGCGTGCCGCGCATCGCGCTGACCGCGACCGCCGATCCGCGCACCCAGCAGGACATCCTGGCGGCGCTGAAGATGGAGGGGGCGAAGGTCTTCGTTTCCAGCTTCCACCGCCCGAATTTACGCCTCTCGGCCGCGCCGAAGCTGGGCGAAACCGCGCAGTTGATGGAGTTCCTGAAGCGCCACCAGGGCGAATGCGGCATCGTTTATTGCGGCAGCCGGGCGAAGACGGAACGGATGGCGGCGAAGCTGAACGAGAAGGGATATCCGGCAGTGGCGTTCCATGCCGGCCTGGACCCGATGGTCAAGCGGGACTCCCTGACCCGCTTTCGATCCGGGGAGCCGCTGGTGGTGGTCGCCACCATCGCCTTCGGCATGGGCATCGACCGGCCGGACGTGCGGTTCGTGGTGCATCTGGACATGCCGGACAGTCCGGAGGCCTATTACCAGCAGATCGGGCGCGCCGGCCGCGATGGCGATCCCGCCGATACGATGCTGCTGTTCGGCGGCCAGGATGTCGCCCAGGCGCGGCACTGGCTGGCGCAGTCCGGCGCCCCCGAAGCGCGCAAGCGGGTCATGCGGACCAAGCTGGAGGAGATGATCGCGCTGACCGAGGCGGTGACCTGCCGCACCACCTCCTTACTCACCTGTTTTGGCGAGACGCTGGATCGCGACTGCGGCCATTGCGACAACTGCGAGGTTCCGCCGGTCACCGTGGACGCCTCGACCGAGGCGCAAATGACGCTGTCGGCGGTCTATCGCACCGATCAGATATTCGGCGCCGCGCACATCGTTTCGGTTCTGCGCGGGGAGCGGACCGAGGGGATTCTGCGCCACGGTCACGACCGGCTGCGCACCTTCGGCGTTGGTGCGGCCCATGCCGCAACCTATTGGCGCGGCCTGATCCGTCAGTTGATCGCACTGCGGGCGCTGGACGTGGATACCGAAGGCCATGGCGGCCTGTTCATGGTGGACGAGGTGGCGCGACCGATCCTGCGCGGCGAGGTGAAGGTGATCCTGCGCCAGGACCAGCCGAAACCGGCGAAGGTGGATCGTTCCGAACGCGGCCGAGCGGCTGCCGCTGCTGTCACGGAAGCCCCGGGCGAGGTGTCGTTGCCGGTCGATGCATCGTTGTATGAGGCGCTGCGGCTGTGGCGGCTGGCGGAATCGAAGGGGCAAGGAATCCCCCCGTACGTGATCTTCCACGATTCGGTGCTGCGGGAGATCGCTTCGCTGAAGCCGGCGACGCTGGACGAGTTGGCGTCGATCAAGGGTGTGGGTGCATCGAAGCTGGAGCGGTACGGCCGGCATGTGCTGGGCGTGCTGGGCGCCGGCGTTCCGGCTGGTCTGGCGAAGCGGGCGTAGCCGTGGGACCCCGATCCCACTTCCTCCCCGCTATCCACAGGGTAACCGGCCGGTACCATCATGCGCTGCCAGCCTGTTCGGGATAGACTGTGCGTGTGAACACCATCGACTCCCCCCTGTTTGGCCTTTCGCATCGTCTCCCGCCCTCTAACGTCCAGGCGGAGCAAGCGCTTCTCGGCGCCCTCTTGGCAAACAACAAAGCCTATGAGCGCGTTTCGGAATTTCTGGCGGCGGAGCATTTCGCCGACCCGATCCACGGCCGCATCTATCAGGCCATCGCCCGCCGGATCGAAGCCGGCCAGCTTGCCGACGCCGTCACCCTGAAGGCGGAGTTCGAGCACGCCGGCATCCTGGAGGAAGTCGGCGGCACCGCCTATCTGACCCAGTTGCTGACTGCGATGGTCGGCATCATTAACGCCGGGGACTACGGCAAGGCCATCTTGGATACCTGGATGCGCCGCCAGTTGATCGATATCGGCGAAACCGTCGTCAACAATGCGTTCGGTGCCGATCCCGAACTGGACGGTGCGCTGCAGATCGAGGCCGCCGAACAGTCGCTGTTCGACCTTGCCGCCGACAACGGGACCGGGGGCGGCTTCGTCACCTTCGAACGCGCGCTGACCGACGCGATCCTGGGCGCCGAACGGGCGTTCCGCCGATCAGGCAGCGTATCGGGCCTGACCACCGGTCTGCGCGACCTGGATACCAAGATGGGTGGCCTGCATCCGTCGGATTTAATGATCCTGGCGGGCCGTCCCGGCATGGGCAAAACCGCGCTGGCCACCAAAATCGCCTTCGGTGCCGCCAAGGCCCTGCTGGCCGAAGCCCGCCAGTCCGACCCGAACGGCGTGCCCAAGGCAACGGTCGCGATCTTCTCGCTGGAAATGAGCTCCGAACAGCTCGCCACCCGTCTGCTGAGCGAGGAAGCCCGCATCTCCGGCGACCGTATCCGCCGCGGCGACATCGGCCAAAAGGATTTCGACAAATTCATCGAGGTCTCGCGGGAGATTTCGTCGCTGCCGATCCAGATCGACGACACCCCCGCGATCACCATGTCCGCCCTGCGCACCCGTTGCCGCCGGCTGAAGCGAACCAAGGGGCTGGCGCTGGTGGTGGTCGATTATCTGCAGCTTATGCGCCCCGCCGCCGGTACCAAGCCGGAAAGCCGGGTGCTGGAAATCAGTATGATCACCCAGGGCCTGAAGGCGCTGGCGAAGGAACTCGCCGTTCCGGTCATGGCGCTGTCGCAGTTGTCGCGTCAGGTCGAAAACCGCGACGACAAGCGCCCGCAACTGTCCGATCTGCGTGAGTCCGGATCGATCGAGCAGGACGCGGACTCGGTGCTGTTCGTCTATCGCGACGAGTACTATCTGCAACAGAAGGAACCCAAGGAAATCGGCTTCGACGGCGGCGGCGAGAAATTCCAGGCCGCGATGGAGGAGTGGAAGCAGAAGATGGAAAAGGCGCACAACCTTGCCGATCTGATCATCGCCAAGCAGCGCCACGGCCCGACCGGCACGATTCCCCTGCTGTTCGAGGGTGAGTTCACCCGCTTCGGCGACGTGGACCTGATCCACGCCCAATACCATGACTAACCATGCCCGCCGCGGCCGTGTTTTGACGCCACCCCCGTTGCACTGGTAGTGCCGCCGCTGGCATTGGATGTAGTGTAGCGCGTGAACACAATTCTGGACTTCCTGTCGGCGATCGGCCGAGCGGTTATCGGCCTTTGTCGGGGCGCTGGCGGGCTGGCGTTGTTCGCGCTCGATGGCCTGTCGCATATCTTCCGCCCGCCGTTCTACGGCAGGCTGTTCGTGCGCGCACTGCTGGAGATCGGCTATTTCAGCCTGCCGGTCGTGGCGCTGACGGCGGTGTTCACCGGCATGGTGCTGGCGCTGCAATCGTACACGGGGTTTGCCCGGTTTTCCGCCCAGGGCGCTGTGGCGAACCTGGTCGTGCTGTCCGTCACGCGCGAACTTGGGCCGGTTCTGGCCGGGCTGATGGTGGCCGGGCGGGTCGGTGCGGCGATGGCGGCGGAACTGGGAACGATGCGGGTCACCGACCAGATCGACGCACTGTCCACTTTGTCCACCAATCCGATGAAGTACCTGGTGGCGCCGCGCTTGCTGGCGGGCACGATCGCCCTGCCGATCCTGGTGCTGGTCGCCGACGTGCTGGGCGTGCTCGGTGGCTTCATCGTGTCCACCATGAAGCTGGGTTTCAATGTCGAAAGTTACCTGATCAACACCATCAGCTTCGTGGAGACCAACGACGTGGTGTCGGGTCTGGTGAAGGCCGCGGTGTTCGGGTTCATCATCTCGTTGATGGGCTGCTACCAGGGCTATAACAGCAAGGGCGGCGCGCAGGGCGTGGGGTCGGCGACGACCCTGGCGGTTGTCAGCGCCTCGATCCTGATCCTCGCCTCCGACTACGTCCTGACGGAGATGTTTTTCGCTCGGTAAGTCCCGACTCCTGGTGACCGCTTCTTGATGTAGCGCAAGGCCCCGGCCTGTTGGATGCCGCAGGATGGCGGGCATACGCGAACAGGGGGTCGATAGCGGCGAATGCGGATCGGTTGCGAGAGTCTGCGCTCCAAAGTCATGAGCGCGGAGCAGGCTGCGTCGTTCATTGCCTCCGGGAGCACGGTGGGCATGAGCGGTTTCACCGGCTCCGGCTATCCCAAGGCGGTTCCCATGGCCCTCGCGGCCAGGATCGAAGCGGCGCACGCGGCTGGCGACCTGTTTCAGGTTCGGGTCTGGACCGGGGCGTCCACCGGCCCGGAACTGGATGGCGCGCTGGCCAAGGTGGATGGGATCGAGTTCCGGCTGCCCTATAATTCCGATCCAATCCTGCGCGACAAGATCAACCGTGGCGAGATGGCGTATTTCGATATGCATCTCAGCCAGGTCGCCCCGCTGGCCTGGCAGGGGTTTTTGGGGCCGCTCGATACGGCGGTGATCGAAGTTTCCGGCATCCGGCCGGATGGGGCGCTGATTCCGTCATCGTCGGTCGGTAACAACAAGACGTGGCTGGATCAGGCCAAGCAGGTGATTCTGGAGGTCAATGCCTGGCAGAACCCGGCGCTGGAGGGGATGCACGACATCTACTATGGCACCGCGCTGCCGCCGCACCGCGTGCCGATCCCGCTGATCCGTCCGGACGACCGTATTGGCGAGGCGTATTTCCGCTGCGACCCTGACAAGATCGTCGCCATCGTCGAAACCCATGCACCCGACCGCAATTTGCCGTTTTCCCCGCCCGACGCCGCGGCGAATGCCATCGCCGGGCATCTTTTGGAATTCCTGCGGCATGAGGTCGCCAAAGGCCGGCTGCCGCCGTCGCTTCTTCCGCTTCAATCCGGTGTCGGCAACGTCGCCAACGCGGTGATGACCGGGCTGGTGAACAGCCCGTTCGAGAATATGACGGCCTATACCGAGGTGATCCAGGACGGGATGCTGGACCTGCTGGACGCGGGAAAGCTTCGCATGGCCTCGGCAACGGCGTTTTCGTTGAGCCCGGGTGCGGCGGCGGCGTTGAACGCCGATATGGAGCGGTTTCGCAATAAGATGATCCTGCGGCCGCAGGAGATCAGCAACCACCCGGAACTGATCCGCCGTCTGGGCTGTATCGCGATGAACGGGATGATCGAGGCCGACATCTACGGAAACGTCAATTCGACCCATGTGATGGGCTCGCGCATTCAGAACGGCATCGGCGGGTCGGGGGATTTCGCTCGTAACGCTTATGTCTCGATCTTCCTGTCCCCATCCACCGCGAAAGGCGGGCGGATATCGGCTTTCGTGCCGCAGGCGAGCCATGTGGATCACATCAACCAGGATGTGCAGGTGCTCGTCAGCGAACAGGGATTGGCCGATCTGCGCGGGCTGTCGCCGAAGCAGCGGGCGAAGGCGATTATCGAGAATTGCGCGCATCCGGATTACCGGCCCGGGTTGGCGGACTATTTCCGCCGGGCGCAGGCGGGGTCGTACGGCGGGCATGCCCCGTCGTTGCTGAATGAGGCGCTGTCCTGGCATCAGCGGTTCGTCGAGACGGGATCGATGCTGGGTTAGATGGTTGCGGCCCCAATGGGCGTCGCGGCGTTCGGTGCCCCTCGCGCGCTGTTCCAAGCAAAATGAAGACAGAATGACCGCCGCGCTGGCGGTTCCAGTGGACGATTATCTCTCGGCGCCGGGCAGACTGCCCGGCACATGCCGTCCTTCGATAGGGTGGCAGGTTATGCGGCGGCATTCGGACGGCACGTCGATATTCACCTGGTTCCGAACGTGTAGGCAAAGGGCCGCGGAATTGACCAGCGACCTTTATCGCCCAATGATCCCGTATAGCATATCGCAGGAGACGCACGATGCCCTTGGAATCCATCGAAACCGAAGACGCCACGCTGGCCGATGTCCGCTGGCAAGCCCGTATCGACCTGGCCGCCGCCCACCGCCTGGCGGTGATGCATGGCTTCAACGAGGGCATCTTCAACCACTTCACCCTGCGCGTGCCGGGTGCCAACGATCGCTACTACCAGATCCCGTTCGGCACCCATTGGTCCGAAGTGACAGCAAGCTGCTTCATGGAAATCGGCTATGACGGCACCCGCCTGACCGGCCAGGGCGAGGTGGAACGCTCCGCCTATTGCATTCACGCCCCGATGCACCGGCTGATCCCCGCCGCCGCGGCGGTGTTCCATACCCATATGCCGTTCGCCAGCGCGCTGAGCCGGCTGGAGGACCCGCGCATCCTGCCGATCGGGCAGACCGAACTCGGGACCATGCTGCACACCGCTTATGACGACATCTACACCGGCCCGGCGTTCGACCCGGCCGAGGGCGAGCGTCTGGCCGGCATCATCGGCGACAAGACCGTGCTGATGATGGCCAACCACGGCGTCGCAACGGTGGGTTCCACGGTCGCCGCCGCGTATGACCGCCTGTATTACGTGGAGCGTGTGGCCCAGGTGCAGCTCTATGCGATGTGGACCAACAAGCCGCTGAAGTATCTGCCGCAGGACGTTGTTGACCATACGATCAAGGAATTCCGCGACAACCGCTACCTGTACGGCGGCCGCA
>JAJZEV010000024.1 GCA_021805665.1 Pseudomonadota bacterium
ACCCGGCGACTGGCCGGCATGGCAGGCCTGTCACCGACGCGTGGCGGCGGCGGGTTGATCGTGGCACCTGTGCGAGAAATCGCTCCGCCCGCGGTCGGCGCTGGCCGCGTTACCGGCCGCCGAATTCGTCAGACCCATCGCTACGCAGACCGGCGCCGGTCCTGTCGCGGCGCCGCGGCGATGTGCCGCCGTTCATCCCCGTACATGGATTCGCGGGTTGGCCGCGGGCAGACGCCTTACCGCGGCATAGTACGGAAGTCCCGCTGGCCCGCTGACCCGCTGTGGCTGGAACAAGGCCGATGGGATTCGTCAAACGATTGGTTGGTTACGCCACCCGTCCCCAGCCCGGACTAGACCCGCAGATATGTGATCTCCGACCCGTCCCGGGCGGTAAACCGCAGCCCCGCCCAGCTTGGAGTTGGATCGTAAAACGTATCCAAATCCGCATCTCCCCGCAGTTGGAAACGCTGCGCCATGACAGACCGGCCGCCCTCGGGAATCCGCACCGAACCGGCCAGCGTGACAGTGGGGCTCATCAACCGCCCATCCTCTGTATTGATGAACGGCGCGTCCAGCATCGCCCGGTTCCAGTGTGTTCCCGGCAGCGATTTGGCGGGCGCGACATAGCGCGCGGCCTTGGAACCCTGCACCACCAGCCCGGAGTCGTTTCTTTGTCCGTTCATCTGCCGTGGCGTGCCATCGTCGTTGGTTTCCGCCTCGATCGAAACCACCTGTCCGCCCAACCACTGCTCGGTTGCCCGATGCTTATACCGGAAAAAGGCAATCGGCCCGAAACCAACGACAATATCGACAGCAACATCGACCGTCAGCCCGTTGCCAGTCCGGGTAAATGTCAGCGTATGTTCGCCAATCTTATCGTCCTTGCGGATTATACTGAAAATCAAACGATCGTCGGGCGGTACCGGCAATGCGGCCTGAAGCGAACCGAACGGAGCAACCGCCAGCCCGCCCATCAGCATCCGCCGTCCGATCATGCAGGCCGCTCCATCGCATACAACCCCACGTCGATCGTTCCCGCCCGGAATCCACCCTCGCAGTAGGCCAGGTAATAGTCCCACATAAGCCGGAATCTCGTGTCGAATCCCATACGCTCGATTTCCGGCCACGCCGCATGAAACCGCTTGCTCCACTCGGCCAGAGTCCAGGCATAGCTGGTGCCGAATGTTTCGATTGAGCGTAGTTTCAATCCGGCAAGATCGGCCTGGCGGCGGATTTCGGCGATCGTCGGCAACATGCCGCCGGGAAAGATATACTGCTGGATGAAGTCGGTGCAGCGGCGATATCCCTCGAACTGGGCCTCGTCGATCGTGATCGCCTGAATCACCGCCAGACCGCCCGGCTTCAACCGGTTCCGCAGCGTGGCGAAGTAACTCGGCCAGTAGGATTCGCCCACCGCCTCCATCATTTCAATCGAAACGATACGGTCGAACTGGCCGGCCGTGTCGCGGTAATCCTGCAAGCGCAGATCGGCCTCCGGCAGCCGTTCGCGCGCATAGGCCAACTGCTCCGACGACAGCGTCACGCCAGTTACCGAACACCCGGCCGCGCGAACCAGCTGTTCGGCCAGCCCGCCCCAGCCGCAGCCGATTTCCAGCACGGTCTGGCCCGGCCGGGTTTGCAGCAGCTCGATCGCCCGCCGCTGTTTCGCCAGTTGCGCGTCTTCCAGCGTCTGGTCGCGGGAGGCATAGATGGCGGACGAATAGCTCATGCCCGCATCCAGCCAGGTGCGGTAGAACGCATTGCCCAGATCGTAATGATGCTGGATGTTGCGTTTGCTGCCGCGCTTGGTGTTGGCATTCAACCGGTGCATCCAGCGGTTCCGAAGCCGCTGAAACCAGTTGGCATCGAACGCGTCGCTGAGCGTGGGCATGTTGATTCCGGCGAGTTCGATCAGTGCCGGTAGATCGGGGCTGTCCCAGTCGCCATCCATATAAGCCTCGGCGGCGGCGATATCGCCGTGAAACAGCAGCCGGCGGAGAGTCCGCCACCGCCGCAGCACCAGCACGCCCTCAGGGCCGGGGGTGCCCTCGTGCGACAGACGCAGCCCCGATGGAGTGACGATTGTAAATCGACCTGTATGTACGCGGGAGAACAGCGCGCGGGCCAGCCGGCGCGCCAGCCATCCCGTGCCGGGCACGGCGGGAAGCGAGACATCGATCGATATGTCGGACATGGGTCAGCCCTGCTGCGAAGAAACGATAGTGACGGCTTGGCCTGGTGCCGGGGGGCGGGGCTGCGGCCGCATGCCTTTCAGCCACAGCTTCGCCGCTTCCCAGTGGATCGCGCCCAACACCTTCAGGCTCAGCAATCCGTGCCGCAGCAGCATCGATGCCAGCGCGCGATCCGAAATCTCCTGCCGCCGCCCGGTGAACGAGGCAGTGATGACCCGCCCGGCGGCGTCGTCGCCATGCACCACCACGGCGGTTGTTTCGTGCGGCGGCACCACGCGGAATTCGTAACGCATGTCCATCCGCATGAACGGGGAGACGTAGAAAGCCTTGTCGCAGTGCTGATGGATGGTTGACGCGGCGGGATCCTCGACCGGGATCAGATAGGAATGCCGCTGTCCGAACGTGTTGTTCACTTCGTACAGCAGCGCGATCAGCGTCCCGTCCCGGCGGTAGCAGAAGAACACGCTGATCGGGTTGAACGCATGACCCAGAATCCGCGGCATGCACAGCAGCCGGATCGCCCCGCCATCCGGCATCAGCCCCGCGGCGACCAGGGCCTGTTCCACCTGCACGCGCAACGGTGCCGCCGATCCGTCCAGATGGTCGCGGTCGTGGAAGGCGACCAGGTTGAAACGGTTGCGAGAGAACAGCCGCGACACCGGCATGGCGTCCAGATCGAACAGTATCTGGTCCAGGCGGTAGCGCAGGGCGTGCCCGACCGGCTTGAACCGCCGGTGAAAGACAGAGCCGGTGTATAGAGCGGAGGTCATTGCACCATTTCCGTTACGCGTACGGGTGTTACCGTAATCCGTCCGCTTTCATTCGCAACGACCCACGGGCGACGGACGCCGCCGAGTTGTTCGGCGACGGCTAGGCCGGATTGCAACCCATCCTCATGAAAGCCGGAGCCGAAATAAGCCCCGCAGAACCAGGTGCGCCGCCCCCCCTGCAACGACCACAGCGACGCCTGCGCGCGCATGGCATCGGTATCGAACCTTGGATGCTCGTAAATCTCCTCGCGCAGCACGGTGCCGGGCGCCGGTTCCGCCGCCGGGTTCAGTGTCAGAAACAACGGCGGCGCGCCCGCCAGCCCTTGCAGCCGGTTCATCCAATAGGTGACATGCAGCGAGTCCGCACGATCGCGCCCGCCGAGGTAGTTCCAGCTTGCCCAGACGTTGCGCCGCTTCGGCATCGCCCCGGCGTCGGTATGCAAAACCGCGCGGTTTTCGGTGTAGCCGAACGCACCCAGCAGCGTGGCTTCCCGTTCTGTCGGGGCTTGCAGCAACGCCAGTGCCTGATCCGCGTGGCATGCCAGCACCACATGATCGAACCGCTGTTCGTCCCCCGTGGCGTCACGCACCGTTACTGAATTCGCGAAGCGCCGCACTGACACCGCCGGGCATCCCGGCCGGGTTTCCGCGATCGCGCCCAACAGGCGGCGAACGTACTCCCGGCTGCCGCCATCGACGGTGCGCCAGATCGGGCGTCCGGTGAATTTCAGCAGGCCGTGATTGTCGCAGAACCGGATGAAGTGCGCCGCCGGGTAGGCGCGGAGTGTGTCCGCCGACGCGGACCAGATCGCCGCGGCCATCGGCAGCAGATGGTCCTGTTGAAAGGCCTGCCCATAACCCTCCGACTCCAGAAACGCTCCGAGTGTCGTCCCCGGCGGAAGGGCGGCGACCTTGGCTGGCGCCTCGGTGTAGAACCGGCGCAAATCGCCGAGCATGGACCAGAACCGCGGCCGTATCAGGTTGCGCTTCTGCCCGAACAGACCGAACAGATCGGTACCGGCATATTCCAGCGCGCCGTCGTCCAGCGAGACGGCGAAGCTCATTTCCGACGGCTTGGTCGGTACGTTCAGCAGGCTGAACAATGCGGTCAGGTTGGGATAAGTATTCTCGTTATAGACGATGAAGCCGGTATCGACGGCAACGCCCGCCGCCTCGACAGTATTGCTGTGCCCCCCGAAGCGAGCGGCGGCTTCATACAATGTCACCCGATGGCGCTTGCTCAGCAGCCAGGCGGCGGACAATCCCGCAATTCCGCTGCCTACAACCGCTATGTCCATTACGGCGTCCGGCATGCGGCCCCACGATGTCTATGTTTAGTTACAATCATGGGGTGGATACGGTTTACACAAGGGGATGGATCACTGAAAGCCGACGTGATCCATTCGCATCGATATCCCGTAGAAGGCTTCGTGAATGCATCAGCCCCCCTGCCCCGTCCGTCGTTTCCCCCCCGGCAAGCCGGCAATGGGGGGCTGGTGCTTCCGTTCCGACGCCGCATATCGCCTGGAGGCATGACCCAAACCCCGCAACCCGAGGGCGGCCCCGACCACGGCGCGCTGATCCAGGCCATTGCCGGCCAGCAGGACCGCCAGGCGTTCGCCGTGCTGTTCGGCCATTTCGCCCCGCGGGTGAAAGCATGGATGCTGCGCAGCGGGGTCAACCCCACCGCCGCCGAGGAACTGGCACAGGAAACCATGCTGTCAGTCTGGCGCAAGGCGCATTTGTTCGATCCGGCGCGGGCCGGGGCGTCCACCTGGATATTCACCGTTGCCCGCAACCTGCGCATCGATGCGCTGCGGCGGGAACGTCATCCGTCCGACCTGATGCCCGACCCCACCGAGGAACCGGACGCCCCCGCCCAGGCCGACCGCATCGTCGCCATGTCACAGCAGGAAGTCCGCATCCGATCCGCGCTAAGCCTGCTGCCGCCGGACCAGGCGGATGTCATCCGCAAGGCGTTCTTCGAAGACAAGGTCCATGCCGAAATCGAAAAGGAACTGGGTATTCCGTTAGGCACCGTCAAATCGCGCCTGAGATTGGCGATGACCCGCCTGCGCGCGGCACTGGGAGACCTGGCATGATCGTCCATCACCCCAGCGAGGCCACATTGGCCGCCTATGCCGCAGGCACGCTGCCGGAGGCGTTGGCGCTGGTCGCGGCGACTCATCTCGGCCATTGCGCTGTTTGCCGAACGACGCTGTCCACCCTGGAGGCGACCGGCGGCGCGCTGCTGGAGGATTTGCCGCCGGTTTCGCTGTCGATCGATGCGCTGGACCGGTTGATAGGCCAGATGGACCGGCCCGCGCCGCCGCCGCCGCCGGTGTTGAACCCGGATTTACCGGCCCCGCTGAACCGTGTCCCGCTGGGACGGTGGTGGACGATCGGCGCGGGCGTTCGCTACCGGCCGCTGCGAAGCAATGGTGCTGCCTGGGGCGGATTGGTGCTGGCGAAGCCGGGCCGGTCGCTGCCCCGGCATGGCCATGCCGGGCGTGAACTCACCTGCGTGTTGTCCGGCGCGTTCGCCGACCAGGATGGAACCTTCGCGGCCGGCGACCTGTCGGAACCGGACGTCGATCACGACCAGCCGCCGATGGTGATCGGCGCGCAGGCGTGCCTGTGCATCATTGCGTCCGAGGGTATGCGGCTGCGTGGCCTGCTGGGCCTTGCCCAACGCATGATCGGGCGGTGAACCCGTCATGGCGCGCGGAGTCTGGAGTATTGCGGTGCTGACCCTGCTGTCCGCCTGCTCCCCGGTCACGGTGCTGAACGCACTGGCCCCGAAGGCGGGAATTACGGAAACGACCGATATCGCTTATGCGCCCGGCAGCCGGCATGGTCTGGACATCTACGCCCCGGCGGACGGGGATTCGCATCCGGTGGTCGTTTTCTTCTACGGCGGCGGCTGGAAGGATGGCAGCAAGGCCGACTACCGCTTTGTTGGCGCCGCGCTGGCCGCGAAGGGTTTCCTGACCGTGATCCCGGATTACCGCCTGTATCCCCGGGTCCGCTTTCCGGGGTTTCTGCGGGACAATGCCGCGGCCGTCGCGTGGACCAAGGCCAACATCGCCCGTTACGGCGGCGATCCGGCGCGGATTTTCCTGATGGGACACTCGGCAGGGGCGTACAACGCGGCGATGCTGACGCTGGACCGGCAGTGGCTGGCAGCGGACGGCCTGGACCCCGATCGCGACATCGCCGGCACGATCGGGCTGGCTGGCCCCTACGATTTCCTGCCGCTGCACGACCCGGAACTGGAGGACATTTTCGCCCCTGCCGGCGATTTGCGGTTGAGCCAGCCTATCGCATTCGCCCGCGGCGATGCATCGCCAATGTTTCTGGCCGCCGGCACCGCCGACAAGACGGTCTGGCCGCGCAACACCGAACATCTGGCGGCCGCCCTCCGGGCGGACGGGGGTGTCGTGGAGGAGCGTCTATATGACGGCGTGAATCATACCAGGATCGTCGGTGCGCTGGCCGGCGCCCTGACATGGCTGGCACCGTCGATGAAGGACCTCACCGGATTTCTGGACCGCTACGACAGGCCGCGAACCACCGCGGCGAACGGAACCGCGGACAACACGCCACAGCGCCCTTCCCTGGCCGCAAACATCACGGTCCCATAGCGATGATCGCGACATTCATCGCCGCCGCCCTGCTGCTCTGCGCCATCATGGCCGCGGGCTGGGCCATTCAGCGCGCGACCGGAAACTCCGGCTGGGTCGATGCCGTCTGGTCGTTCGGTCTGGGCATCGCCGGACTGATCCTGGCGCTCATCCCGGGGCCGGTCACCGGGCGTCAGATCATGGTGGCGATCCTGATCGGCGTGTGGTCTGTGCGCCTGGGTCTGCATATCGCTGAACGGTCGATGACCGGACCCGAGGATGCGCGGTATGCCGCGCTGCGCCAGGAATGGGGCACGCGATTCCAGTTCCGCTTGTTCCTGTTTCTGCAAATCCAGGCCCTCGCCGCCGCCTTGCTGGGCCTGTCGATCATGCTGGCCGCCCATAATCCCAAACCGTTCCCGCGGCTGCTGGATTTTGCCGGACTCGCCATCATGGCGGTCGCCGTCGCCGGGGAAGCCATCGCCGACAGCCAGTTGCGCCGCTTCAGGAAGAACCCCGCCAACCGGGGCCGGGTCTGCGATGCCGGCCTGTGGGCGTGGTCGCGCCATCCGAACTACTTCTTCGAATGGCTGGGCTGGATCGCCTATGCCCTGATCGCCATCGGCGGCTGGGGTTGGGGCTGGCTGGCACTCTCCGGCCCCGCCTTCATGTATTGGCTGCTGGTCTATGTATCCGGCATTCCGTTGCTGGAACAGCAGATGCTGAAGTCGCGCGGCGACGCGTACCGAACCTACCAGCACCGTGTGAGTGCTTTCTTTCCCCTGCCACCGAAGGATGAGACACCATGAGCCTCGTCTCCGTCGCTACAAACGTCATCGAAAGGGTTCCGTTCCCCGATGCGGTGACCAACGCCGGTATTTCTTTCCTGGTGGACCGCACCCGGCGCAAACTTGCCCGCGTGGGGGGCGCGTCGGAGGTCGACTTCGCCCGCCTGATGGCCCGCCACCCGATCGCTGTGCGCCCGGACGCCGCCAACACCCAACACTACGAAGTCAAATCCGAATTCTTCGGCCTGGTGCTGGGTCCGCGCCGAAAATACTCCTGCTGCGTTTACCAGGGCAACGAAACCCTGGCCGCAGCAGAGGAACGCGCCCTGGCCGAAACCGCCGCCCATGCGGGTCTGGAAGACGGCCAGGACATCCTGGAACTCGGCTGCGGCTGGGGCTCGTTGAGCCTGTGGATGGCCGAACACTACCCCAATGCCCGTATTACCGCCGTATCGAACTCGCACGGCCAGCGCGCGCATATCGAAGCGGAAGCCGCCGCCCGGGGCTTCGCCAACTTGCGTATCGTCACCGCCGACATGAACGATTTCGCGATCGGCAACACCTTCGATCGCGTCGTTTCGGTGGAAATGTTCGAGCATATGACCAACTGGCAATCACTGTTGGGGCGTGTCCATGGCTGGCTTCGGCCGGAGGGACGGCTGTTCCTGCACGTCTTCAGCCACCGCTCCGCCCCGTATCTGTTCGATATCGCGGACAAGGAGGACTGGATTGCCCAGCACTTCTTCACGGGCGGCATCATGCCCAGCCATGGCCTGATCCATCATGTCGCCGACATGTTCCAGGTGGAAGCGGATTGGCGCTGGAACGGCGAGCACTACGCCCGCACCGCCCGTGACTGGCTGGCTAACTTCGACCGAAACGAGCCCGCCGTCTCCGAGGTTCTGCAAACGGTGTACGGCGCCGAGGCCGGCCTGTGGAAGCGCCGCTGGCGGCTATTTTTCCTGGCGACGGCGGGACTGTTCGGCCACGCTGGCGGCAAAGAGTGGGGTGTCAGCCATTATCGTCTGCGGCCCAAGCGATGATTCGCTGGCTGCGTGCCTATACAGGATCGGACGATCCGCATGTTTCGGCCTGCAACACCATCGCCATGGTGATCGCCTGGAACCAGCCGTACTATCCGCTCTATTTGCTGTGGATCGTCGGCCGCGACGCTTGGGTCGGTATTCCGGACGCCTTCTCCGGCCTGCTGTTCTTCGCCGTTCCCGCCATCGCCCGGCGGTTCGCGCTGCTGGGGCGCATCGCCATGGTGGTGTTCTCGGTCGCCAATGTCGCGTTCTGCTCCATGATGCTGGGCGAGGCGGCCGGGGTGCAGTTGCTGTATCTGCCCTGCGGCATGCTGGCTGCGATGTTGTTCTCCTGGCGGGAGCGATTCGTCATGCTGCCGATGGCCGCTTTGCCGCTGGCGGTATGGTACGGAACCCGGGGACGCCTGGACATCCCGCCGATCCGGTTCTCCGCCGATGCCTATGCGTCGCTGTTCACCCTGAACGCCGTTAGTGCCGGTGCGCTGATGGTGTTCTTCGGTTGGCTGCTGGCCGGTATCAACCGTTCGATGGAGGAAAAGAGGCGGTAGGCCTGGACGCCCTGCCAACTTGCCAAACGCCTTTCAGCATCCCGCTTGTGCGCACGGCTTGTTCAGCATCGGCGCCGGTATTGTAACCAACGCATCGAAGGCCCGCGGCCCGCCCGTAATTCTGTGCGCGGGGCATGATGGACAGACCGCCCGTGGCCATTCGCCAGCAACCCCGCTATCGTTGCTGTAAAGCAGCAGCGGAGCGAAACATGTCCTACCCATTGCCAACAGCCGACCTGAAAACCCTTGGCTTCGCGGCCAAACCGATCGACCACCTGGACGCGCTTATTCGCGCCCATATCGACGCTGGATACTATCCCGGCGCCCAGATCGCGCTCGCCCGGCATGGCCAACTGGCGCTGTACCGGACGTATGGCAACGCCCGCACCGGCAACGAAACCGTGGCAGCGGGGGACGACACCATCTGGCTGATGTTCTCCCAGACCAAGGTGCTGTGCATGGCCGGGCTGTGGGCGCTGGCCGAGGAAGGCAAGCTGTCGTTCATGGACAAGGTGGCGGACCATCTACCGGAATTCGCAGCTCGCGGAAAAGCCGACATCACTATCCATCAGGTCGCCACCCATCAGGCCGGCTTCCCAAGCGCGCACATGGAGCGGGACGCCTGGCTGGACCACGCGAAAATGCGTGCGCAGGTTTGCGATTTCTCGCTGGAATGGACCCCGGGTTCACGCATGGCCTATCACGGTCGCAGCGCCCATCCGGTTCTGGCGATGGTGATGGAAGCCGCCACCGGCCAGGATTTCCGCGATATCATCCGCGAGAAGGTGCTCGTCCCGCTGGGTCTGGACAACGATGTGTTCGTCGGCGTGCCAGAGGCGCTGCATCGCCGCTGTGCCGAGATGTATTATACAAAGGGCAGCGAGATGCCCTACGACAACAGTTCCGAACTCCGCCTCGCGGGTCTGCCGCATGCGGGCGGCTTCGGCACTGCCAGGGGCATGGCTGCGTTCTATCAGATGATGCTGGGTAAGGGCCGCCTGGGCGATGCGCGCATATTCTCGCCGCGGATGGTGGGATACGTGACGCGCAACCACACCGGCGAGTTGGGCGACGGCACGATGGGCGGCATCCCGATGCACCGCGGGCTGGGGCCGCACGTCCGTGGTCTGTCGGATCGCATCCGCGGGCTGGGGACGATCGGACATCCGGATACGTTCGGGCATGGCGGGGCGGGAACGTCCTATTCCTGGGCCGATCCGAACAGCGGCGTCTCCTTCACCTACCTCACCAACAACGTCGTCCCGGACCCATGGCACTCCGCTCGGTTAGACCGGGTGGCAAACCTGGTACATGCGGCGATAGACTGACGCGCTGGGATGAACGCCGCCGATATCCCCGCGGACTGGCCGCGGGACCGCCCGCTGGCCGTTTCAGTCAGCGTGATGCTGGAAGGCTGGGCCGCGCCCGACGCACCCGGCATGGGGCCGATGGGCAACATCCTGCGTCCCGGCACTATCGATCTGCAGGGACGGTCATGGGCCGACTACGGCCCCAAGGTCGGGGCCGGGCGGCTGCTGGACCTGCTGGACCAGCAGGATACCAAGGCGGTGTTCTACACATCCGGCGTGGTGGCACGGGACTATCCGGCCTTGCCCGCCGATATCGCCGCACGCGGACACAGCGTCTGCGCCCACGGATGGAGCCAGGGAACCCTGCCGGCCTATTTGACGGCAGAACAGGAGGCCGCCGATATCGCCCGCTGCGTCGACGTCATCCGATCGACCGCCGGGACGGCGCCAGCCGGATGGCTGAGCCCCCGATGCACCCCCAGCGAACGCACATCCTTGTATCTGGCGGAACACGGCTTCCGCTTCCATGCCGAAATGTTCGATGCCGATATACCCTACCGGATCGACACATCGGCCGGCCCGCTGGTCGGGGTACCGTTCACCATGGAGGTGAACGACATGCCGCTATATATCCGATACGGCAACGAACCCGACGCCTTCACCCGCACGCTGACCAGGATCGTGGCGGGCTGGCCCCGGTTGGGCAGCCCATTCGCCTGCCTCGATATCACGGTTCACGCCCATGTATTTGGGCGTCCGTACGGGGCCCTGGCGTTCCTGGACTCGCTGGCGGCGGTTAAGCGCAGCCCGCATTGCTGGCTGACCAACCATGCGGAACTGGCCGCACTTTGGGGGCGCTAGGGCGCACAGCGTTCCCTACTTCTTCAATTGCGGATCCTCGCCCCGGGAATGGCGTTTACCGATGTGCTCGGCCTTTCGCAGTTCGCTGCCTTCGGCACCGTCCACGGCTTTGGCGGCGTCCCTGGCGGCCGGATCGACCTTGCCGCTGTCAACGAACTTTTTCTGGGAATCGTTGTATTGCTTTGCGGCGGTACGATTACCTTCGCCTTCGTTCTGTTGGGTTGCCATGTGACGGACCTCCTCAATAATGATGAAAACGTCAACGCACACCAAGCTGCCGCGGTTGCAGGGGCCGCGTCCGGGTAACGTCTCTGCGAATAGCGCCGGAACAGCGACATTATCTTTCGCTAAATCGGCCTGCGACGAAATGCCGCGCTCTGCCAAGCGCGGCAGTTTATCGCCGCGACAAGCAGTTAACCACAATCTGGTTAATTTCTACTATTGCGTTGCACCATCTAGCTTTTCCCCCCTGGAATGCTTGTCGAACCAACCCATAAGCCGCTAGTGAGCGGACAACCGAACCGGATACCGAACGGGAGACGTCGATATGGCGCTGGCAGCCGAAGTTAAGAAACGCGGCAAGGCTAAGGACAAGACGGTGGATCGGGATGCGCTGCTGAAAGCGTATCGCACCATGCTTCTGATCCGCAGGTTCGAGGAGAAGGCCGGCCAACTGTATGGCATGGGTCTGATCGGCGGTTTTTGTCATCTCTATATCGGCCAGGAAGCCGTGGTCGTCGGCATGCAGGCCGCGATCGGCGACGGCGATCAGGTCATCACCTCCTATCGCGATCACGGGCATATGCTGGCCACCGGCATGGAAGCGCGCGGTGTGATGGCCGAACTCACCGGGCGCTCCGGTGGGTATTCGCGCGGCAAGGGCGGTTCGATGCACATGTTCAGCAAGGAAAAGAATTTCTTCGGCGGGCACGGTATCGTCGGCGCCCAGGTCAGCCTTGGGACCGGTCTGGCCTTCAGCAACATGTATCGCGGCAATGATCGCGTCTCGCTGACCTACTTCGGCGAGGGCGCTTCGAACCAGGGCCAGGTTTACGAAAGCTTCAACCTGGCGGCGCTGATGAAGCTGCCGGTGGTGTTCGTGATCGAGAACAACAAGTACGGCATGGGCACGTCGGTGGAACGGTCCTCGGCCAGTCACGATTTGTCGAAGAACGGGGCGCCCTGGGGCATTCCGGGCATCCAGGTCGATGGCATGGACGTACTGGCGGTGAAGGAAGCGGCGGAAGAAGCGGTGGCGGCCTGCCGAGCGGGTAAGGGACCGTATTTGTTGGAGGTGAAGACGTACCGGTATCGGGGGCATTCGATGTCCGATCCGGCGAAATACCGGACCCGCGAGGAAGTGCAGATGATGCGCACCCAGCACGACTGCATCGAAAATGCCCGCCACCGCCTGGAGGCGCTGGATATCGAAGAGAAAGCGTTCAAGGCAATCGACGACGAGATCAAGGCGATCGTGCAGGACGCCGCCGATTTCGCGCAGAGCAGCCCGGAGCCGGAACTGTCCGAACTCTATACCGATGTGATGTTGGAGGGCTGAGCGATGGCGACCCAGATTTTGATGCCGGCGCTGTCGCCCACGATGACCGAGGGCAAGCTGGCGAAGTGGCTGAAGGCCGTCGGCGACGACGTGAAGGCCGGCGACGTGATCGCCGAGATCGAGACCGACAAGGCGACGATGGAGGTCGAGGCCGTGGACGAGGGCAAGCTGGCCCGCATCCTGGTCGAGGAAGGCACCGAAGGCGTGGCGGTCAACACGCCGATCGCGGTGCTGAGCGTGAATGGCGAGGATGTTTCCGCCGCCGCCCCTGCCCCGAAGGCCGCTCCGCCGGTCGCCGAAGCCCCCGCACCGACAGCCCCGGCACCGACAGCCCCGGCAACAGCCGCGCCGGCTCCGGACAAGGATTGGGGTCCAACCAAACCGACAACCGTGCGCGAGGCCCTGCGCGACGCGATGGCGCTGGAAATGCGCCGCGATGGCGATGTATTCCTGTTGGGCGAGGAAGTCGCACAGTATCAAGGCGCCTATAAGATCAGCCAGGGGTTGCTGGACGAATTCGGGCCTCGCCGCGTGATCGACACGCCCATTACCGAACATGGTTTCACCGGGATGGCGGTCGGCGCGGCGCTGAACGGGTTGCGCCCGATCGTGGAGTTCATGACGTTCAACTTCGCCATGCAGGCGATGGATCAGATCATCAACTCCGCCGCCAAGACGCTGTATATGTCGGGCGGGCAAATGGGCTGCCCGATCGTGTTCCGCGGCCCGAACGGCGCGGCGTCCCGCGTCGGGGCGCAACATTCGCAATGTTACGCAAGCTGGTATGCGCATGTGCCCGGTCTGAAAGTGGTGGCGCCGTGGTCCTCTGCCGATGCCAAGGGGCTGCTGCGGGCGGCGATCCGCGACCCGAATCCGGTAATCGTGCTGGAGAATGAAATTCTTTACGGGCAGACCTTCGACTGTCCGGTGGATGACGATTTCATCGTGCCGATCGGCAAGGCGAAGATCGAGCGCGCCGGTTCGCATGTGACCATCGTGGCGTTCAGCATCATGGTCGGCACCGCGCTGAAAGCGGCTGATATCCTGGCCGAACAGGGGATCGAGGCGGAGGTGATCAACCTGCGCAGCCTCCGCCCGCTGGACACCGCCACCATCGTGGAAAGCGTGAAGAAAACAAGCCGCCTGGTCACGGTGGAAGAGGGCTGGCCGTTCGCCGGCATCGGCGCCGAGGTTGCGATGCAGATCATCGAACATGCGTTCGACTGGCTGGACGCTCCGCCGGTTCGGGTGCATGGACTCGACGTGCCGCTTCCTTATGCGGCGAATCTGGAGAAACTGGCGCTGCCGCAGCCCGACTGGGTTGTGAATGCGGTGAAGAAAATCGTCTGAGCGGGGAGCGTTACCGATGGCAACCAATATCCTGATGCCGGCGCTGAGCCCGACCATGACCGAGGGCACCCTGGCCCGCTGGTTGAAAAAGGAAGGCGACACCATCAAGGCCGGCGACGTGATCGCCGAGATCGAGACCGATAAGGCGACCATGGAGGTCGAGGCGGTCGATGAAGGCGTGCTGGGCAAGATCCTGGTGGCCGACGGCGCCGCGGGCGTGAAGGTGAACGAACCGATCGCGATCCTGGTCGATGCCGGAGAGGCCGTACCGAGCGGTGCGGCGCCCGTCCCGGCTCCGAAGGCAGCCGCCGCTCCGGCCGCCCCGATCGCTGCTCCAGCCTCGGCTCCGGTGGCTGCCGCGCCCAACGGACACGACACCAGCCGGGTTTTCGCCTCCCCGTTGGCTCGGCGGATGGCGCAGCAGGCCGGGATCGATCTGTCCGGATTGAAGGGCAGCGGTCCGAACGGACGGATTGTTCGTGCGGATATCGAAGCTGCCCAAAAGGGCGGTGTTGCCGCCCCCACGCCCGTTGCAGCGGCCCCCGCGCCCGCTGCGGCACCCGCGGCCAAGGCGCCCGCGCCGGCGATCACGGCACCGCACAAGGTGGTGCCGCACTCCTCGATGCGGAAAGTCATCGCCAAGCGCCTGACAGAGGCGAAATCGACGATCCCGCATTTCTACGTGTCGATGGATATCGAAATCGACGCGATGAACGCATTGCTGGCGCAGTTGAACGCCAAATCCCCGCCCAAGGACGCGCCGGGAGCGTATCTGATCACCATCAACGACATGGTCATCAAGGCGGCGGCGGCGACGTTGCGCAAGGTCCCGACGGTCAATGCAAGCTGGACCGACGACGGCATGGTTTTCTACGACGACGTCGATATCAGCGTCGCCGTGTCGATCCCCGATGGACTGATTACGCCGATCATCCGGCAGGCGGACGCCAAGGGGCTTTCGACGATCAGCCGCGAAATGAAGGACCTGGCAGGACGGGCCCGGGCCGGAAAGCTGAAGCCGGAGGAATTCCAGGGCGGCGGATTCTCGATCTCCAACATGGGTATGTTCGGGGTTTCGGAGTTCTCGGCGATCATCAATCCACCCCAGGCGGCGATCCTGGCGGTGGCGGCGGGACGCAAGCGCCCGGTGGTGAACAAGGACGGGGAACTGGCGGTCGCGACAGTGATGACCTGCACCCTGTCGGTGGACCACCGCGTGGTGGACGGGGCACTGGGTGCGAACTGGCTACGCACGTTCAAGCAGGTGATCGAGGACCCGTTGAGTCTGATGCTGTAGGCTTCATCCGCGGTGGTTCAGGGGACTGCGAAGGGATAAGCCGGTGGAAATCTCTCGCCGTCATGGCCGGGCCTGTGCCGGCCGTCCGCGCAACGCCGGCTAAGCCACGGGTCGCATGAACAGGGCCAAAAGGCGGGTGGATCTACGTTCTATCTAATCGCCCGAATGGCACATTCTATGTCGGTGTGACGAGCGGCGTGGTCCGGCGAGTTGGGGAACATTAGGAAGGATTGGCGGCGGGTTTCACCCGGCGTTACTACCTGAAGCGGCTGGTATATTTCGAATGCCACGACGACATCGCAGCGGCAATCCAGCGCGAGACGAATATCAAGCTGTGGCCTCGGGAATGGAAAGTTAATCTTATCACGAAGGACAATCCTGAGTGGAACGACCTCTACCATCAATTTCTGTGACCCGGCGCGCTTCCCTCGGGTTTGGGGGGACGGACCCGCGTCCTCATGGCCGGGCGTGTTCCAACCGGCGCCGCTTCGACGGCTGGTGCGCGGATGGCCGGGA
>JAJZEV010000248.1 GCA_021805665.1 Pseudomonadota bacterium
ATACCGCCCCATCGCCCGAACCACCGCTCGTCCGGCTGCTTCCATCAACTCCGGACCCGGATGACCGAACCGCATCGCGGCCTGGTCCGCCCGGGCCATTTCCGCTGGGGTCAGCAAGCCGGCGCGGCCGCGCAGGCGGCCAATCAGGCCGGGGTCGAAGACTGACGGGCGTTTCGGTGCGGCGGGCATTGTGCGATCCTTCCGGCGGCACGGTCGTCGGGTGCCGTCGATACCATGGTAGGATGGATGCCGTGCGCGAGGCTGACAAACTGACATCGTACCTGCTGGAAATGCTGTTCCCGGTTGGGCCGGTATCGGCTCGGCGCATGTTCGGCGGTGTCGGGCTGTTCCATCGGGGCAAAATGTTCGGGCTGATCCTGCGCGAGGAACTGTATTTCAAGGTCGGCGACGGTAACCGGGCGGCATACGAAGCGGCCGGTGAGGCGCCGTTCAGCTACGAAACCAAGAAGGGCGTTCATACCCTGCATTCCTATTGGCGCTGCCCGCCCGATCTGCTGGATGACAGCGAGACGTTCCAGGCATGGGCCCGCGCGGCGATCGAAGCGGCGGCGGCGGCGGCGGCGGGGAAACGGAGCGGAGCCGGGGGCAGGGTCGTCTAACGGATGTCTCGATAGTCACGGTATGATACTCAGAACGATTTATAAAACACGCTTCTCCTGTTAGCTGCGGTGGTTTTAAGGTGAAATAGGAAATAAGTCAATGTTTCCCAACATCGGTCAATGTTCTTGCGACCCCCCGCCCTGAAGCGGCACACTGGTGGGATGTCGATTCCCGTTCTCGTCCGCCGCCTGCCGCACGCAGAAGGCTTGCCGCTTCCCGCCTATGCCACTGCCGGCGCCGCCGGCATGGACCTGCTGGCCGCCGTCCAGGCCCCGGTTGCGATCGGGCCGGGCGAGCGGACCCTGATCCCCACCGGGCTGACCATCGCCTTGCCGTCGGGGTATGAGCTGCAAATCCGCCCCCGCTCCGGCCTCGCGCTGAAGCATGGCATCACCCTGCCCAACACCCCCGGCACGATCGATGAGGACTACCGGGGGGAGATCGGTGTCATCGTGCTGAACACGGGTCAGGAGACCTTTGTCGTCGAGCGCGGCACCCGGATCGCGCAGGCGGTTCTGGCCCCGGTCAGCCGGGCGATGTGGCGCGAAGTGGACAGCCTTGATGTCACCGCCAGGAATGCCGGGGGGTTTGGCAGCACCGGGACGGTTTAGCGGTCGAATCCGCCGGGTCTTTCAGTTTTGATGTATGTAACCGATTGGAATTGGCATCTGTTGCTGTAAGGTAAGAGTCGCGCGTCCGAGAGGACGTCATGGAACCCTGTCCGAAGGGACGTGATACCGCCCGTCCGAAGGGATGCTGGCGCGCCCGGAGAAAGCCGAACGATGTCCATGCAAACCGCCGAGGTCGAACGCCCGGCCTCCATCCAGCCCGAGGCGCCTCCACGGACCTTCGATGGCACGTTTCTGGAGCCGGAGCGATCGCTGGGCATTGTGCGCGGGATCGCCAAGGCGATCCTGATCGCGATACCGTTTTGGGGCCTGGTGGGGTTCGCGGTCTATATGTTGCGGTAACGCGTGCGATTGTTCGAAGCGGCGGCGCCGATTCCGGTTGACCCGTGTGTCCCGGCGGGTGTTCTGAAGGAGGATGTTCCGGACTCTTTTTTTGGCGATGGGATTGACGATGCTGGCGGCGTCGTCGTTCGGTCAACCGTCCGCCCCGCCGAACACTGTCGCCGATCATTTTTTCAAAACCTCGGACGGCGTTCGCCTGCATTATCTGGAGTCGGGACCGTCCAGCGCCCACACACTGGTCTTCGTGCCGGGCTGGACAATGCCGGCTTGGATATGGATGCCGCAAATTCGGTCGCTGGGGCGCCATTACCACGTCGTCGCGTTCGATCCGCGCGGGCAGGGCGACTCGGCCATTCCCGCGATGGGATATGAACCGGTTCGCCGCGGGCGCGACATCGCCGAACTGATCGCCAGCCTGAATGTGGGCCGCGTGGTGGTGGTTGCCTGGTCGTTGGGGGTGCTGGACACCCTGGCCTCGGTCAAGGTCGCTGGCGACGGCCATCTGGCCGGTCTGGTGCTGGTGGATAATTCGGTCGGCGAGGAGCCGGCACCAACTTATACCCCGCCCGGCCCGGCACCTGCCGGCCCGCCGCCAAGCCGGTTGGACCGCGTCAGGGCGTTCGTCCGGTCGATGTTTCATCGGCCGCGGCCGGCGGCATATCTGGACCGGCTGACCGACGCCGCGCTGCGCACCCCCGAACAGGCCAGCCGGCTGCTGCTGGCGTATCCGGTGCCGCGATCGTATTGGCGCGAAGCTGTTTATGCGACCAAGGTTCCGGTACTCTATGCCGTGCGTCCGCGCTGGGTTGCGCAGGGGGAGAACCTTGTGCGAAACCGCCCGGACACCGAGATGGAAGTCTTTCCCGATGCCGGCCACGCGCTGTTTGTCGATGAGCCGGCGCGTTTCGACAGCATGACCGAACAGTTCCTGCGGCGTCGCATCTGGCCATGAATCTGATCCCACTGTTCCTCGTATCCCTCGCCGCGGTGGGATACGAGACCGCGCTGACGCGCTATTTCGCCGTCGCGAAGTGGTCGGAGTATGGCTACTGGGTGATTTCCATCGTGATGGTGGGGTTCGCGCTGAGCGGCGTGGTGCTGGCGCTGTGGCGCGACGGGTTCGTCCGGCGGATGGCATTCCTGATGGCGGCACTGCCGGCGGCGCTGGTGCTGACGGCGGCGGTGGGTTACCGCTTCACCACAACAAACCCGTTCAACCCGTTGCAATTGCAGAATCCGGCGACCTGGGAACCGCAAATCTGGAACATCGCCGGATACTATGCGGCGCTGCTGCCGTTCTTCTTCCTGGCGGGGTTGTTCATCAGCCTGAGTTTCGTGCGTTACGCCGGCCGGATCGGGCGGGTCTATGCGTTCGACCTTGCCGGCGCCGGGGCGGGTGCCGCCGGTGTTCTGGGCGCGATGTACCTGGTTCACGCGTTCGCCCTGGTGCCGCTGCTGCTGGTGCCGCTGGCGTTGGCCGCGGTGTTCATGCGCGGGCCTCATCGTCTGCGTTCGGTCGCGGCCGCGGTTCTCGCCTTGCTGGCGGCGGAGGCGGTGCTGCTGCTGGACGATCAAGCGGCTTATAACGATTTCAAGGCGATATATGCGCCGCTTCACACACCGGATGCGAAAATCCTCGCCTCGGTGAATTCGCCGCGCGGCGACTACGCGCTGCTGGACGACTTCACCGAACGTGTCGATACGGACATTTCCAACAACGCCGGCCTGTTGGGGGTCCCGGGGCCGCCGCGCAGTTTCGGACTGTACAAAGACGGCAACCGGATCGCCGCTCTGCCGTCACGAAGCCCGATTGTCTCCGCCTACGCGCCCGCCGCGCTCGACGCGCTGCCCTACAGGCTGATCCCGCATGCCCGGGTTCTGTTGGCCGGGGCTTCGGGTGGCTTCCGTCCGGCGGAACTGCTTTCGCTGGGTGCGTCGCATGTCCGGATTCTGGAACCGGAACCGGAACTGTTTCGAATCCTGCGCGACGGGTTGGGGCCGGTGCGGAAGCTGCCGCCGTCCGCCGATGCGGATTTGCGGGCCAGCCACCCGCTGGCGGGCGCCATGGACGGCGCGTACGACATCGTCGATCTGTCCGCCGACTTCCTGGACGCGGCGGACACCAATGCGACGTCGTTCACCCGGGAGGCCATCGCCGCCTACCTGCGTGCGCTCGCGCCCGGGGGGATGGTGTCGATCCCGGTCTCGATCCGCGATTTTCCGGTTTACGCGCTGCGGATGCTGGCCACGGTGCGCGCCGCGCTGCTGACGGCTAGCGTGGCCGATCCGGCAA
>JAJZEV010000179.1 GCA_021805665.1 Pseudomonadota bacterium
GCGGATTCCTTGGCGATGGCTGCAAGGCGGGTATTGGCGGCCGTCACCTCGCTGGTTCGGCCGGATGCGTAGATCGCTGGATCGGCCAGTTTTGCCTCGATTCGGGCGCGTTCCGCCGTAAGCAGGGCGATTTGCTTTTCGGCGTCCTGCGCCTTCTTGCGAATCGGCGCCAGGGCAGCCCGGGCCTCGGCACGTTCCCGCCGGTCATCCTTGCGGGTGACAGTGCCAGGCTTCGCGGCGGGACGGGCGCGTTCGACCAGCAGGGTTCGGTAGTCGTCCAGGTCGCCGTCGAACGGCTTTACTGTCCCGTCGCCCACCAGCCACAGCCGGTCCGCCACCAGCTCGACCAGATTCGGGTCGTGGGTAATCAGCAGTACCGCGCCTTGAAAGTCCGACAGGGCTTTCACCAGCGCGTCGCGGGCATCGATGTCCAGATGGTTCGTCGGTTCGTCCAGGATCAGAAGCTGGGGGGCGTCGCGTGTGGCGAGCGCCAGCAGAAGGCGGGCTTTTTCGCCGCCGGACAGGTTGGAGATGGGCGTTTCCGCGCGATCCGCGTCCAGCCCGAACCGCGCCAATTGCGCGCGCAGCTTGGGGGGCGGGGCGTTGGGGATTGCCCTGGCCATATGGTCGATCGGATTTTCCGACAGCACCAGTTCCTCGGTCTGGTGCTGGGCGAAGTAGCCGACCTTCAGCTTCGGGCCCCGGCGCACCTCGCCGGTGAGTTGTTCCAGCCGCCCGGCCAGCAGTTTCGCCAGGGTTGATTTGCCGTTGCCATTGGCCCCCAGCAGGGCGATCCGGTCATCCATATCCACCGTCAGGTTGACATTCTTCAGGATGCGGGTGGTGCCGTAGCCGATATCGACCCGGTCCAGCGCCAGGATCGGCGGGGCCAGGCGCTGCGGTTCGGGGAAGTTGAAGCGCGTTGGCGCGTCCTCCACCACGGAATCGATTTGCGGCAACCGCGCGAGCGCCTTGATGCGGGCCTGGGCCTGGCGGGCCTTGGTGGCCTTCGCTCGGAATCTGTCGATGAACGACTGGATATGCGCCCGTTCCGCCGCCACGCGTTCCGCCGCGCGGGTTTGCTGCATGGCGCGTTCGGTGCGGATGCGGACGAATTCGTCGAAACCGCCGGGGGTGAGGGAAATCTTGCCCTTGTCCAGGTGGGCGATGGCTTGCACGGCGCGATCCAGCAGGCCGCGATCGTGGGAAACGACCAGCGCCGCGCCGGGAAAGCGGGCGAGCCAGCTTTCCAGCCACATCGTCGCTTCCAGGTCCAGGTGGTTGGTGGGTTCGTCAAGCAGCAGCAGGTCGGGGTTGGCGAACAGGGCGGTTGCCAGGGCGACGCGCATGCGCCAGCCGCCGGAGAACTCCGCCACCGGGCGCGCCTGCGCCGCTTCGTCGAACCCCAGCCCCGCCAGGATCGTTGCCGCCCGGGCGGGGGCGGAGTCGGCGCCGATGGTGACCAGCCGGTCGTGAATTTCCGCCAGGCGGTGCGGTTCGGCCGTTTCGGTTTCGGCCAGCAGGGCCAGCCGCTCCGGGTCGCCTTGCAGCACGGTTTCCAGCAGCGACATCGGCCCCTCGGGCGCTTCCTGGCGTACGGTGGCCATGCGGGCGCGGGAGGACAGGCGGATGTCGCCGCCGTCCATCGCGAGTTCGCCGGCAATGGCCTTCAGCAGGGTGGATTTTCCAGCGCCGTTGCGGCCGACCAGCCCGATGCGGCGGCCGGGGTCGATCGTAAGGTCGGCTTCGTTCAGCAGCACGCGGCCACCCATGCGGATGACGGCACCGGAAATGACAAGCAGTGACATGCGGGCGGTTTAGCGCCGGGACGGGTGGATAGGGAAGCGCGCTGGTTTCATGCTGTCGCCGGGGTGCTAGAATTCGGCGCCCCGCACGCGGATTTTGGGGCCAAGGGAGGTCCACTGCATCGCATCGGCGGCGTTCCGTACATAAAGCGTGTTCAGGCTGTTCCGGTTGAAGGTTGGAATTTCGGTCAGCCGTCTGGTGGTTGGGTCGTATCGATGGGGCCGAAATCCGTATTGCGCGATTTCAGCGTGGACGCTTTCGTCGGAGTGGCCGAAGCGAAGACCGGATCCGTTTAATTCCACGATCAGGGCGTAAAGCCCGGGGTTGGCGAGCGTTGCGGGGGCGCCGCGAAAGATATTCATTTCAAACCCCTCGGCATCGACTTTCATCAGGCGGCAGGTTCGGCCCCCCAGCACATCGTCGAGACGCCGCACCGGGACATCGATCGTTTCGCCCGACCAGGTGTTTGCCACCATGTGGTTCAGGCCACCGCGATCGGCGGTCATCGACAGGGTTGCATCGCTGTCGCCCAGGCCGAGCTGACGGGCTTCTGCCAGTGCGCCGATTGCGTTGACGCGAATGTTGCGTTCCAGTTCGGCGTGCGTCGATGGAACGGGCTCGAACGCGATCGTATTGGCGCCCGCGACGGCGCTGGCCAGGACGGTGTAGCCGCCGACATTGGCACCGATATCCAGGAACAGATCGCCGGGGCGAAGAAGATGGGTCAGAAACAGCATCTCCTCGAAGTCCCACAGGACGCAGGTGTAACTGAGTGTCGCGTAATTCTGCCGGTTGGAGAGAATAAGAACCGCGTCGTTGGCCATCGGCAGCACGTAATCGGCTGCCAGCAGGCGGCGGCCGATATTCCAGGCGAAATAATCCCCAATGGCAGCCCATTTCCGGCCGATATTCAACCTGTGGCCGGCGATTTCCTTCAACACCTCGATCGTCGCGGTTATACCCATCGGATTGGCGTGGCCTTTTCTCTTGCAGAACCGCAATAGCCGCCCCTGTATGGCACGGTCAAATTTTCCAGGTTATTGTCGGAATGATTGGCAATTGTCGGGGGGACGGATTCATGGCGCTGAAGAAGGGCTACTCGCAGCTTGTCGCGGAAGCGAACGCCGAGGTCGAAACGCTTTCGGTCGAAGCCGCGATCGGCCTTGCCGGGGCCGAGGATGTGGTGTTTGTCGATCTGCGCGATCCCAGGGAACTGGAGCGGGAAGGCAGGATGCCGGGCGCGTTTTCCTGCACGCGCGGGATGCTGGAGTTTTGGATCGATCCGGAAAGCCCTTACGGCAAGCCGATTTTCACCGAACAGAAGCGTTTTGTGTTTTTCTGTGCGGGGGGATTACGCTCCGCGCTGGCCGCGAAGACCGCGCAGGACATGGGACTGGAGAACGTCGCCCATATCGAGGGCGGGTTCGGTGCGTGGAGGAAGGCGGGAGGGCCGGTTGAGGCGCCCAAGCCGAAAGGATAGTTCATCGAACCGGTCATTCGGCCGCCTGCCGTGAGGCCCACGATTCGCTGCGTTTGGTCTGGCCAGGTCTCGTTCTGAATAGCAATGGCGTCTGGTTCGTCAGGTGCACCGCGATTCCGTGTGCCCGGGCGTTATACCGCCCGCCGCCGGGTGGAGCGTTGTTCGGGCGTGGCAGGCCACCTTGGCGCCAGTCTGCCCTGGCGGAGCGCAGCGCGGCATCGATGTGGGCCTTGACGTGGGTGGCCATCTGGGGTTCGGGCTGCGAGTGTCTCTGAGGTGCCTCATTTTTCGATGTGTGAGATTTTGTATCTGTTTTTGCGACTGATGCGAGTTTGGCGGGAGCAGGGATGGCGCTGAGCATAGCCCGGGCGGCGAGGAGGCGGGTCTGTTCGTCCTGATCGGCGACGTCGTGACTGGTTTCGCCCTTGCGGCGCTGCTGCTGTTCGCGCAGCAGGCGGTTATGGGCGGACAGCGAGGCGCGGATCATCGCGGCGTATTGGGCGTTTAGCCTGATGACCAGGTTGATGTCGTTGCCATGGAGGCGGATCAGGCGGAGCAGGTCTTCGGCCTGCGCCCTGGAGGCGAT
>JAJZEV010000014.1 GCA_021805665.1 Pseudomonadota bacterium
GGCGCCATAGACCACCAGGTTCAGGACCAGCGCCGAGACCGGGGTCCAGGCAACCTCATGGATCGTCGCGCTCGTGCCCAGCCATGCCAGGACAGCGATGCCCAGGCCGCGCCAGGGCGGCAATCTGCCGGCAGCGACGCCATACACGACCAGAAACAACCCGGTGGCCGCGTTGGCGGCGGCACTTCCCAGGGCACTGGCGGCGACGAATGGCGCATCGTGCTGCATGGCCAGGAACACGTAAGCCGGTCCAGCCGACACCGGGAGGCTGGCGATCAGCGCACCCCAGAAAGGACCCAGCGCCTCGGCGACAGCAGAGGCCGACACAACGATCAGCGCGGTTGCCAGCGCGCGCACGATCGGGGGCAGCCATGGGGTGATGGTCATGGAATACGGCGCTCCGCCTGCCGGGCGGAACATCCAGTCTGCCCTTCGACAGGACTCGGCGACCGGACTGCAGGTCGAGAATAGCCTCGCCTTCAGTGGTGATGCAGGACCCGCCCTTCAGTGTCAAGGGCGGGTCGCCGGTTCGGCTGCTTGACGACCCGCTGAACATCGTGATGGCGCGCGGTGCCGACTCCAATCCGGCGTGTATGGGTCTGACGATGCCGCCCTTATGGATGCGCCCGCCGCGGGCCGCGCTGGCCGTTCGGGATCCGGGGCGCTGTACGGCTTCGCTCCGGTTTAAGACCCCAACAGCGTCAGCGCGCCCTGCCACAGCGCGCGCACCAGATCACCGGCCGGTTCGGCGCGCGCCAGCATCGCCGACTGGCCGGCCCATGCCTGCATCCGTTCGATATCGCCGGCTTTTCCGGCGGCGTCTCGCATCGCCTGCGTCAGCGCCCGTTGCACCGGATAGGGTGCCGGCACGATGGCCGCCGCCGCCCGGGTATAAGCCGTCGCGATACTGCGACCCGTTCGCCCTGAAAACGCTCGGGTGACCGCCGTGCCTTCCGGTGGGGTGCGGGCCAGGGCGTCGGCCCAGGCCGGTGCCAGCCTCGCTTCGGGAGTGCGAAGAAATCCGGTGCCGATCTGGGCCGCGCTGGCACCGAGCGTCAGCGCGGCGGCGACCCCGCGTGCGTCGGCGATACCGCCGGTTGCGACGACGGGCAGGCTCACCGCGTCAGCAACGGCGGGCACCAGGGCGAACAGCCCGACCATGCTGGATTCGGCCTTGGCGGCGTCGAAGCAGCCGCGATGACCGCCCGCCTCCATGCCCTGGGCCACGATGACATCGGCACCGGCTTCCTCGGCCGCGCGGGCCTCCGCGACGGTGGAGATGTTGGCCCACCAGGAGATCCCCTTGGCCTTCAGGCGGCGGACGAAATCCGGCGGATACAAGCCCATGATCGAGGAGACGATGGGCGGCGCGGCTTCCAGTATCGCTTCGCATTGCGCGGCGAAATCCGGCGGAGTGGCCTCGGCGGCTGCCGGGGGAACGTCCGGTCCCCATTGAGCGAGGAAGTCGCGCAACGCCGCTTCATGTGCGGCATCGCGGTGCGGCGCCGGGTCCGGCGTCCACAGATTGACCTGGAACGGGCCGTTGCTGGTGGAGCGAATGTCGGCCGCCCAGGCGGCGATGGCGGCGGGCTGCATCAGCAATGCGCCGCATGCCCCCAGGCCGCCGGCGTTGGCCACGGCGGCGGATAACGCCGGCGGGCAGGCGCCGGCCATCGGTGCCAGCAGGATCGGGACGCGCAGGCCAAAGCGTTGGCAGAAGGCTTCTGCTCGGTTCAGTGGGGATGACATGGATCACCGTTTGGGTATTTGGTGCCTGTTTAGCCCGGCCGGGGCGTTGGCGGAAACCCATTGTGCGGATCGCTGCCTGCGATACCGTGGCCGCCAGGCCGGGCGTGGCTTGGGGGAATGTTCGATGAACCGATCATGGATGGCGGCCCTGGCACTGGTGCTGCCCGGTTTGGCGCAGGCCCAGCCGGCCGCTGAGACGCTGTTGCACTTATCCGCCGATGGGTCGGTGCAGGCGGCGCCCGACCAGTTGGTGGCCGATCTGGTGGCGCAGGATACGTCGCCGGCAGCGGCGGATTCGCAGCGGCGGGTCAACGCCCTGGTTGCGCGCGGGATGCAGGCGGCCCGCGCGGTGCCCGGCATCGATACGCGGGCGGTCGGGTATCAGGTGGCTCCGGCCGACGAGAAGCGGACCCAATGGATCGCGCAACAAACGCTGGAGCTGCGCGGTTCCGATGGCCCGGCGCTGCTGGATCTGGCGAACCGGCTGCAGCAACTCGGATTTGTCACGGCGTCGCTGGACTGGCGGTTATCCCCCGCGCTGCGCCGTCAAGCGTACGCCGAGGCAACGACAGCGGCGTTGCAGGCGCTGCAAGAGGCAGCGGCGTCGGCCGCCGCGACGCTGGGCTTGCATGTGGACCATCTGAAGGACGTCCAGTTGCAGCAGCAAATGGTGGGGGAGTTAAGGCCCGTGCTGTCGATGGCGGCGAGGCTAGGCACGCCTGCCCCGCAGGCCACGGCCGCACCGGAGGATGTGACGGCCCGGGTCTCGGCGGAGGTGGTGCTGGTGCGTTGACGGGGCAGTCAGCGTTGAAAAAAAGTTGTCACCCCGCGATTCGTGTCTGTCGCATAATAACGGAAGAACGCGTTGGAATCCGCCTGCCCGTCGTTCCGATCATCCGGGTCCGGCATCTTCGTGCCGCGGCTGACTCCATAACGTAACAGCCCGGAGCCCGGCCCGGCCGGTTTGCGCGATGGGCCTGCCACCCTGCATAGAGCCGCGCAAAGCGGCGAAGTTATTTGGCGGAGTTCATGCCGGCCGGCAGGCCGGTCGCCAAGTGGATCGCACGAATCAGATCCGCCTCCAGGAAGGGCTTTTGCAGCACCGGCATGCCTTCGAGGTCCCCAGCCGGTGCGCCGGTCATGAACACACACGGAACAGGGCCGTCCCGGGCGATTCTTTGCATCGCGGAGATGCCGTTTCCCTGCTTCAGGTATTGATCGACGATCATCAAGCCCGGCCGGTGCCGAGCGGCGAGGGCAACCGCTTCGTCCTCGGTGGTCGCTATCGCGCAGACGGCGAAGCCCAGTTCCGTCAGCATCTCGGACAGCAGCAAGCCGATCAAGGCGTCGTCTTCAACCACGAGAATAGTCAATGCGGCCATCGCGATTTACCCTTCGACTGATCGGAACATTGTGTTGCCATACTGTATCATGGGCGGCCTGTCGCGGCTGGATTAGCTTGCTACGATGCCATTGTACAGCTTCGGAAACCACTTTTCCGTGCGTGTGCGGCCATTGAGCAGCGCCGGGGCCAGTGCGGAAAATGCGCGGTTCATCTCGTTATATTTTGCCATCCGCACGCGATTTGGCCAATCGGCGTACCCGCGCATTAGAATGTTCGCGCCGATATCCGGTCGCTGGTGCAATGGGCCGACTTGCATCGGCGGCTTTCGTCTGAAAGCTTATCCCGCATGCCAAACAGCCCGCCGGACCGAATCGATACAGGCCCTTCGGGGACGAGTTCCACCGCTGCGGCGGATGGCGCACCGACGACGATCGCCGTCGTGGGCATCGGCGCATCCGCTGGCGGGCTGGATGCGTGCAAACGGCTGCTGGCCGCGCTGCCGGCGGACAGTGGGATGGCGTTCATCCTTGTTCAGCACCTCGATCCCACCCATCAGAGCATGCTGGTCGATCTACTGGCCGATCACACGGCGATGGCGGTGATACAAGCGACCGACGGGATGCCGATCGAAGCCGATCGCATCTATATCATCCCACCCGGCACCTATCTGTCCGTTGCCGCTGGCGCGCTGCATCTGTCGCAGCCCGGGGTCAAGCACGGCGCGCGTCTGCCGTTCGATTTTCTTCTGCGATCGCTG
>JAJZEV010000132.1:0-4237 GCA_021805665.1 Pseudomonadota bacterium
GCGGACGTGCTGGCCCCGTTGGGGTATGGCCCGGCGGCGGAGCCGGACGACGCCGATATGGTGATCCTGAATACCTGCCACATTCGCGATAAGGCGGCGGAGAAGGTGTTTTCCGAACTCGGTCGCCTGCGCAAGCTGAAGGAAGCCCGGGGCGGACGGATGATCCTGGCTGTCGCCGGTTGCGTGGCGCAGGCCGAGGGTGCGGAAATCCTGGTGCGGGCTCCGTATGTCGATATCGTTCTGGGTCCGCAGACCTATCACCGCCTGCCCGAGATGGTGGCGCGTGCCGCGCGTGCCGGCGGGGCGGTGATCGAGACGGACTTCCCGCCGGAGGACAAGTTCGACCATCTGCCGGAGAGCGCCACGCCGCAGGGCGTGACCGCCTTCCTGACCATTCAGGAAGGCTGCGACAAGTTCTGCAGCTTCTGCGTGGTGCCCTATACCAGGGGCGCCGAGCAAAGCCGATCCGCCGCCACGATTTTGCGTGAGGCGCGGCATCTGGTGTCGCAGGGGACTCGGGAAATCACGCTGCTGGGGCAGAACGTCAACGCTTGGCACGGCGAAGGTGGGCACGGCGAAGGCTGGGGCCTCGGCCGTTTGCTGAGGGAAATGGCTGAGATTCCGGACCTGCTGAGGATCCGTTACGCAACCTCTCATCCGCGCGACATGGACGACGATTTGATCGCCGCGCACCGCGACATTCCGGCGCTGATGCCGTTCCTGCATCTGCCGGTGCAGTCCGGGTCGGATCGCGTGCTGTCGGCGATGAACCGCAAGCACACCGCCGACGATTTCCGCCGCATCGTGGACAAGCTCCGCACCGCTCGGGCGGACCTGGCGCTGTCGTCGGATTTCATCGTCGGCCACCCCGGCGAAACCGAGGCGGACTTCGAGGATACGATTCGTCTGGTGCGCGATACCGGGTTCGCGCTGGCCTACAGCTTCAAATACTCCCAGCGGCCCGGCACCCCGGCGGCCGGTGCGCCGGGCCAGGTGACGGAGGCGGATAAGGACCGCCGCTTGCAGGAACTGCAGGCACTGCTGCGCGAACAGCAGGCGGCGTTCAACGCCGGGTGCGTCGGGTTGGAACTGCCGGTTCTTTTCACCGGAACGGGCCGGCACCCCGGGCAGATCGCCGGACGATCGCCATTTCTGCAGCCGGTTCACCTTTTAGGAAGTGCCAGTCTTATTGGTACTGAATCGTTGGTGCGAATCGTCGCCAACCATCCAAACTCGCTCGCGGGAACCCTTGTCCAGGAGAGACGAACAGCTTGACACAGATCGCCGCCCCCCAGGCACCGCCCACCGCTGCAAGCGGCAAACCCATGGCTGCGTCCGCTGCTTCCGGCGGCAAGGCCATCACCCTCCAGTTCAACGACAACAGCCTGCTGCCCCTTCTATTGGGGGATCATGACCGCCATTTGGTCAGGATCGAACAGGCGCTGGGGGTCCGGTTGTCCTGCCGGGGCAACCGGATCGCCATCGCGGGGGATGCCTCGCGGGTGGATGTGGCGCAGGAAATCCTGCGGGGACTGTGGCGGCGGCTGGAACAGGGCGAAAGCGTGGGACGGGCGGAAATCGAGGCGTCGATCCGGATGGCGGATGCGGAGAACGATCCGCGCCTGCCGTTGTCGGACGTGCCGGCGATCCGCACCCGGCGCGGGGCGGTGGGGCCGCGCAGCCCGGGGCAGATCAGCTATATGGAAGCCCTGTCGAATCACGAGATGGTGTTCGGCGTCGGCCCGGCTGGCACAGGCAAAACCTATCTGGCGGTGGCGCAGGCCGTGGCCATGCTGCAGGCGGGTAAGGTGGACCGGATCGTGCTGTCGCGCCCGGCGGTCGAGGCCGGGGAGCGGCTTGGTTTCCTGCCCGGCGACATGAAGGAGAAGATCGATCCCTATCTGCGCCCGTTGTACGACGCGCTGCACGATATGATGCCGGCCGATCAGGTGATCCGCCGGATGACCAACGGGGAGATCGAGGTCGCGCCGCTGGCGTTCATGCGCGGCCGGACCCTGGCGCATTGCTACGCGATATTGGACGAGGCGCAGAACACAACCGCGATGCAGATGAAGATGTTCCTGACCCGGATGGGGGAGGGCACGCGGATGGTGATCACCGGCGATCTGAGCCAGGTCGATCTGCCCAAGGGCGTCCGATCGGGGCTTCGCGATGCGCTGGATACGCTGGAAGGGATCCAGGGCATCGGCGTGGTGCGGTTCGCGCAGCGGGACGTTGTGCGCCATCCCCTGGTCGCGCGCATCGTCGGCGCGTATGATGCCCGCGAAGCAGCGCAGGGCGAGGTGCTGCGGGAGCGTGAGCGCCCGTATTCGAGCGAGTTATGAAGTAGCGATGGAACCTCCTAGTACCCGGCCGCCCGACCTCGATGGTCCAACCGTCGATGTCGTCGTGGCGGATCCGGCTTGGCACAGGGCAATACCGAACGCCGGCACGATCGTCCGGCGGGCCGCCCGTGCCGCGAATATGGAGGGCACGATCGTGCTGTCCTCCGACCGGGTGGTGCGCGGGCTGAACCTGCGGCACCGGGGCAGAAACAAGCCCACCAACGTGCTGACGTATGAGCATCCGGCGCCTGAGATCATCCTGGCGCTGGGCGTCGTGCGCGCGGAGGCGACGGCCCAGGGCAGGCGGCCCTGGCACCATCTGGCGCATCTGGTGGTGCATGGGGCGCTGCATCTGGCTGGCGAGGACCACGACCATCCCGGCGACGCGCGCCGGATGGAAATGGCGGAATCCCGCATCCTGCACCGGATCGGCGTGCCCAACCCGTGGAAACGCGCATGAGCGCGTACCGGGGCACCCTGCTGGGGCGGCTTGGCTATCTGCTGGGGCGCAAGCAGGCGGAGCACTCGCTGCGGGACTCCATCGCGGAGCTGGTGCAAGAGGCAGCGGACGCGCAGCAGGCGCCCGGCGTGGCACCGGAACTGGACCGGCATGAACGCCTGCTGATCGCCAATGTGCTGCGGCTGCGGGAAACCACCGCCGATGACGTGATGGTGCCGCGCGCGGACATTGTGGCGATGCGGGCGGATGTGACGCTGGCACAGGCGATCGAGCTGATCCGCAACGACGGACACTCCCGCCTGCCGGTGTACCGGGAGCAGTTGGACGATGTGATCGGCATGATCCACATCAAGGACGTGTTCGCCTATGTCGGCCGACCGGAGGCGTTCTCCCTGGAGGCGATCATGCGTAAGCCGCTGATGGTGGCGCCGCAGATTCCGGTGCTGGACCTTCTGGCCCAGATGCGGTTGCAGCGTATGCATCTTGCGCTGGTGGTCGATGAATATGGCGGGATCGACGGGCTGGTGACGATCGAGGACCTGGTCGAGACGATCACTGGCGACATCGCGGACGAGCATGACGATGTCGAGGCGCCGATGCTGACGGAGCGCCCGGACGGGGCGCTGGATCTGAACGCGCGCATGCCGATCGAGGACTTCGAGGAAAAGATCGGCCCGATCCTGACAGAGGACGAGCGGGACGCGGATATCGATACGGTTGGCGGGTTGGTGTTCACGCTGGCCGGACGGGTGCCGACGCGGGGGGAGGTGATCAGTCACCCCTCGGGCTACGAATTCCGCGTGCTGGATGCCGACGCAAGGCGGATCCGGCGGCTGCGGGCGCGGCGGACGGACTCGGCGGCCACGCCCGCGGCGGCGGCTTAGGGGACGCGGCGACTTAAGCGAACCGTCTGGCGGAAGCATTCCGCTGAGGCGGTTCTTTCGCCGTATCCCGTAACCGGACAGGCAGATCGCGCCGCCTAATAGCTCCGCGGCAGTCCCAGGACGTGTTCGGCGATATAGGACAGGATCAGGTTCGTGCTGATCGGCGCCACCTGATATAGCCGGGTTTCGCGGAATTTCCGCTCGATGTCGTACTCCTCGGCGAAACCGAATCCACCGTGGGTCTGTATGCAGGCTTCGCCCGCGGCCCAGGATGCCTCGGCGGCTAGCATCTTCGCCATGTTGGCTTCCTCGCCGGGTGTCTCGCCGGCCTCGAACTTGTCGCAGCCGGCCTGCACCATCAGTTCGGCGGCGCGCATCTGTGCGTAGGCGCGGGCGAGCGGGAACTGGATGCCCTGGTTTTGGCCAATGGGGCGGCCGAAGACGTGGCGTTCGCGCGCGTAGTCGCTGGCCTTGTTCAGGAACCATTTGGCGTCGCCGATGCACTCCGCGGCGATCAGCAGGCGTTCGGCGTTCATGCCGTCCAGGAT
>JAJZEV010000132.1:5010-15465 GCA_021805665.1 Pseudomonadota bacterium
CAAGGGCGGCGAAAGCCGCGCATAGCCGCTATGGGCGCAATGCCCGCTTGCCGGATGGGGGGAAAGTGGTGTTATCGGCCCTGTCAGAGCCCTGATTTGAAGGATTGTTCTCATGCCCGCAGGCGAGTCCCTCGCGCCGTCCCCGTTCGACCAGTTCAAAGCCTGGATGGCAGAGGCGGAGGTGTCCGAACCGAACGACGCGAACGCGATGGTCGTTGCGACAGCCACGCCTGACGGCCGGCCATCGCTGCGGGCGATCCTGCTGAAGGGCGTCGATGAGCGTGGGTTCGTGTTTTATACCAACAAAGAAAGCCGCAAGGGCGTGGAACTGGCGGCCAACACCCACATCGCGTTGCTGTTCCATTGGAAATCCCTTCGTCGCCAGATCAGGATCGAAGGCGTTGCCGAACACGTGACGGACGCGGAGGCGGATGCCTATTATGCCACGCGCCCACGCATTTCCCGGCTCGGTGCCCGGGCATCCTCGCAGTCCAGACCGTTGGCACAGCGAACAATTCTCGAAGAGCGGCTGGCGGAAATGGAGGCTCGTTATCCGGACGAGATTCCCCGGCCAAGCTATTGGTCCGGCTACCGGGTTCTGCCGGAATCGTTCGAGTTCTGGCAGGATATGCCGTACCGGTTGCATGATCGGACGGTGTACCGTTGCTCCGCCGCGGGCACTTGGGAGCAGAGCAAACTCTTTCCATAGGGCGGCTGCGGCCGACGCCACTTGCAACGGCAACGCAAACCTGCATTGCTCTATACGCAACCCGATTGGAGGAGCTGACAATGGCCATACGCAAGATATTGCTGCCCCTGACCGGCACCGCGGCGGGTGAAGCCGCGCTTGCGACCGCGCTGACGATCGCGCGGCGGTGGAATGCCCATGTGACGGCATTGCACGTCCGGGTGGACAGCCGCGATGTCGCCCCGCTGGCCGGCGAAGGCCTGTCCGGCGCGATGATCGAGGAGATGATGTCGGCTACGGAGAAAGAGAGCAACGACCGCGCCCACGCCGTTCGCTCGATGTTCGAGCGGTTTGTCGCCCGGCATGACGTCGCGGTGCAGGAGGCACATCCGGGGTTGGATCATGCGACGGCCAGCTTCGCGTCCGTCACCGGGCGGGAGGAAGATATCGTTGCCCAGCAGGCGCGGTTGGCGGACCTGACCGTGGTTCCGCATCCGGATGCCGGCGAGGATGTGTCGTCGTCGGATGCGCTGCATGCCGTGCTGTTCGATTCGGGCCGGCCGGTGCTGATTTCCCCGCAGGTGACTCCGGCCAAGATCGGCACGCGGGTTTGCATCGCCTGGAACGGGACGGCAGAGTCTGCGTCGTCCGTGCTGGCGGCGATGCCATGGATGCAACGGGCAGAGGGTGTGGCGATTCTGTCAGCCGACGGGTATCAGCGGCGCGGACCCGGTGCGCCGGATCTGGCGTCCTACCTGGCGCTTCATTCGGTGCGGGCGGAGATTGTCACGTTCAAATCGGTTGGCGGTTCGGTCGGCGCGGGATTGCTGGCCGCCGCGGCGGGTTTCGGCTGCGATATGCTGTCGATGGGGGCTTATTCGCACTCGCGGTTGCGGCAGTTGATCCTGGGGGGCGTGACCCGGCATGTGCTGGAGAATTCAACGCTGCCGGTGATGATGAACCGCTGAGGGCGTGACGATTTTGGCCCGGTTTGTCCGGGCCAATACGGCGACAGGGATTAGAACAGCTTGTCCTTGGGACTGAGCTTGACGATGACGTCGCTGGGATCGGACAGGTTCAGCATCGCGCGGGCCCGTTCATCCAGGGTGTCGGGGTCCAACCGGCTGGCCCGCAGCCCCGTGACGCGGGTTTCCCAGCCATCCTTTTCTGCTTTGGCGGCGGCTTGATCGGCCTGGACCTGCTTCAGTAATTCCTGCCGCTGGGCGAACGCTACCAGGCCACGGTCGCCCTGCGTGGCATTCCAGCCGAAGAAGGCGGTGATCGCCAAAAACACCGCCGGGGCGATCATGATCCGGGCGCGTCGTTTGAGTTCTCGGCCGAATGACATCGCATGCTCCAGGGTTCGCAGGCGTGATTCTAGCGCAGCGGTCATGGCCGGTGAACGAAAATCCATCCGAGCTACCGAGTTTTCGTCATCTCTGGCGACGATGCGCTGCTGCGCCGGGCTTTTGGTCCGATCCGCCTGACGGGCCGGCCGATCTTGCGTTGACAGAGAACGGTGTCGAACGCATCGTCCCGCCGATTCAATCCAGGAAACGGCCTCACGATGTCTCAACACACCCTGCAACAGCCGATCGAAACCCTTTGGGAACGTCGGGAAACCCTGTCTTCCGCCACTAAGGGGGAGGCGAGGGACGCTGTCGAAGCGGCGTTGGAAGCGCTTGATACCGGCGAAGTGCGGGTTGCCGAGAAGGGCCAATCCGGCTGGCATGTGAACCAGTGGCTGAAGAAGGCGGTACTGCTGTCGTTCCGGCTGACGGATTCGGTGCCGATGGAAGGCCCCGGCGGGGCGCCGGTCTGGGACAAGGTGCCGATGAAGTTCACCGGCTGGGGTGAGAACCGCTTCAAGGAAGCCGGATTTCGCGCGGTGCCGGGCGCGGTCGTTCGCAAGTCCGCGTTCATCGCGCCGGGTGCGGTTTTGATGCCCAGTTTCGTCAATGTCGGCGCCCGGGTCGGACGCAACACCATGGTCGATACCTGGGCCACGGTCGGAAGCTGCGCACAGATCGGGGAGAACTGCCATCTGTCCGGCGGCGTGGGTATCGGCGGTGTGCTGGAACCCTTGCAGGCGAACCCGGTCATCATCGAGGACGATTGCTTTGTCGGCGCCCGGTCGGAGGTCGCGGAGGGCGTGGTCGTGGAGCGCGGCGCGGTGTTGTCGATGGGCGTGTTCATCGGCGCGTCCACCAAGATTATCGATCGTGCCACGGGCGAGATTTTCATGGGCCGGGTGCCGGCCTATTCCGTGGTTGTGCCCGGTTCCTTGCCAGGTAAGCCGTTGCCCGATGGGTCGCCGGGTCCGTCGCTGTACTGCGCCGTGATCGTGAAGGTGGTCGATGCGCAGACCCGGGCGAAAACCTCCATCAACGAGTTGTTGCGCGATTGATCGACTTAACCGATCCCTTGCCGCTGGCGCAGTCGCTGATCCGCTGTGCCTCGGTAACGCCCGCCGACGGCGGTGCGCAGGACGCTCTGTCCGATATGCTGGGCCGGTTGGGGTTTACCATCCACCGGCTGCGCTTTGGCGACATCGACAATCTCTTCGCTCGGTTGGGAACCGGCGGGCCGCATATCTGCTTCGCGGGTCATACCGACGTGGTTCCGGTCGGGGCGGCGAACTGGCGCAGCGATCCGTTCGGCGGCGATGTGCGGAACGGTGTGCTGTATGGGCGTGGCGCCTGCGATATGAAGGGCGCGATCGCGGCTTTTGTGTCGGGCGTTGCCCAGCACCTGGAAAAGGGGGCGCCGAAGGGGTCGATCAGTTTCCTGATCACCGGTGACGAGGAGGGACCCGCAACCGATGGCACCGTGAAGGTGCTGGAGTGGATGCGGGCCAACGACCACATCCCCGATTTTTGTCTGGTGGGCGAACCTACCTGTCCGGTGAAGCTGGGGGATATGGTCAAGATCGGCCGGCGCGGCAGCGTGAACATGAAGATCGAGGTGCATGGCACGCAGGGGCATGTAGCCTATCCGCATCGGGCGGATAATCCGGTCCACCGGCTGATCCGGGCGATGGATGCATTGACCTCGGCGCCGATCGACGCGGGGACTGACTGGTTTGAGCCGTCGTCGCTGCAAGTGGTGAGCATAGACGTGGGCAACAGCGCGACAAACGTCATACCATCATCTGCGCGCGCCGCGTTGAACATCCGGTTCAACGATGGACATTCGGGCGCCTCGTTAATCGCCTGGGTGCGTGCGACGGTGGCGCGATACGCGGAGCGGTTCGATCTGGAGTCCTCGGTCAGCGGCGAGTCGTTCGTCACCAAACCGGGGAAGCTGGTCGATATCCTGCGGGATGCCATTGCCCGTGCGACCGGGATCGATCCCAAGCTGGACACGGGCGGCGGTACTTCCGATGCCCGGTTTATCGCCAATTATTGCCCGGTTGCGGAATTCGGTCTGGTCGGAGCCACGATGCATCAGGCCGATGAATGTGTGCCGGTGGCGGAACTGCGGGATTTGGCGAAAATCTACCGGGATATCGTCGCGGCCTTCCTGGTATGAGCGGCGGTTCGGTACCGCGGAGAAGCGTCCTGATTGGATTGTGGCGGGTCGCGCGCGGGAAGGCCGATGGCATCGCTTGTTTTGGCAACGATGCGCCGTCATTTCTGTCGAGTTTGGCGCCACTCCTGGCATTTCCACTGGTTGGCGCCGCGGCCGGCCTGTTCACCGAGGGGCCTGGCCGGGCGCTGACGGATTTGGCGATGACGCTGTGTGCGTTGCTGACTCCGGCGGTCGTCTCTTACGAGTTGGCCAGGGTTTGGCAACGGACGGATGCCTGGGTTCGGTTTGCCACCGCATTCAACTGGTGCGAATGGATCCTGCCGATCCTGGCCTGCCTGATCCTGGTCCCGCTCAGCGTGGCGATTACTTTGGGGATGACCGAGGACGTGGCAAGCCTGATCCTGCTGGGCAGTCTGGGCTCATACGGTTTGTGGCTGCATTGGTTTTTGGCCCGAAACGCGCTTTCGCTGTCGCGATTCCGTGCGGTGGTGATGGTATTCCTGGTGAATCTGGCGACGGTCGCGGTGGTGATGGGGCCGCGTTTGCTGATCCACGGATTCGCATGAGCGCGGTTTCGGGGGTGGCAGCGGGTTTATTCGCGGCGTTGCGACTGGCGCGCGGACGTCCCGAGGGTGTTGCGCTGGTTTCTGGCGAGCATCGAACGGTCGTTCGAAGTTTCTGGGCGATAGCGTTGTCGCTGCCAACGGTCATCGTACGGATGCTGATGTCTTGGGCAGTGGACGGCGTGCCGGCAGACCCGGTTCATGCCGCCGGGCGCGAGGTGATCGTGTTCGTGCTGGGTTGGCTGGTGTTTGTCGAATTGACACACCGGCTGGCGCCGATGATCGGCAAGGCGGATCGATGGGGCCGCTACATCGTGCTGTGGAACTGGTGCAATGTGGTGGAAGGCGTACTGGTCATCGTCGGCGGCATTCCGGGGATGCTCGGAGCACCGGCCATTGTCGGTCAGGCGTGCGATCTGATCATGATCGGCTGGGCGCTCTGGCTGGAATGGTACGCCACCCGGCTGACCTTGGGCGTTGGGATACTGACGGCTGTCTGGCTGGTCGTGCTCGATCAGTCGATCGGAATTTTCCTAACCTCGCTGGCGGTCGCGCTGTCGTCCTGACCAGAGAACGGATTGTCGGGGTAGCCGACGCGGATCAGCGTAAGACCCTCAGGCGGCGCGGTTGGGCCGGCGGCAGCGCGGTCGCGGGCCTGTAGTGCGGATTGGACGCGATCCGGGGGCCAGCGCCCTTCGCCCACCAGCTTCAGCGTGCCGACGAAATTGCGGACTTGGTGATGAAGGAAGCTGCGCGCTTCGGTCACGATCTCGACGATATCGTCCTTTCGGACGATATCCAGCCGGTCCAGTGTGCGGATTGGGGATTTTGCCTGGCAGGATGCGGCGCGGAACGAGGTGAAATCGTGCCGCCCGAGCAGCAGATGGGCAGCGGCTTGCATGGCGGCGGCGTCGAGCGGGTGCGGGACGTGCCATACGCGGTTCGCCATCAATGCGGGTCTGCTGCGCCGGTTAAGGATGCGGAAGCGGTAGGCCCGTTGGTTGGCCGAGAAGCGGGCGTTCCAGTCGTCGGCGACGGGGCAGGCCCGCAGCACCGCGACCGGATAGGGTTTCATATGGTAGTTCAGGGCATCTCGCACGGATTTGGCGCGATGGCCGTCGGGCAGGTCGATATGCGCGACCTGACCTTCGGCATGGACGCCGGCGTCGGTTCGGCCGGCAACGATGCTGGCGACCGACTGTGCGCCGTTCAGATTGGCGGCGGCCTGTTCCAGTACCTGTTGCACGGACAGACCGTTGATTTGCCGCTGCCAGCCGACGAATGGGGTACCGTCATATTCCAGCAACAGGGCCCAGCGTGTCATGATCCAAGCAGGGTGCCGGGGGCGACCGGGTGGCCGCGCAGAAAGGCGCCCGCTTCAAGGACTCCGCGGCCGGGCAACTGAACTTTGGTCAGGCGCAAGGCGTGGTCGCCGCAGGCGATCGTCAGAGCGGAGTCGAGCGTGGTGCCGGGAGTGCCGGTGCCCTGGACTGGCGTTGCGGCGATGACCTTGAAGGCCTGCCCATCGAGCGTCGTGAAGGTGCCGGGCCAGGGATCGAATGCCCGGATCTGGCGGTCGATGGCCGCGGCGGGGCGGGTCCAATCGATGCGTCCATCTTCCTTGCTGAGCTTCGGGGCGTAGGTTGCCTCGGCTTCCGGTTGGGGAACCGGGGTGGGCCACGACGACAGTGCCTCCAGGATCAGGTTTGCCCCCAGGTTGGCCAGCGTATCGTGAAGACTGGCGGCGGTGGTCGTCGGTGCGATCGGGACGCTTCGGCGCAGCAGCATCGGCCCGGTGTCAAGGCCGGCTTCCATCTGCATGATGGTGATGCCGGTTTCGGTGTCCCCGGCAAGGATGGCGGCTTGAATTGGCCCGGCGCCCCGCCAGCGTGGCAACAGGCTGGCATGGATGTTGAGGCAGCCGCGGGCGGGGGCATCCAGCATGGCTTGCGGCAGGATCAGGCCATAGGCGGCCACGACGGCGGCGTCTAGATCGAGCGCTTTGAACGCGGCTTGGGCGTCCGGGTCGGTTCGCACGCGGGCAGGGGTGCGAACCGGAAGACCCAAAGCGTCCGCAGCGGCATGCACGGGCGATTTGCGCACAGCCTGCCCGCGGCCGGCCGGGCGGGCGGGCTGGCAGTAAACCGCCGCGATCGTATGCCCAGCCTGGTGCAAGGCCTTCAGGGCGGGAACGGCGAAATCCGGGCTGCCCATGAATGCGAGGCGCATGGTGCTATCGTTTCCGCTCATCCTGAAGCTGGCGTTGCTCCTTACCGAGACGGCGCATGATCATGTTCCGCTTCAGTGCGGACAAGCGATCGACGAACAGGACGCCGTCCAGGTGATCTATTTCGTGTTGGAGGCAGGCGGACAGAAGGCCGTCGCCCTCGATTTCCCGCTTCGCTCCGGTTTCATCGAAGTAGCGTACCTTGACTCGGGCGGGGCGGGTAATGTCGGCGTATTGGTTGGGGAGGGAGAGGCATCCTTCTTCGCGTGTGGCGAGTTCGTCGCTGAGCGCGACGATTTCCGGGTTGATCAGGCAGATCGGCTGATTTTTTTCATTGGGCACCAGGTCGATGATGAAAAGCCGCAGGCTGTGGCCAATTTGCGGGGCGGCCAGTCCGATTCCGGGGGCCTTGTACATCGTGGCGAACATGCGCGGGATCAGGTCGCGCACCAGATCGGTGTGACCGGGTTTGACCGCGAGCGCGCGGGTTTTCAGGACCTGATGCGGCGCGATCAGGATCGGCAGGGTGTCGATGGACGTTGTGGTGGTTTCGATGCTCATGATGACGCAGCATCTAGCGTCGTGGCCGCTGCCGATCAACGCCGTATCAACTCTTTGGCGGGGCTGGGGTCATATCCCCCTTGCAAGTACGGGTCGGGGTGCCAAGATGTTCTTCCAGCCGGGATGCCTTGAGAGGGTTTCGGTATTCGCTTCGCTCGTAGGAGGGGGCCTTGTCCACCCGAATGTTTACTTCGCCGTTGTTTTTGGGTTTCGATCATCTTGAGCAGATGCTGGAGCGTGCTGCAAAAACGTCATCCGACGGTTATCCGCCCTATAATATCGAGCAGATCAGTCCGACCGGGTTGCGTATAACACTCGCCGTTGCAGGCTTCACCATGGACGACCTGCAGATCACCCAGGAGGATAATCAGTTGGTTATCCGTGGCCGGCAGACCGATGACAGCCAGGGGCGGATTTTCCTGCATCGCGGCATCGCTGCACGTCAATTCCAGCGATCGTTCGTTCTAGCCGAGGGTATCGAGGTCAAAGGCGCCTGGTTGGACAATGGTCTGCTGCATATCGATCTGGCGAAGCCGCAGCCGGAAGTCCGGGTGAAGACCATACCGATCACCCGAAACGCGTCAGGGCCGTCGCTTCGGCCAAATGGTTCCAGCCTTACCCCCGTGGTTGAGGGCAGGTCGGGAAAACAGGATTAGCAGGTGCCTTGGGGCCTGCTTTGAAACAGCAACGGCAGTGCTTTGCATAGGCTGCCGCAAAAGAGGGACACAGAACCAATGAATATCGATTCAAGCAATCCGACCGACTCCGTCTCCGCGGCGCAGCAAGAACCCGTCGTATTCGACGTGCGGCATCTTTCGGAGCAGCAACTGGCCGCGCTTGGTGTTTCGCGTATCGCCTACGTCAAGCCGGTCCTGGTCAATGGCGTGCAGGGCTTTGCGATCCACGCCGCTGACGGAACCCCCATGGCGATTACCGACAACCGGGATGTGGCGGTTGCCGCGGTTGTCCAGCATGAGATGCTGCCTGTTTCTGTCCACTGAACGGGGTTGAAGCCGGGTGGTTGGCGCCACCCGGCCGGCGATTACGGCTTCGCCTTCAAGGCATCCCTGATTTCACCCAGGAGCACTTCGGATTTTGTCGGGGCGGCTGGGGCGGCATCCTGACGAACATTCAGTTTCGTCAATGCCTTAACGATCCAGAATACGGCGAAGCTGACGATCAAGAACTGAACGATCGCGTTGATGAACAGCCCGAAGTTCAGAGTTGGCGCGCCGGCTTTCTGCGCATCGGCCAAATTTGCATAGTGTTGGCCGTTCAATGAGAGAAAGACATTAGAGAAATCGACCCCGCCCGTGGCCAGCCCCAACAAGGGGTTGAACACGTCCTTGACCAGACTGGTGACCACGCCGGTGAAAGCCGCGCCGATGATGATACCAACCGCTAAATCGACCACGTTGCCCCGCATGATAAACTTGCGGAAATCGGACATCCAGGATGGCGCCTTGGGTTGAAGCACGATCTATTCCTCCGGCAACACATGTTGATATTTACAATGTAGCTTTTGACCGAAATTTACAGGTTTGGCGACACCTGTGATCGGGAGTAATTCTATCGCGTGCGGGCTATGGCAAGCGATGCGGGAAAGAGCGAAACCCGGCCATGGCGATGACAAAATTATGTGACGAAGTGCATGGTCACTTTTTTCGATTTCATACGGAGCCTCCCGACAGACAGGCCTCGATCATCGGCGTGATTAGTGACGTCGTGCTGGTCCATGGAGCGTGACGTGGCGACAAGACAGGAGATTCGCCCGCGTTCCCGGCGCGGTAATACCGGTTCTTGCTCAGCCGATGGGGTCCACCTCTGACGGGGCAGCGCCAGCCTTCCGGGGGGAGGGAAAGAATTGAACCACCGGGTGGGTATGTCACCGCTATCTGAGCGGCCGCGCAAGCCGCCAACCTGCCTGCCCGGGCATATCATCGCCGTCTGAAGTGTCACCGGATGCCGCCGCGGAATTGCACAATTTCGGTTCGTGCCCGATTTTCGGTGGTGAGTTGAACGGGTACGCGGTTTTCTGTTATGAAAGAAAGATGTGTAGCCGTAGCTCAGCCGGATAGAGCACCAGATTCCTAATCTGGGGGCCGTGCGTTCGAATCGCGCCGGGGACACCACGACTGATCCTGGCTACGGCAACTCCAACCGCACCGCGATCGCCGCATTGGCGATCACCGCGTTATCGCCGCGCTCCGGGTCGATCACATCCAGTCCGCCTTTCACTGACTTCACCGTGACGATCCCATACGGCAGGCTCGCCCGCACCGCTTCGGTATCGATTTTGTCAGGCTGCTGAACGCCGATCGTTACCTCCACGAACATCTGCGTTTTCGCATCGATCCCTAGCGACCTGATCATCGACAGCGACGAGTGATGCAGTGCGTCCTGCACCGCCCGCAGTGCCGCTTTGGTGTAATCCCCGCCGTGCAGATCGTTGCCTGTGCCCATCTCCAGTATAACGCGCTTGCGTGCCATGTTCGTGCGTCCTCTATGCCACTTCCAGCCACACCACCGCTGCGGCGCTGGCGATCAGGGTGGAGCCGGTGCCTTCGTCGTTCGCAATTTCCAGTCCGCCATCGACTACCGCGACCGTACCGGTGCCGTGCGGCAGAACCGCCAAAACCTCCTTCTTGTTCACCAGTTCTGGATGCGGCACGCCGATGGTAACCTCCACCAGCATCGAATCCGTCTCCAACCCCAGCGCCTTGGCAACGTTCAGCGAGTTGTGCCACAGCGCGTCGCGCAGCGCCCGCACTGCTGCTTTCGTTGGGTCCGCGCCCCGGATGTCGGTGCCCATGCCGATTTCCAACACCATGCGTTTCAACGCCATGCCCGTTCCCTCCGGTTGCCGGCGCCACACTGCTACGCCC
>JAJZEV010000296.1 GCA_021805665.1 Pseudomonadota bacterium
AGCAGCGTCAGGCCACCGAGCCGTTCGACCAGGGCGACGGTTCCGCCGATGGTGCCGGATGGATCGATCCGAAGCCCCTCAGGCCGGATGCCCAGGGTGACCGCATCGCCAGACGCCGCGCCCGCGCCTTCGACCGGCACCACGATCTCCGCGCCGGATGGTAGTGCGACCGAGGTGCCGGTTGTGTCGGCCTTGACCACCCTCGCCGGCATGAGGTTCATCCGGGGCGAGCCGATGAAGCCCGCGACGAACAGATTGGCCGGGTGATGATAAAGCTCCAGTGGAGTGCCGACCTGCTCCACCACGCCGGCTCGTAACACGACGATTTTATCGGCCATGGTCATCGCCTCGACCTGATCGTGAGTCACGTAGATCATCGTGGCTTTCAGTTCCTGATGCAGCCGCAGCAGCTCGATCCGCATCTGGCCGCGCAAGGCGGCATCCAGGTTGGACAGCGGTTCATCGAACAGGAACACCTTCGGCTGGCGCACGATCGCCCGGCCGATGGCGACGCGCTGGCGCTGGCCGCCGGACAGATCCTTGGGCCGGCGTTCCAAATAGGGTTCCAACTGCAGGATGCGCGCGGCCTCATCCACTTTCCGGTCGCGTTCGGCCTTGGACACCCCGGCCAGGCGCAACGCGAAGGCCATGTTTTGCCGCACGGTCATGTGCGGATACAGCGCGTAGGACTGGAACACCATGGCCAGTCCGCGATCCGCCGGCCCCACGCGATTGATGCGCTTGCCGTCGATCATCAGATCGCCGCTGGTGATTTCTTCCAGACCGGCGATCATCCGCAACAAAGTGGATTTGCCGCACCCCGACGGGCCCACGAAGACCACGAATTCACGGTCGTCGATTTCCAGGTCGATTCCCTTGATCACTTCGACTGACGCAAAACTCTTGCGGATATCGCGCAGTTGCAGCGTTGCCATGGGCGGCCTCCCTTAATTGCGAGGGCGATTTACGCTCGGAGCCTGGCGCCCCGGACGGTCGCACCTTATTTCACGGCACCGAATGTCAGGCCTTGAACGAGTTGACGCTGGCTGAACCAACCGAACACCAGGATCGGCGCGACGGCCATGGTCGATGCGGCGGACAGCTTGGCGAAAAACAGCCCCTCTGGACTGGAGAACGAGGCGATGAACGCGGTCAGCGGCGCGGCCCCCGCCGAGGTGAGGTTGAGGCTCCAGAACGCCTCGTTCCAGCACAGGATCAGCGACAGCAGCCCGGTCGATGCGACACCCGGCAGGGTCAGCGGCAGTAACAGGAACCAGACCTCGCCAGCGGTTTTCGCGCCGTCCATGCGGCCCGCCTCCAGGATTTCGTTTGGCACCTCCTTGTAGAAGGTGAACAGCATCCAGACGACGATGGGCAGGTTCATCAGCGCGTAGATCGCTATCAGGCCGCTGCGCGTATCCAGCAATCCGGCTGTGCGAAACAGCAGGTAGATCGGCACCAATACGCCAACAGGCGGCAGCATTTTGGTCGATAACATCCACAGCAGGGTGCCGCGGGTCCGGCGCGTGGGGTGGAACGCCATGGAATAGGCCGCGGGGATCGCGAACAGCAGCGCCAGCACGGTTCCACCGACGGAGATGACGATGCTGTTCAGCGCGAAGGACAGGTAGTCGGCGCGCGCGAACACCTCATGATACGAGTCGAGAGAGGGGGTGAAGAACAGGTTCGGCGAGGTTGCGTCGCGCTCCGACTTGAAGCTGGTCAGCACCATCCATGCGATCGGGAAGAACAGCAGCAGAGCCGTCCCCCAGCCGAGGATGAACGACAGCAGGCGCTGCATGGGTGTTTCGCGCATGTGCCTAAACCTCCAGCCGGCGGGCGATGCTGCGCACCAGGAAGAACGCGACGATATTGGCCAGGATAATCGCGACGACGCCGCCGGCCGAGGCCCCGCCGATATCGTATTGCAGCAAAGCGCGGGCGTAGATCAGGAACGCAAGGTTGGTGGTCGCGTTGCCGGGGCCGCCCGAGGTGGTGACGAAAATCTCGGCGAACACGGTCAGCAGGAAGATCGTTTCGATCATAATCACGACGCCGATGGCGCGCGACAGATGCGGCAGGGTGATGAAGAAGAACTGCGCCAGCGGCCCGGCGCCGTCCATGCGCGCGGCTTCTTTTTGCTCGTGATCCAGCGATTGCACCGCGGTCAGCAGGATCAGCAGCGCGAAGGGCAGCCATTCCCAGGATACGATGGCGATGATGGAAGCGAGCGGAAACTGGGCGAACCAATCTACCGGCTGTATCCCGATGGTGCTGGCGAGCGCGCCGAACACCCCGTAAATCGGGTGCATCAGCAGGTTCTTCCAGATCAGCGCACTGACCGTCGGCATGACGAAGAACGGGGAAATCGCCAGAACGCGCGCAATGTTCCTTCCGGGAAAGGGCTGATTGAACAGAACGGCAAGCAAGGTGCCAAATCCGACGGTAATGACCAGTACCGACGCGAGCAGGACAAGGGTGGTACGCAGCGACACCCAGAAGTCCGGATCGGTGACCAGGTACGCGTAGTTATCGATGCCGGCGAATCCGCGGGCGGACGGGTCGATCAGGTTATAGTATTGGAAAGAAAACCATAGCGTCATCACCAGCGGGACGATCATCCATGCCAGCAGGACGGCGATCGAGGGCATAACCAAAAACGGGGCGACCTTTCGGGTCGCCGCCGCTTCTGAATTGAATGATGCCGTGTCAGGATCCGTTGTCGCCGACATGGCAACCCCCGCTAGTTTTTGGGATATCCGGCTTGGTGCATCGTACGTTCGGTCGCGGCCTGCGCCGACTTCAGCGCCTGGTCAACCGTGGTCTGGCCGGTCAGGGTGCCGGCGATGGTTTGCCCGACCTGCGTGCCGATACCCTGGAATTCAGGGATAGCGACAAACTGGGCGCCCTGATACGGCCGCGGCTGCTGCGTCTGTCCATTCGGGTTGGCGACCTCGATCGCCTTGCGGACGAACCCGGCGAACGGCGCCGCCTTCTGATAGTCGGCGTTTTCATAGGTCGATACGCGGGTGCCGGGCGGGACGGAAACCCAGCCGTTGGTCTTTGCGACGAGCTGGATGTATTCCTTCGACGTTGCCCAGGTCACGAAAGTCCGGGCCGCTTCCTGCTGCTTGGACGAAGCGGGGATCGCGAGGTTCCAGCTCCATAGCCAGGTCGGCGCACCGACGAAGGCGCCGGTCGGCATCGGCGCGAAACCGACCTTGTCGGCGACGGACGACTGCTTCTTGTCGTACAGCATGCCGCCCGCGACCGTGGCGTCGATCCACATGCCGCAATGGCCGCTGGCGAACAGTGCCAGATTTTCGTTGAAGCCGTTGGAGGTCGCACCAGGCGGGCCATCGGCCTTCAGAATGTCGTCGTAAAAAGTGATCGCCTTGTGCCACGCCGCGCTGTCGATCGCCGGCTTCCATTGCATGTCGAACCACTGGCCGCCCTCGGCGTTCACCAGCGAGGTGACGTAGGCCATGTTCTCGCCCCAGCCGGGCTTGCCGCGCAGGCACATGCCGTAGATTTTGTTTGCCTTGTCGGTGATCTTGTCGGCAAAGCCGCGAATCTGCTCGTAGGTCGGGGCCTCTGGCATCTTGATGCCGGCCTTCTTGAACAGATCGGTGCGGTAATAGGTCATCGCACTTTCACCGTAGAACGGCAGCCCGTACAACTTGCCTTCGTAAGTCAGACCCGCACGCACGGGCTTCAGCAGATCGTCAACGTCATAGGATGCCGGCAGGTTGTCCATCGCGGCCAGCCAGCCCTGCTTCGCCCAGATCGGCACTTCGTAGTTACCGATGGTCAGGATATCGAACTGCCCGGCCTTGGTGGCGATATCGGTGGTCACGCGCTGGCGCAGGACGTTTTCTTCCAGGACGACCCAACGCAGGTGGATATCCGGATGCTGCTTTTCGAACTCAGAGGACAGCTTCTGCATCACGACCATGTCACCATTGTTGACGGTCGCGATGGTAATCGTCGAATCGGCCCGGGCGGCGCTGGCGCCGGCTAAAAGCAATGCCGCGCCGGAGATGGCCGCGGCAACCCCGCCCTGTGAAACACGGATCATTTTTGGTTTCCCCTCGGTTATCTGCCCCTCTACCGGCAGTTCGTTTGTAACTCTCATGGACAAACTCCGCGGTCAACGACATTTTCAGCCGCGCGGTGTCAGAATCCCAGCCGTGCCGATGCGTCCGCCAAAGTCTGCCGAGCGCCGTTAGCATATAGGAGTGCGAGCCAGCGGGCGACAGCGGTTCGCAGGCGTTCGTCGGTCCCGGTCGCGCCGAACAGGGCCGTGATTCCCAGCAGCGGACGCGGATCCGAACCGCCCTCGATCGCTTTGGCCCTCAGCTCGGCCGCGAGCGGGTGGCGGATATCGATCGGTTGGCCCTGTTCGTCTTCGCCCCGCACCCGGCGCAGCCAGGCGGCCAGCGCGAGCGACAGAAGCTCCACCGATTCGCCGGTGCGGAGCCGGTCCCGGATGGGATCCACCAGGATATTCAGCGGCGCATCGGTGTTGACCCGTTCCACCGTGTCGCGGATCGCGGGGTTGGCGAACCGTTCGATCAGGGTCGCCTTATACTCTGCCAGGTCGATCCCCGGCACGTCCGGCAACGTCGGCCCGGTTTCGCGGTCCATCAGTGCCGCCATGAACCGCGCGATCGATGGATCGGCCATCGATTCGGCGATGGTGACGTAACCGCACAGCCGGCCCATTCCGGATACCGCGAGATGGCTGGCATTGAGCAGCCGCAGCTTCATGAACTCATAGGGGGCAACGTCGTTCACGAACTGCGCGCCAACGGTTTCCCAGGCAGGGCGGCCGGCGGGAAAGTCGTCTTCGATCACCCACTGGGTGAAGGTCTCGGACACCACTGGCCAGCGGTCGATCACACCATGGCGTTCCGCGAGCGCCGCGATGTCTTCCGCTGCCGTCACCGGGGTGATGCGATCGACCATGGTGCTGGGGAAGTGCGCGTTCGCGGCGATCCATTCGGCCAGCTTCGGGTCGCGCAGCGCGGCCAGCGCCAGCACGGCGTCGCGCAGAACGGTGCCGTTGTGCTGGATGTTGTCGCAGCTCAGGGCGGTGAACGGCGGTAATCCCGCCACCATACGCCGGCGATAGGCTTCCGCCACGATGCCGATCGCACTCGCCGGTTTTGCTGGTTGGTCGAGATCCTTGCGAACCAGCGGATGGTCTGGATCGAGCCTCTTGGTGGACCGGTTCAGGCAATAGCCATGTTCGGTGACGGTCAGGCTGACGATACGGATTTGCGGATTGTCAATCGCACGCAACAGGGCGGCACTGGATTCGCCGGCAAATACAACGTCTGCGAGCGAGCCGATGACGGTCACGGTTTCGCCCGACGCCCCCCTTTCAACCAGCGTATAGAGATTATCCTGCGGCGCGAGGCTGTCCTTCATTTTGCGGTCAGCCGGCATCAGCCCCGCGCCGACGATGCCCCATCCACCGGCATCACCCCCAATTTGCATCAGTTCATGCGTGTATCGGGCCATGTGCGCCCGGTGGAACCCGCCGAGTCCCAGATGGACAATGCCGGCCGTCACCTTGGACGGGTCGTAGCGCGGCACCGAGACCTCCGGCGCCAGGCGTCCAAGGTTGGTGCGATTGAGCTGAATGGGCTGCATGTTGGTATCTCCCCCCGGCGTGCGAAGCGGCATCTGCCGAGAGAGAATGCAGAGCCGAACCCCGGGGTCAATCGGGGTGTTGCGGCGACCGTCCTGGCGACCCGATGACGGGCGATCGCCGACATCGAACAGGGTTCGTGTAAGGTATGTGGCGAATCAGCCCGGGGACACCTCCATGTCACGCATGAACACGGCCGAGGCCGTAATCGAATCGCTTCTGACACACGGCATCGACACGTTGTTCGCGTTGCCGGGGGTTCACAACGACCCGCTGTTCGATGCTGCCTATAAAGCCGCCGGCCGCATCCGAACGATCCACCCGCGGCATGAGCAGACGGCGGCCTATATGGCGCTGGGGGCGGCCTTGGTCACTGGCAGGCCGCAGGCGTTCGCGGTGGTGCCGGGGCCGGGGATTCTGAATGCCTCGGCCGCGTTGCTGCTGGCCAGCGCGATGGGGGCGCCGGTCATCGCGCTGGTGGGGCAGATCCCGTCCTTCGCCATCGACCGGGGCCACGGGCACCTGCATGAAATCCATGACCAGATCGGGCTGCTGCGGCACATCGTGAAATCCGGCGAACGCATCCGCTCTCCGGCCGAGGCATCCCGCTGTGTCGCTCTGGCGATCGAGACGGCGATGTCAGGCCGCACCGGGCCGGTGGCGCTGGAATGCGCGATCGATGTCTGGGGGCAGGCGGCCGAGGTTGCCCTGACGGCGCCGCTGCCGGTTGCGGCGCCGTGCGCGGATTCGGACGCCATTGCCGCGGCGGCCGCGATCCTGGCCGGTGCGAAGCGGCCGTTGATCGTGGTTGGCGGCGGCGCGCTGGGTGCGGGGCCGGAGGTCCAGGCGGTGGCGGAGTTGCTGCACGCCCCCGTGTCGTCGTTTCGGCGCGGACGCGGAACGATCCCCACGGCCCATCCGCTGGCCGTGTCGTTTACCGAGGGGCACGCGCTTTGGAAGACGGCTGACGCGGTGCTGGCGATCGGCACGCGGCTGTATTGGCAACAAAGCAACTGGGGGGTGGATGATTCGCTGCCGATCGTGCGGCTGGACATCGACCCGGACGAAATCGGGCGGTTCCGCGCGCCGGCGTGCGGGTTGCTGGGCGATGCGGCGGTAACCTTGCGGGCTCTGCTGCCGGCGTTGAAGGGCCATTGGCGGCGCAATCCGGAGCTGCCGGCCGTCAAGGCCGCTTTTGCCGACCGACTGGACCGGCAACAGCCGCCGCTGGCATTTCTGCAAGCGATCCGCTCGGCGTTGCCGGATGACGGTATTTATGTCGAGGATGTGACCCAGGTCGGGTTCGCCAGCCGGTTGGCGTTTCCGGTGCCGGGGCCGCGATTGTTCCTCTCGCCGGGATATCAGGACACGTTGGGGTGGGGATATGGGGCGGCGCTGGGGGCGGCTGCCGCCGCACCGAACCGGAAGGTCGTGCTGGTCTGCGGCGATGGCGGGTTCATGTTCCAGGCGGGCGAACTGGCGACGGCGATGCATCACAAGCTGCCGGTCGTGGCGGTGGTGTTCGACGACGGGGCCTTCGGCAACGTCAGGCGCATCCAGGCGCAGGGCTACGGCAACCGCTCGATCGCCAGCGACCTGACCAACCCGGATTTCGTCCGTTTCGCCGAGAGTTTCGGCATGGCGGCTTTCAAGGCCACCTCGCCCGACGCACTGGAACACGCGCTGCGGACGGCGTTCGCGCTGAATGCCCCGGCCTTGGTGCATGTTCCGGTTGGGGAGATGCCCAGTCCATGGGATATGATCCTGCTGCCCCGCGTGCGCGGGACCGAGGGGCGCCCGGCGCTGCCGTAAGCCCGGCCGCTTCCGGGATGTTCGCGGGCAGCGGAAACTGTAAAAGGCGCATTAAGCCGGCAACGACATGGGAGGGGATCGGGTGACCGACATTCAGCACCGCTTTATCGACAGCAACGGCATTCGGATGCACATCGCGGAGAAGGGCTCCGGCCCGCTGGTGCTGTTGTGCCATGGTTTCCCGGAGTCCTGGTATTCATGGCGGCACCAGATCCATGCGCTGGCGGATGCAGGTTATCGTGTCGTGGCCCCGGATATGCGCGGGTATGGGCAGACCGACGCGCCGGAAGCGATCGACCAGTACTCGATGATGCATCTGGTTGGCGACATGGTCGGCGTGCTGGATGCGCTGGGCGAGGCGACGGCGACGATCGCCGGGCATGACTGGGGCGCCCCGGTGGCGTGGCACGCGGCGTTGCTGCGGCCGGACCGGTTCCCCGCCGTGATCGGGCTGAGTGTGCCGTACCGGCCCCGGGGCAAGGTGCGGCCGACCTCGGCGATGCCCCGGACGGACGATGCGGTGTTCTATCAGTTGTATTTTCAGCAGCCGGGGGTGGCCGAGGCGGACCTGGAAGACGATGTCGCCGTGTCGGTGCGCGGTGTGCTGCTGCGGATCGCCGGGGAGGCGGCCGGTGCGGCCGGCGGCGGGTTCAGCATGGTGCCGGTGCCGGGCGGGATGCGGGAACGCACGCGCCACGCGGCGCTGGCGGCGTTGCCGGGGTGGCTGACCCCGGCGGATCTCGACTTCTATACCCGGGAGTTTACCCGTACCGGGTTCCGCGGCGGTTTGAACTGGTACCGCAATATCGACCGGAACTGGGAGATGCTGGCCCCGTTCGCCGGGGCGAAAGTAACGGTGCCGGCGCTTTACGTGGCCGGGGACCGCGATCTGGTGCTGGCGTTTCCGGGGGCGGCGGAACTGGTGGCGGGGTTGAAGGCGTTTGTGCCCAACCTGCGGGAGACGATAATTCTGCCCGGATGCGGGCACTGGACCCAGCAGGAGCGGCCGGAGGCGGTGACCGCGGCGATGATCGGGTTTCTGGGCGACCTTCAGCGGTAGGGGCCGCCGCGGCTGCATCCCGCTGGCGGGCCGGCGCCTTTTGTTTACGGTAACGGTTCGGCGGCGGGCATTGGCCTCCGTGCGGGCTTCCGTCGGCGCCGGGCGGGGATCGTGCGCCGGGACCACCAGCGATGTTGGCCGTTCTGTCTTCATTTGGCTTGGAAGAGCGCGAAGGGCGGAAGGGCCGCGACGGTGTCCGGGGCGGTCTGCCTTCGCGGCGCTCTGCGGTCCCTCGCGCCCTTCCAAGTTCAACGCCGCTGCCGGCAGCGGCTTCGACGTGTACCGAGGGGCACGGAACGCCGGCGTCCCGGCCCAATCGTCGATTTGCCCGAGGCTTTCCCGGATCGGATCGGGCGGGATCAGAAAGATCGCTCTTCATAACGATCAGATCCCCCGGCCTATCCGCGCGTCCTCCCCCGCGGAATTGACGGTGGACCCTAACCGCCGCTGATCGCGGTCATGATGAATACGTCGGAATGGGCGGTGACCGGGGTTGCCAGTGTCGCCCGCTCCCCGTCCACGAAGACGTTCATGTGGCGCCTGATCGCGGGCGTTGAATCGCACAGGCGGTCGCGCATGCCGGGCCAGCGACGATCCAGCGCCTCGACGATCCCGGCGACGGTGGATGCCGACACGGTGGGTTCGGCTTCGCTGCCGGGGAACAGACGCAGCAGGGCAGGCGGAAGCCGCACGGTCAGGTCGGGCATTCGGGCGTCAGGCTGCCAGCACCAATGTCTCCACCGACAGGATCGGCGGCAGATGGCGCGCGATTTCGGTCCAGGTCTCGCCCTCGTCGGCGCTGGCGAACAGGGTTCCGGTGTTGGTGCCGGCATACACCCCGGCCGGTTCCAGCCGGTCCGCCGCCATCGCCTGGCGCAGGACGCCGAAGAAGGCGTTGTGCCTCGGCAGCCCTTCGCGCATCGCCTGCCATGCGCCGCCGCCATCGCGGGTGCGCCACACCGCGGCGCTGGCGCCGGGCATATACCGGCCGGCGATGTCGCCATTCAGCGGCATCAGGAACAGTGTCCCTGGATCGCGGGGATGCGCCACGGCCGGGAATCCGAAGCTGGACGGCAGCCCCTGTTCGATACTTTGCCAGTGTTGTCCGCCGTCGTCGGAACGGTACATGCCGCAATGGTTCTGCTGGTAAAGGCGTTCGGGTTGGTTCGGTGCCATCACGATGCAATGCACGCACTGGCCGAACTCCGGGTAGCGGTCGGCTTCGGGCAGGTAATCGCAGCGCGTGCCGGAGTTACGGGGCGTCCAGGTCTTGCCGCCATCGCCCGTGTGAAACACCCCGGCGGAGGAGATTCCGACCCATATCTGGCCGGGATCGTCCGGGTGGGTCACGATCGAATGCAGGATCAGGCCGGCGCCGCCGGGTTGCCATTTCGCCGCGGTTGGATGGGCGCGCAGCCCCCCGATCTCGCTCCAGGTTTCGCCAGCGTCGTCGCTGGCGAACAGGCCGGCGGGTTGCACACCGGCGTAGAGACGTCCGCCGCGGGCGGCCAGGCTCCACGTCGATTGTATCGCCGCCTCGCCGGGCTGGTAGGCAAGCCCCGCGCTGGAGTGGGTCCAGGTTGCGCCGAGGTCGGTGGATTTCCACACCGCCGGGCCGAACCATTCATTGCCGCCGGCGCCGTAGATGGTCCCGGTCGCGGGGTCGGCTATCGCGTGGTTGATGGGCCAGGTTTCGCAGAACGGGCCTTTTTGCGACCAGTTTTGGCGCCGGGAATCGCTTTCCAGGATGAAGGCGCCTTTTTTGGTACCGAGCAGGACGAAGACACGCGCTGGCATGGTTAGGCCCCCCGTTTGGTTGAGCGGAGGTTCCTGGACAAATTAGTTGATGTCAACCTAAATTGGAGAATGAGTGTGCCCGCCGATGTTCCGTTCAGCACGACCCTGTTTGTGCGCGATTCCTGTCTTTGCCTGCATGTTCAGCGCGCGGCGCGGGCTTTGGCGCGCCGGTTCGATGTGGCGTTACGGCCGGTGGGGGTGACCAGTGGGCAGTTTTCGCTGCTGATGGCGCTGAACCGGCCGCATCCGCCGGCCATGGGACAAGTCGCGGCCTTGCTGGCGATGGATCGCACGACACTGACGGCCAATTTGAAGCCGTTGCAGCGACGGGGATCGATCGAGGTCCGGCCGGGGGAGAACGACAAACGCCAGCGGGTGCTGGCGCTGACCCCGGCCGGGTGTGGCGTGTTGGCGGCGGCGGTGCCGATCTGGCTTGCGACCCACCGCGCGGTCGAAGGCTTGCTGGGGGAGGCAAGCCCCGACCGTCTGCGGGCCGATCTGATGGCGCTGAGTTAGGCCTCCACCATTTCCTTATAGCCGCGGGCGGCGACTTCGTTGCATTTGGCGCGCCAGTCGGGGGCGCTGCCGCTGTAGCGGTTGACGATGCGGACCTGCTTGCCCTCCACATTGCTGTTGTAGCCGGTCATCCAGGAGTTGACCTCGAACACCATGCTGCCGTCGGCCAGCGCCTTGACATGGTCGGTCCATGCCTGGACGTCCGCCGGGGTGGGTTCCACGCGGGCCAGGCCGTGCGTTTTAGCGTAGTGGACCAGGTTGCTGACCCATTCGACGTTGAACTCGATGGTGCGGGGGATGTTGCCGAGGGCCATGTGCGGGCCGACCAGCATGAGCATGTTGGGGAAACCATCGACGGTCATGCCCAGATAGGTTTCCGGCCCATGCTTCCAGCGGTCCTTCAGCCGCACGCCATCCACGCCGCGAATGTCTATACGGTCGAACGCACCAGTGATGGCGTCGAACCCGGTGGCGAAGATGATCATGTCGAATTCGAACTCTTCGGCCGAGGTCTTCAGGCCGGCGGGGGTGATCCGTTCGATCGGGGTGTCGGTGATATCGACCAGTCGGACGTTCGGCTGATTGTAAACCTCGTAGTATTTGGTTTCCATCGGCACGCGTCGGGTGCCGAAGCCGTGGTTCTTCGGGATTAGTTTGTCGGCGACCGACTGGTCTTTCACCCGCTGGCGGATTTTGTCGGCGACGAAGTTGCTGATTTCGGCATTGGCCTCGCGGTTGGTCAGCATGTCCTTGAAGTTGCCGACCCAGATGCCGAAGCCGGGGGAGGCGTACAGCTCTTCATAGAAAGCGAGCCGTTCTTCCTTGGTCGTATCGAACGTATTGCGCGGATCGGGGGTGTGCAGGAAGCAGGAGAATGTCTCCATGCAAGTCTTGAACATCGCATCGTAGTTTGCTCGGAGTTTCTCCATCTCCGGCTTGTCGATTTTACTGTTGTGCAGGGGCGTACACCAGTTGGGCGTCCGCTGGAAGACTGTCAGGGTCTTGGCGGTCTTGGCAACCTCTTGAATGGTTTGCACCCCGGTGGCGCCGGTCCCGATCACGGCGATGCGCTTGCCCTCGAACGAGACGGGCTCATGCGGCCAGCGGGCCGTGTGGCAGGATTCGCCCTGGAAGGTCTCGACACCCGGAATGTTCGGCATGGTGAAGGCGGACAGCGGGCCAACGGCGGTAATCAGGAAGCGGGAGGTGTACGTGTCGCCGTTTTCGGTGGTGGTCAGCCAGGTCTTAGACGCTTCCTGGTAGTGGGCGGACTTCACCCGGCTGTTGAACTGGATGTCCTTGCGCAGGTCGAATTTGTCGGCGACGTGGTTGAGGTAGCGCAAGGTCTCCGGCTGGCCGGCGAAGTGTTCCGACCAGTCCCATTCCTTCAATAAGTCTTTCGAGAACGAGAACTGATAGGAATAACTTTCGGAATCGAAGCGGGCGCCGGGATAGCGGTTCCAGTACCAGGTGCCGCCGACGCCGGTGCCTGCTTCCAATACACGAACGGACAGGCCGAGTTCGCGCAGGCGGTAGAGTTGATACATGCCGGACATGCCGGCGCCTATGACGATTGCATCGAAGTCCTGAGCCATGGGTTTCCCTCGTCGATTTGTTCTTGGCTGTTTCGTGGAATTTTAAAAATCCTCATAATACGAGAATTGGGAGTGGTCAAGGATTGCGGCCATGACGGAGATGGGCAATCGCATTTGAATTTTTCATTGCGCCCAATGTTCTGTGGTTTTGCCGAAGCAAGTGTTTTTTGCCGCCGATGAATGCGGATGAACCGATCATTTGATATTTGATAGCCCGATTTTGCGCTTTTGGTTACCACCACATCGCTGGCGCCTATCTGGTCCGATATGCCTTACAGGCTGCTGAAAAAAAAGCTGAAACGATCAGCTCGCCCACAACATATGGGGCGTCACCTTCAACCGAAGCGCCTATATCTGGTGTAGCTGGCCGCAAAATGGGGTTTTTCAGCGGCCTGCTAAGGGGCCTCATGGCGCGAGGATCACCGCCGCGTGGCCAACGGGACCCAGGTCAAGGCCGCAGCTGGACTGGCGATGGTGGCTCCGTCATCGGAGGACTGGTGCGGGTACTGGCAAAGGGCGGTCAAGAAGGCGCCTTAATCCGGCTGAGGTGGGCAATCTTCAATTGTGAGTGGCCTAGTGCCTATGTCATCGCAAATAAGAAGATCGCTAATCCTCCAATTATTGACCCATCGTCGCAGCATCTTTTTGGCAGAAGAACGAGTTTGTCCGAATATTTCGTGGTGACACTTATCCCCGCTCTCCGAGTCGGTTTGTACTACACTGCAACCCGGATCGATGCTGGAGCCTGGGAACAGCCAGAAAACCGCAGGCTCTCCTCCAATTCCAGGGTAGAATCGGGCAATATGGGCGCACACCGAACCGCTTGTATCGACGCCGCATTGTTCATGAAAAATGGACGCGCCGCCACCATCGCTGGAGAGCGTAAAGGCGATATCCTTGAACTTACCTGTCCGATGATCAAAGTTTCTTGGGTGGACCAACCGAACGTACCGCATTCTTCTCGTTCTATCACGGATACGACTCTCGCGACTTCCAGTGAAGCGCGAGGACCAGAAAGTTCCGGCTCGTAAGACCGGTCTTCACCACCAATTTGGTGGGTAACCGTAAACGACCGGTCAAGATCGACGGTCACTTCGACGCAATGTTTCCCTAGATAAGCAGTCACCATAATCTGGCCGTCTGGCCCGAAGAACGCATCGGTTTCACCGAAACCAGACACCATAAGTTGATAAAGATATCCTAAGGCGATGCGCACCATCTCCGGTGACGCAGGACCACCGCCGCCATAATGCCAGCCTTTCGGGAAGGATGCGAATGATTGAATTTTTTCGGCAGTGAGGTGGTTCGGGGTTGTGGACACGCCCCCGATCGACATCCCCACCATGGGAGCAATCATATAATTAGAAGCGATTATATTCACGGTTTTTGACTCGCTTGATATGCTGCCAAGCGATCACCCAACTCCTGCATCGTAAGAACGGTCACGCCGCTCGCCGCTTCATATTTCTGGACGGTATCGAGGAGCGCCATAGCAAATGATTTAGCGACCGCAGGCGCCATTATCAGTGTCAAAAGCGGCCGTGGCCCAAAGGATAACAGGCTTGTAATCTCACTAGGGGAAAAGGAATTTGCGAACGAATTGAGAACCAACTGAGGTAATTGCATCGCAGCAATAGCCTGAGCCATTGCTTGCTGTTGCTCGTTGGGGCTTCCAATTCCAGACATCTTGCGTTCATCCCATATCAAGGCTGGGCAATCAACCCCAATTGGGCAAGGAGATTGCGATCTGTTGAGATTGTGCATTGGTAGCGGTTGTGCCAATTCCATAAAGCCCGAAGGCAAATTTTGAGAGAATTTTTCCATCCAGGGCGACCTCGCGCCTGGGACTTGCCCGTGGGCTGAACCCCAGCCGGCTATACCAAAGTAGCCAAAAATGGTTAATGTTAGCCTTAATGTTCCGCTAATTTTTTGTTAACTATCCCCAGGATATCCCACCGCACCCCTAAACCATACCCGACCCGCCGTATTGATTCGTCCTTGGTGAGCCGGTGCAGCGTTTGGTTGATGCGCGAAATCATGTCCGATCGGATTTTCTGATCGGTCAGGTCCAGCCCTTTATCCACCATCGGCCTGAGCGCGACTTCCGCGGCGGACACAGGGCTATCAGCCACGCGGAGAGCGTCCCGGTATCGCTTTGTGATTTCGCCCATGGCGAAATAGGTGGATCGTGGAGGCGCAGGACGCTTGGGCTTGCCCCCCTTTGCCTCGAAGGCGGGATTGAGCATGCGAATCGTGGCCTCAATGTCCGCCAGATCTGCCTTATGCTTGGCGATCTGGCCTTCCAGAACCGCAAGGTGGCCCTTGATCTCGGATGCGCGGCCGGTCAGGACGGCGATGACGATGGTGTTTTCCGTGCCCTATATGATTGAAACATGGTTGAAGATTTGTCGCCTTTGTATGGTGGGCGTACTGCATGATATCGCACCAATTCGCGCTTATCGGCGGCAAAAAAACACTTGTTTCGATCGATCCATCGCCAATGGTCGCTGGGTCAGCGCGTCGATTGCTATAGCGCTGCCACGGCGGATAGGCGTCGATGTGGCTGGCCGATGCAGGCCGACCTGGGCTTGCGTAGATTTTTTAATTTTCTCATAATACGGGAATGAACCGACCCGATTCTCCCTGCCATGGATGATGTGACCTCGATCGGGCGATCGGGGGGCACCGACAGCAGCATCACCCGTGTTCTGGGCATTCTGGACCTGTTCACGCCGGAAACCTCGGTCTGGACCGTGGACATGTTGGTCGTTCGGTTGGGGGTCGGCAGGGCGACGGTGTACCGGTATGTGCGGGCGCTCTGCGATGCGGGGTTTTTGGTGCCGGTGGCCGGTGCGGGATATGTGCTGGGGCCTAGATTCATCGAATTCGACCGCAGTATCCGGCTGGCGGACCCTTTGCTGCACATCGTGCCGCCGGTGATGGCGG
>JAJZEV010000190.1:0-5210 GCA_021805665.1 Pseudomonadota bacterium
TCGCTTCGCCGATCACCCGAACCTGCCGGTCGGACGGACCGATAAAGCCGCGCACGATGACGGTGACGTTCGGGTCCTGGATATATTTCGTCAGCCGCTGCTCGATCTCGCGCGCCAGTTGCGTGGGGGTTTTGCCGGCGGCGACGATATCCTCGATCAACGGCGTGGAAATGCGTCCATCAGGACGAACCGCAACCCCGCCCTCGCTGAGGTCCGGGTTGCGGTAAACGAAGATACTCAGCGAATCGCCCGACCCGATGACGTAGTCATCGGGCGCTTTTACGGCCGATTTTTCAACCACCGGGGGTTCGGAATGATCGCCAAACAAACCGGTGTCACCGCAGCCGGACAGCGCCAAAATCAAAGCCATCGCGCACACCGACCGACGGCCGGCCCGGATGGCGGCATGACGTTTGGCCGGGGTATCGATATCGGATCGGGTTTGGTCAAACCAATCTTGGATCACATCAACCTCTGGATGGATAAAACAGCACGGCAGATCGGCATGCGAAAGGATATAGACCGCGCGGCTCGTTCCGCATGCAAGCGAAAACAGCCGCGGCGAGGTAATCGCGATGGCAGGCGCGAAAGGAATCGAACCCCCTCCTCTGCCGTGTTCGGGCAGCGCTCTGCCAATGAGCTACACGCCTTTATCGTCCTCACTGCGTCGTGAGCGCGGTATAACATCGCGCGGAGGGTGGTTCAACGCGCAGGTGGACCTCTCGTCAGATAAGGGTAAATTTTTTCGAATTACAGCCCCAGGTTACATTTCAGGATTGAACTTTATATCGATTATGGGTCATTCACCTCTAACATTAGCAATTTTTCATTTCACACATTCTAATTTATATCCGAATTCCTCATTTTAGAAAATCTTTAACGCGCGTCATGGCAATCTGCAACGAACAAACATCAAACCGGGACAGAACAGGATGGGCTCGGGTGAATATCCCTATGGCGTTTCGACCGGGGATACCCGCGAAGGGCTCTCCTAAGACCTTAATTATGCGAAGGACCAGTCCGTCGCACTGGATGCGATCATCCTGTGTTCCACCATCCGGGCCAAGTTGCACCGGGAGGGCGCGCGCTGACAGACGCTTTCCGCGGAACGGATTTTCCTGGACCTGACAGCCAGACGATGCGATTGCCCATCAGCGTCGGACAAACAACGGTTGGCGGTCGCCCATTGGCATACAAAGGATCATGACACCGAATATTCCCGCCATTGTCTTGTTGCATGGCCTCTGCGCGCTGACTTACGGCCTGCTGACAGCCCTGATCCTCGCCCGCCAGCCCATCAGCCGCACCGGCGCATGGCTGGCCTTCGCGTGCGCGGCCACGGCAGCCTGGGCCGCCACATACGTGGTCGCCTGGCAATTTCCGATCGGGCGCATGGGCGTCTGGATGGAAGTCGCCCGCTCCGCCGCATGGTATAGTTTCATATTGCACCTTTACCGTCGGTCCGCCGCCGCGAACGAACAACTGACGGCGGCGTTCAAGACCATGGGGCTGCTGGCCCTTTTGATGCTGATCGGCACCCCGTTGGTGGACTTCTTCGCCGCCCCCGGCACGTCCGGCTTCCAGTCCCTCAATACCGCGACGCGGCTTGGCTTCGCCGTTTGCAACCTGCTTTTGCTGGAAAACCTGTATTTCAACACGCCGCCGGAATCCCGCTGGAACATCAACCTGCTTTGCGTCGCCCTTGGTGGGATCTTCCTGTACGATCTGCTGCTGTACGCCGATGGTATGCTGTTTCACCAGTTGTCGTTCGCATTGTTGGAAGGCCGCGCGCCAGCGGTTACCTTCGCCGCGCCACTGATCGCGGTCGCAGCGGTTCGGAACCGCCGCTGGGCGGTGGATATCCACGTCTCCCGCGATGTGGTGTTTCACAGCTTTACTCTTATCGGCAGCGGTATCTTCCTGCTTGCCATCGCCCTGATCGGAGAGGTGTTCCGGCGTGGCGGGTCGGAATGGGGCCGGGTCGCCGAGACATCCATGATCTTCGGCGCCATCCTGGCCATCGCCGTCATTCTCACCTCGGGCTCCGCGCGTTCGCGCATACGCGCACTGGTGATCGATAACTTCTTCAGCAGCCGCTACGATTACCGTAAGGAATGGATGCGCTGCATCGATGCGCTAACCGCGGCCGATGCCTTCGTCGCCCTGCACAAAAGGGCGATCCGCGCGGCAGCGGAAGTCGTTGACAGCCCCGCCGGGGCGCTGTTCGTACGCCCGCCGCGGGATGTCGCGTTCCAATGGGCCGGATCGTGGAACATGCCGGCGGTGACCGCCCCGGTTCCGCCCGGCCACCCCATCGTCGCGTCGTTCCGTGACGGCGACTGGATCGTTCAACTCGACGAACATGCCGACGCAAACACCTGGTTCGCGGAACTCGCCCGCTGCTGGCTCGTGTTGCCGTTGAACCATTTCGGCGACCTCATCGGATTCGTCGTGCTCGCCAGATCCAGAGCCCAATTCAAACTGGACCGCGAAGCGTTCGACCTGCTACGAGTGATTGGCCGCGAAATCGCTAGCCGCGTGGCGGAACAGCGGGCGATGCAAGTTCTGACCCAGACCCGGCAGCTTCGGGAATACAGCCAGCGCTTCGCCTTCGTCATCCATGATATAAAGAATGTGTCCGGGCAGCTGTCGATGCTTCTGACCAACGCCGAGATTTATGCCGACAATCCCGAATTCCAACGCGATATGCTAGCGACAGTGCGGGCATCGGTCGGCAAGATCACCCGCCTGCTGTCGCGCCTGCAGGCCGAACGCCAAGAGCGCGATGCAGGCTTGATCACGCCGGCCGAACGGTTGGGAGGCATCGTGGAAGCCGCGCGAATCACGCGTCGGCGAGATATCGTCGTGCGTAACCATGCCGGCAGCGCCGGTGCCGCGATCGATCCCGATTCTTTCGATGCCGTTGTCACTCATTTGCTGAATAATGCGATCGATGCCTCGCAAGCGGATACCGGGGTGGACATCGAACTGCGGACGGAAACGCATGGCGTTGTTATCGATATCGCCGACAAAGGACCCGGCATGGCCGCCGAATTCGTTCGCGACGAGTTGTTTCGTCCACTTCGCTCCACCAAGGATGGCGGGCACGGCATCGGCGCCTATCAGGCGCGGGAGTTGCTGCGCGATGCCGGCGGCGACCTGCTGGTGATCAGCAAGCCCGGCGCGGGCACGACCATGCGCATTATTCTTCCCTCGGTTCGGACGGACATCGCCGAACCGGCATCGGCCGAAGCCTAGGCAGTCCCGTCATGTCTAAACCGAAATTGCTGATCGTCGAGGATGACGAGGGCCTGTGCTCCCAGTACCGATGGGCGTTTCCGGCCTGCGACATTCTGATGGCCCATGCCCGCCAGCAGGCCGTCGCACTGGTTCGACGGGAAAATCCACCGGTCGCGATCATGGATCTGGGCCTCCCCCCGGACCCGGACGGGGTCAGCGAAGGGTTCGCGACCCTGACCGAAGCACTGCGCATTGCGCCGCAAACCAAGATCATCGTCGTCACCGGCAACGGGGAGCGTAAGAACGCGCTGCGGGCCATCGCCCTGGGCGCTTACGATTTTTGCGAAAAGCCAGTCGAAATCGACGTATTGCGGACCATCATCGAACGCGGCCTGAACCTGCACCGCCTGGAGGAGGAAAACCGGCGTCTAGCCGCCGTACCCGGGCGCTCCCCGATCGAGCGCATCGTCACCAGCAGCGCCGGAATGCTGAAGGTCTGCCGCGATATCGAAAAGATCGCGACGACCAATGTGCCCGTTCTGCTGCTGGGCGAAAGCGGCACCGGCAAGGAAGCGCTGGCAAAAGCCGTCCATGACCTGGGGCCGCGCGCCAAGCAGCCTTTCATTGCCATCAATTGCGGCGCGATCCCGGAAAATCTGCTGGAAAGCGAGCTGTTCGGCCACGAACGCGGCGCATTCACCGGCGCGGTGAAGCAAACCATCGGCAAGATCGAGATGGCGCATAAAGGCACGCTGTTCCTGGACGAAGTCGGCGACCTTCCGCATCCGTTGCAGGTCAAACTGCTGCGCTTCCTGCAGGACCAGATTGTCGAGCGGATCGGCGGCCGGCAGAAAATCCAGGTCGATGTCCGCGTGGTTTCGGCCACCAACGCCAATCTGGACGAAAAAATCGCACAAGGCAGCTTCCGCGGCGATTTGTTCTACCGGATGAACGCCTTCACCATCCGTATCCCCCCCCTGCGCGACCGCGGCACCGACATCGTACTGCTGGCGAACTTCTTTCTTAACCGCTTCAATCAGGAATTCGGCCGCGGCCTTCGCGGCTTCAGCGAAACCGCGATCGCCGCGATGAACGGCCACGAATGGCCGGGCAATGTCCGCGAACTGGAAAACCGGCTTAAGCGCGCCGTCGTCATGGCCGAACGACGGACCATCGACGCCTCCGACCTCGAACTCGCACCACCGAGTGCCGAAATCCCGGACCTCGACCTCCGGGCAGCGCGGCTGCGGGCGGAGCGCGATGTCATCCAGGAAGCACTGATGCGCAGCAACGGCATCCTGTCCGCGGCTGCACGCATGCTGGGCGTCAGCCGCCCGACACTGTATGGACTGATGGAATCTCACGGATTCGCGACCGAGGCTGCCAAGGCGGCCGAAGCCGGCGTGGAAACGACATTGCAGAACGAACAAGGGTGAACCCGATGCGGTACAAGTCTCTCGGCTGGATCATCATGGGCGCGTGGCTCGGTGCGGCCCCGATTGCCGCTCATGCCGCCGATTATCTTGCCTCCGCCAAGACAGCCTTGCGCAAGGGCGACCTTCGCTCCGCCCAGATCGACCTGCGCAACGCCATCCGAAACGATCCGCAAAATGCCGAGGCCCACTACTGGCTTGGCCGGGTGGCGTTCGAACTGGGGGATCCGGTCGCGTCGGAGCGGGAGGCCGAGGCCGCCCGTGACCGTGGATTCGATCCTCATCAGGCCGTCCCCCTGCTGGCGCAGGCGCTGTTGGCTCAGAACAAATTCGACCAGGTGCTGGATAAACTGAAACCCGAGGGCAAGGATCCGTTGCTGGATGCGTCCATCCTGGTTGCTCGCGGCTACGCCCAGATCGGCCTGAAACGACCAGAAGACGCCCAGAAGTCATTCGCGGAAGCCGAACAGGTGGCACCGAACGCCACGGAACCGTTGCTGGCCGATGCACGGCTGGCGGTTGCGCGCGGCGATCTGG
>JAJZEV010000190.1:5636-15354 GCA_021805665.1 Pseudomonadota bacterium
CCCGCAAATACCTGGGCCGCGCGCCGAACGACCTTGCCGCTTACAAGGTGCTGGCCCGGATTCAGTTCGCCAAGAAGCGGCCGGATCAGGTCATCGATACCCTCGCCAAGGTTGCCGAATCCGGCAAGGGTGACGCCGAAACCTACGATCTCCTAGGCCGGGCATACGCGGCGACCGGCCAGGGCGACAAGGCGATCGCGTCTTTCCAAAAGGCCGAAACCATGGCGCCGAACGATGTCGGCGTGCAAACGCGGCTGGCATCGGTACGCATGGGCATGGGCGACGTCGATACGGCCGTTGGGGACCTGGAACACACGCTGCAACTGGCCCCCAAGGTCCCCGCCGTCAGCGAGGCATTGTTCTTCGCCGCGCTCGCCACGGGCGATTCCAAGAAAGCCGGCGATGCGCTGGCAAAGATCCGCGCCGCTCAGGGTGACACGGAGATCGTCGGGAACCTGGATGGATTGTTCAAGCTGGCTGAGATCGACTTTGCCGCTGCACAGAAAACATTCGCCGATCTGGTTCAAAAATATCCCGATTTCGTTCCGGCAAAGATCAACCTTGCCCGGGTCGATACAATGATGGGCGACACGGATGCCGCCAACACCATCCTGGCAGACATCCTGGCCAAGCAGCCAACCGCCGAACCCGCACTCACCATGGTCGTCAGCGGCGATATGGCCGCGAACAAACTGGCCGACGCCGCAACGGTGCTGGAACGTGCCCATCGCGCAGACCCTGACCAGACGCGAATCACCGTCAGCCTTGGCGATCTCTATATTCGCCAGGGTTTCGCGCAAAAGGCCCTGGACCTCGTCGCCGCGGAAAAGGGTCCCAATGCTGCGTCGGCGGATGTTCTCAGCCTGCGGGCCGCCGCCGATCTTGCCTTGGGTTTGAAGAAGGACGCCCGCGAAACCTATTCTCAAATCCTGAAGGCCGATCCGCGGATCGTCGGCGCTCGCCGTCAGCTCGTCGCTCTGCTGATCGACGCTGGCGATTTCGAAAGCGCCCGCAACGTCATCACCGCCGGCATCGCTGCCAATCCGCGCGATTACCAGCTCTACCAGGACTTGGTGATGGTCGATCTGAAATCGACTGGCATGGATGCCGCGCTGGCGACCGCGGAACGCCTGCAGACAGAGGATCGCGATTTTCCCGAAATAAGGGCGTTGAAGGGCGACATCTTCCTGGCTGCCAACCGCCCGGCGGACGCCGTCACGGCTTTCACCGAAGCAAACGCAGCTAATCCGTCCAGCCTGCTCACAACCCGTCTCGCCGGCGCCCTGCTGCGTTCCGGCAAAGCCGACGATGCCAACAAGCTGCTGGTGGATTGGCTGGGCAAACACCCCGATGACATAGTGGCAACCGAGCAGGCGGCGGAGATCAATATCGCGACCGGGAACATGGATGCTGCCGCGAAGTATCTGCAAGCGCTGCTGAAGCAGAAGCCGCATAATGCCGTCGCCCTGAACAACCTGGCTTGGGTTTACCAACAGCAGGGCAAGGATGCCGAAGCGCAGGCTCTCGCGCGGCAGGCGTATATTCTGGCCCCCAGCGCCCAGACCGCCGATACCCTGGGCTGGATCCTGACCACGGGCGGCGACCCGAAAAACGGCGCCGTATTGTTGCGTCAGGCGTCCGACGACGGCAGCGGCGGCGGCGATCCGCGAATCCTCTACCACTACGGGGTCGCGCTGAATGGATCGGGCGACAAGGACGGTGCTAAGAAGGTGCTGGAGGCTGTTGTCGCCAACAAGGCATCCTTCAAGGAGAAGGACCAGGCCCAGAAGCTGCTGGATACTCTGTCGAAAGGCGGCTGATCCAAACCCGCCACCCCGATGGACGTGCTCCGTCTGCTGACGTTTTCCACGCTGTTCCCTCATGCGGCCAGGCCGAATCAGGGGATTTTCGTGGAGAACCGGCTACGGCATCTGTTGGCCAGCGGTCAGGCGACAAGCCTTGTCCTGGCGCCGGTGCCGTGGTTCCCGTCCCGATCCGACAGGTTCGGCGACTGGGCGGTCAACGCCCGGGCGCCGCTGCGGGAAACCCGCCGCGGCATCGACATCCAGCATCCGCGCTACCCTGTCATCCCCAAGGTGGGAATGTCGCTGGCGCCCTGGCTGCTGTACCGGGCGATGGTGCCGCAGGTCGCGGCGCTGCTGCGCGAAGGCCATCGTTTCGATGCGATCGACGCCCATTACATCTACCCCGACGGCGTTGCCGCCACCTGGCTGGGACGGCATTTCGGCCTGCCCGTGGTGATGACGGCCCGCGGTACCGACGTGAACCTGATCCCGCGTTACCGCATTCCGCGCCGGCTGATCCAGGGTGCGATCCGCGATGCAGCCGCCCTGATCGCGGTCAGCGCCGCGCTGAGGGACGTGCTGGTCCAACTGGGTGCGCCGGACGACAAGGTCACGGTGCTGCGTAACGGGGTCGAAACCGATCTGTTCCACCCGCCGGCCGACCGCCAGGCCACCCGGGACGCCCTGGGACTGACAGGCCCTACCCTGATCTCGGTCGGTGGCCTGATCGAACGTAAAGGCCACCACCGCACCATAGAGGCCATGTCGCAACTGCCGGAATTCGCCCTGATCGTTGTCGGCGAGGGCCCCGAACGCGACCACCTGTCGGCCTTGATCGCGGCCCGGGGGCTGGGCGACCGGGTGCGCCTGCTGGGGCCGCGCCCGCACCGGGATCTGCCGGCGCTGTATGGCGCCGCCGACGCCTCGGTGCTGGCATCCTCGCGGGAGGGGTGGGCCAACGTGCTGCTGGAATCGATGGCCTGCGGGACGCCCGTCGTGGCGGCGAATATTTGGGGCAACCCGGAGGTCGTGCGCCAGAAGGCAGGCGGCATCATTTACGAACCGAACACGCCGGACGGGATCGCGGCGGGGGTCCGGCGGCTGTTCGCTAAACTGCCGGACCGTCCGGCGACACGCGCTTATGCCGAACCGTTCAGTTGGGATCAGACGACGGCCGGGCAGTTGGCTGTGTTCCGGCGCGCGATCCAGGCCACCGGCTAATTACGCCGCCGGTTCGCGGTGGCGGAACTGCTGGTTCTGGATGGGCAGAAATCCGTACCGCAGCAGCATCTCCCGGCGGTCCCCGGTCGCCAGCAGCCGCAGCGCCAGCAAGGCAACCGCCATCAGGCCGTGATTCTTCCTGGCCTGATTATGCAAGGCAAACCGCAGCCCATCGGCGACCGGTGAGTCGAGTTCCATCGGCGCGGCGCCGGCCGACAGCACGACCATCCCGGGGTGACGCGGGTTGATTCGGGTGCAGGCAGCGGCAATGCGGTCGCCCACTGTATCGCGCGGGGTTTTGCGCAGCCCCGGACGGTGATCCAGGCAGGCGATATGGGCGGTCGCCGGGCCGTGCGATCCGGTGGCGATGTCGAAACGATCGATTTTCGATGCACCCCCGTCCGGCTTCCGGAAATAGACGCGGTTGCCGTTCATCGACAGGCAATGCGCAGCGGCGAACGGGGCGAATCCGTCCATCGACAGGCCGGCTTCGACGGCGCTGGCCATCATCGCGGGAAACAATGGATGCCGGTTCCAGGTCGTGTGGAAATGCAGGAATGCCGCTACCCGGGTGATGGCGGCGGCGGTAATATCGTTCTCCAGGCAATACCAGGCCGGGTCGCGCATCCGGGCCTGTAGGTGCGCGATCGCGGCTGGCCATGTCAGGTGTCCGGTCCCGACATATTCCACCCCGGCGCCGTCGGCCAGCCTGTACCCCTCGGTCAGGCCGATCGCCTGATCGATCCAGGCTTCCGAAACCCGGAACGGCGTGCTGGGCGGCGTGACCGGCAGATAGGATGCGGCGATCCGTTCGATTTCATGCTGCCCCGATGTCACAAGGTACGCTGGCAGCGCCACGCCCTTGGACGCTGCCTGCTCCTCCGATTCCGCCAGCAACCGGGCGAACGGCACCGCGCCGGCCGTCCCATCCGCGGGAACCGGGGCACCGCACTGAAACGATCCCAGCACCAAATCGGGGCGGGCGCTGTCGTTCGGCAGGTCCAGCGGGCCGGGAAACATCCCGGCGGACGGCACGAAGCGATAAAGGTCTGTCCGGACCAGGGTAACCTCGATGCAGTCCGGCACCCCTAGGCCGAGCGGCGCCGCCATGCCGGAGAAGTTGTTGCCGTGGACGTGGATCACCTCGAACTGCTGGCGCAGCCGGGACAGCAGGCGGTGTGCGCGCTGCCGGAACGTGTCCATATCCAGCAGTTGCATGCCATGGAGTTCCAAAACGATCTGCCGGAACTGGCCGAACACCGCGTCGTCCAGGACCTCCAGCGCCGCCCATTCATGGCCTTCGATATCGACTTTCAACACCATGTCGCGGCGCTGCGCGTGGCCGTTGCGGCCCAGGATGGTGTCCAGCCGGTTCAGGTCGGGGCTCAGCGAATCGTCGTGCGCGATGCCGATCCGGAAGTGCTGGAATCGCGGGTGGGACACCGGGGTTTCAGCGACCGTGTGATCGTACTGGTAGATGTCCACGCCGCGTTCGGCCAGGTCCAGGTCCCACGACACATCGGGGCCGATGCCCAGCGAATAGGCGATTCCGACCGGCTGCAGATCGTCGAGCATGACAAAGCCGCCGTCGTTCGATGCGCCGACCCTGCGCTTGGCGAACCCCTCTACCGATACGGGCGCCAGCAATCGCAGCACCGACGCGACGGAATCGTTTCGGTCCAACACGGGGCCTGTATCCTGTTCGGTGGACGCTGCCGCACGGACACGATCTTCTGGGACATCGAGCATTATCGCCCCTTTACACGGTAAAAGCAGGAAGACCCCGGGTCCGGCGGTTGTCCGAGGGTTATTTTCAATCGCCGCACACCGACGTTGCGACCAGCACACCGGCCCTTGCGGAGCCATATCCTGAACGCAACGGCGCCGCCCCGATCGCGCATCGACCCAGGCGACCGAACAGCCGGTTTTCCTAATTCCGATCAACCGCATTGGCAAGCAAACTATCCGATCGGCGGGTCAGGCTTTGGCCTGGCGGGCTGTGCCCCGACGCAGCACACCGCGGCGGGGGTACGGAGGCCGGGACTTTCTGAACGCGCAAGACGCGACAGAGCCGCAAAGATACAGGGGTTGGGCTACTTCGGACTTATGGCAGCCAAATCCCGCACGACCCCAGCCAGAACCGAGCCCCAGTCGCCCGCTTCGGGCTGGCGGTAAATCCGCATCCCCGGATACCATGCGCTGTCGGTCCGATCGGTCATCCAGCGCCAGCAGGAATCGAACCGGTTCAGCAGCCAGACCGGCTTGCCCAGCGCGCCCGCCAGATGGGCGACGGCGGTATCGACGGAAATCACCAGATCCAGGTTGGCGATCAGCGCGGCGGTATCGGCGAAATCCCGCATCCGCTCCATGACATCGGTCAGCGCGAACGCCGCCGCCGCTCCGCCTTTCTGCAAGCTGACGAACTCAACCCCCGGCACCGCCGCCAATCTGCAAGCTGACGAACTCAACCCCCGGCACCGCCGCCAAACCCGCCAGCCGCTCCGGCGCCACCGACCGGCGCCGATCCGCCGCCAGCGCCCCGGACCCGGCCCGGGCCAACCCGACCCGCAAACCCCGCCGCGGTCCCAAAAGCTGGCCGATCTGTTCCACCAGCAGCGGATCGGCCCGCAGATACGGCGAGTCCGGTATCGCCGCCGGAGTCATCCGCAGCGCCAGCGGCAGGCTCAACATCGGGCACCACAGATCGAACGCGGGCAGGTCCTGACCGCGCGCGACGACCCGATCGATGCCGGGCAGGCTGGCCAGCAGGCGCACCAGCGGGGCCTGCACCTCCAGCACCACGCGAAACCCATGCGCCGCGGCCAGCGGAGCCAGCCGGCAGAATTGCAGCGTATCGCCAAAACCCTGCTCCGCGGCGATCAGCAGCGTCCGGCCGCCGCCTAGCTCCCCCTGCCACCGAGGCTGGGCAAAATCCCGCACGTCCGGGCGCATGTGGCTGGTTTTCCAGCGCCATTCGTATTCGGCCCAGCCTTCGTCCCATTCCCCCAGCGCCAGCAGCGCCATCGCCAGATTGTGCCGGGCGTCGGCAACCTCCGGCCGCAACGCAACCGCTCGGCGATACGCCGCCACCGCGTCCAGCGGCCGAGCAAGCTGGCTAAGGGTGGAACCGAGGTTAAAATGGGCCTCCGGCAGGTCTGGCAGCAGGGCGATGGACTGGCTGAAACACGCCAGCGCCTCCTCCATCGAGCCGCGAGCAGCGTGAACGGTCCCAAGCGAGCACCGATACTGTCCGATGCCCGGGCGAACCGCGACGGCGCGGGCGATGATTTCCGCCGCCTCGTCCAACCGCCCGGTCTGCTGGCGCAGCAAACCCAGATTGTGCAGGGCGTCGGCGTGATCCGGCGATTCGGCCAGTATGCGCAGATACAGCGCCTCCGCCTCCTCCAGCCGTTCGGACTGCTGAAGCCGCAGCGCCTCGGTAAACGCCCAACGTGTCCAAAGTCCCAGCATCGCGGCTTCGAAATGCCGGGCGAACCGAGGCGCGTCGAACAGCGGCGACGCCAGCACCCGGTCCCGCAGCCCCGCGCGCAACCCGGCCAGGGCCGCCGTATCGGAGGCGAAGGCGACCGCCCGGGCCACGTAATCGTCCGAGTCAGCGGCGATCCAGTCCGGCAGCCCGGCATTGGCCAGGATCGTCTCGCCCAGATGGGACACGAACCGGTCGCCGCGCTTGGTCAGCACCGGCACGCCCATCCACAGCGCCTCCACGCTGGTCGTCCCGCCCGGATAGGGGAACGGATCCAGCGCGATATCGATCTCATGGTAGGCGCGCAGGTAATCCTCGCGCGACGCCGGCATCTCCAGCCCGATGCGGCTGGCGTCGATCCCATACGCGGCAAACCGCGCCAGCACCGAGGCGCGGACGGCGGAGTCGGTCAGTTGCCGGGACTTCAGCACCAGCCGGCTAGCCGGTACCGAACGCAGAATGCGGGACCAGACAGCCACCGCATCGTCGGAGAGCTTGGTCAGGTTGTTGAAGCAGCCGAAGGTGACAAACCCGTTCGCCAGCGCCGGCAGCGGCGATACCACGATGTCGGCAGCGGGCGGCGTGTAGCACAGATACGTTTCCGGCAGCCGGCAGATGCTTTCGGTGAAATGATGCGCCTCGTGCTCCGGCGAGACCCGCGGATCGCCGATGACGTAGTCCATCCCCGGCACCCCGGTGGTGGCGAAATACCCCAGCCAGGAGGCCTGAACCGGCGCCGGCCGCCACGCGAACACCGGCAGGCGGTTATGGGCGGTGTGGCCGGACAGATCGATCAGGATGTGGACGCCGCTGCGGTGGATCAGTTCGGCCGCCGCCGCGTCGGTCAGCCCGTGGATCGGCTGCCACGCCACGAACCACGGCTTCAACCGGCCGGTCTGGGCGTCCTGCTGCCCGCGCGAGAGGAACGCCAGGAACACCATCCGCTGAGGATCGGCGGCACGCACCAGCGCCTCCAAAAAGAACCCGACCGGGTGCGCGTTCAGGTCGCCCGACACCACGCCGACGCGCAGCGGTGTCCCCGGTTCGCGCTGCACCCGGGCGGCGAACCGGCGCGGTACGCGCCGGGCGACCATCTCGCCGTAGTGCCGAACCAACGCCAGCATCTCCTCGGGCGGATGGCCGGGGACGTAGTTCAGGCAGAACAGCAGGTTGGAATGCGCGGCTACATCGTCCGGGTTCAGCGCCACCGACCGGGAGAAATGCGGCAACGCCAGGGCCGGGAAGCCTTGCGTTGTCAGGATATTGCCCAGCGTCTTATGGGCCTCGGCATAGTCGTCCCGCAGTGCCAGGGCGGTTCGGCTGCTCGCCGCCGCTTCCTCCAGCCGGCCCAATTCCCAAAGCACATTCGCCAGGTTGGTGTGTGCCGTCGCATCGTCCGGCTTCAGCGCCGCCGCCCGGCCGAACGCCTCGGCGGCTTCCTCCCGCCGTCCCAAATGGATCAGGGCAGTGCCACGGTTGTTGTGCGCCTCCGACAGGTCGGGCCGCAGCGCGACGGCGCGGTCCAGATCGGCAAGCGCTTCCTCCGGCCGCCCTTGCGCGAGAAGTACCGAACCCAGCCCCAGACGATACAGGCCGGATTCGGGGTCCAGCGCCACCGCCTGCCCGATCGCCGCGGCCGCGCGGTCCAGTTGCCCCGCCTGCTGGTGGCGCAGACCGGCGGCGAACGACCAGCGCGCCCACATCGCCTCCATCGCCGCCTGGAAATGTCTGGCGAACCGGGGCGCATCGAACAGCGGTGACGCCAGCACCCGATCCCGCAGCCCCGCGCGCAGACCGGCCAGACGCGGCAGATCGGCGGCGAAACCGACCGCCTTCGCCACATAATCGTCGTCGTCCGCCGCGATCCAGTCCGCCAGCCCGGCGTTGCCCACGATCGTCTCGCCGGCATGCGCCAGGAACCTGTCGCCGCGCCTGGTCAGCACCGGCACACCCATCCACAACGCCTCGCAACTGGTTGTCCCGCCGGGATAGGGAAACGGATCCAGCGCGATGTCGATCCGCTGGTAGGCGCGCAGATATTCCCCCCGGGCGGATGGCGGTTCCAGCACCAGCCGGTCCGCCACGGGACCGAACCGAACGGCGGTTGCGGATCGGATGGCGGCGTCGGTGAACTGCGAAGCCTTCAACACCAGCCGGCTGTTCGGCACCGCCCGAAGGATGCGGACCCACACCGCGACAACCGCGTCGTTTATCTTCGCCAGAGTGTTGAAGCATCCGAACGTCACGTATCCGCGCGACAAAGCCGGCAAAGCGGACACCGCGGCGGCGGGTTCCGGCGGCGTGAAGCACAGATAGCTCTCCGGCAACCGCCAGACCGTCTCGGTGAAATGGTCCTCCTCGTTGGCGGGTGCGACATGCGGATCGCCCAGGATGAAGTCGATCTCCGCCACCCCGGTCGTCGCGAAATAGCCCAGCCACGTCACCTGCACCGGGGCGGGGCGCCATGCGAACACCGGCAGGCGATTGTGAGCGGTATGACCGGACAGATCGATCAGAATTCGCACCCCGCTGGCGTGGATACAGGCCGCGGCGCCCGCGTCGTCCAGGCCGTATATCGGGTGCCACCCCACGAACAGCGGCTTCAGCCGAAGGGTGACTGCATCCTCCCCGGCCCGCGACGGAAACGCCACGAACGCGATGCGGGCCGGATCGGCGGCGCGCAGAAACGCCTCCAGGAAAAACCCGACCGGATGCGCGCGCAAATCGCTGGAAACCAGCCCCACGCGCAGCGGCACCCCCGCCGCCGGCTGCGCCCAGTCCCGATAAGCCCGATCACCCACCCGGCTGGTGACCAGCGCACCGAAGCGGGACGCCATGGCGCGCAGAACGGCCGGAAACCGATCGGGCAAATAGTTCTGGCAAAACAGCAGATTGGAGTGTGCCAGCAGATCGTCCGGATTCAGCGCCACCGCCCGCGCGTAATGCGCCACCGCTCCGGCGATATCCCCCCGATCCTTCAGTGTATTAGCAAGGTTGTTGTGACCGTCGGCGTAATCCGGCCGAACCGTGATGGCCTGACGAAAGCGTTCCGCCGCCAGCGTCAGGTGCCCCTGGTCGCGCAGCACATTGCCCAGGCTAAGGTGCGCCTCGGCGAAATCCGGCCGCAGCGCGATCGCCTGCCGGCAGGCCGCACCCGCTTCCTCCAGCCGGCCCATAGCGCACAGCAGGATGCCCAGGTTCTTGT
>JAJZEV010000128.1 GCA_021805665.1 Pseudomonadota bacterium
AATGGCAAGCTCCTCGCCACGCGCCGGCCCGAGTTTGCGGATCACCAGCGAGCCCGTGGCCATGGCCCGATCCAGCAGAAGCGTCCCTGTCGCCGCCCGGCGGGCATCCCCAAAATAGCCGAGCGCGCCGCATTGTTCCGTCATGATAACCCGCCATGTTCGACAGGATCAGGGAAACAACGAATGCGCCGTGCCGCAAATTAAATGTGAGAATGCCGTAGCGATAGGGCACGGAATAGAAATGCCCGTGCGCCTCACAGTGGTAATCGAGCCCCGCCCGGCAGCGCCGCGATTCGGCATAGGCATAAGGCTCCGTCGGCAAGGGCAGCAGTGCGGGCCGCTCCAACGCCTCGAACAGGGCACGGGCGGCTGGTGGCGAGATGACGCATGGGACGATCGTTGAGGTCAGTGGCGAGTTCGCGGATCGCGCCGTTCGGTTCGGCCAGAGAGAAGAACCGCCGATGGCGCACACGAGCCAGCACCTAGCGCTGCACAACTTGGACGGCCACTTCGACCTTGGCCTTGTCGCGCGGCCGCCGTACCCGCGCTGCCAACACCGCAGTGCTGTAGTGGCTGGCCATGTCCTGATAGGTTCGGCTGATCCCCGGCTCGTAGCGACATGCGGCGGTGACACCGGCCTTGAGACTGTCGCAGACGATCTGCCGCGTGACACCGCCAAAGCTGGTGAACGCGCCGACATGGCAGCCAATCCAATCCGGCAGCGCCTGCGTCCAGCGTGCCTCGGCATCGGTGAAATTGGAGGCGCCGAGCGTCGCCACGAAGATCTGTGCGCGCCGCACCTCGACCGTCTGCCCGGCATAATCGACAAACAGCCGCTCCCCGGCTGGATGGTTCTGGCGCATCGTTGGCGACAGGCGGCAGCGCCAGGTGGCGTAGAGCTCGCGGAAGCGGCTGTAGCCGTAGCCGTAGCCATCCGGTTGCCCAGCCCGATACTCCTCCCACACCGGCAACAGGTTTACGCCGAGTCGTCGCAATTCGGCATGCAGACGCGACCAGTCAGGCTGTGGGCGGGCCGGCTCCCCGCCACCAAAAGGCGGCGTGAACAGATTGTGCTCCAGCGCTACGTCGTCCAGATCCGGCGGCACCGGCTAGGTGATGCCCACAACGCCAGCACGCCGCGGATATTTGGCGACGGTGTAGCGGCTGACACCGAGCATGATCGCGATCCGATGGCCGCTGTGGCCGCAGACATGTTTGAGGCGAAGAACTTCTCGAACCTGACGCATTGGCAGTCTCTGGCCTGGCATGGTGCTCCCCGGGATCATGAAGGGGAGACCGTGCCGTGGTTGGACGACTGCTCGCGAACCGCACCGCCAGCCCCATGTCAGGGGTGGCTGGAATGCCTCGGAATTAGTGGCTGGCTTCCGTCGGAATCACTGGCTGATTTGCGTCGGAATACGCATCCTGAGGGACGATGACCTCGGGCGGCAGCGGCATGACCTGCGTGTGCCCCGGCGCGACCAGCGTGGCGCCGAGGAAACTGTGATAATACTCGGTTCCGCCATCGGATCGCTTGCGTGTCAGGCATCGCTCGCAATGGATATTGCGTGAGCAGAAGTGCTCTGTGCCGTCCAGCGCGCACAACCGCCGCCCCCCGGGGCATCGGAAGGGTTCCAAGGTGCCGGCCACCGCGATGGCCTGGTCGAACAAGCCATCGAAAGCGGCGGGAGAGGCGCCGTCGAGCATCTGGCGGATGTCATTATCGGTGGGGATTTTGGCCATGCCGAACAGGGTTTGGCAGTTCGACCGGCCCTGCCCGGCGGCCAGCCCGATATCGCTCATCGTACAGGCGTCTGGACCGGGCGGCCCTTTACGCCGGTCGGGCAGGCCGGCGCAAACCTTGCTCGGTTCGCCGATCAGGGAATCGATGACGCTCACAAGTGCATCGAATCGGAAGAAACCGGCCGCAGCAAACCCAATCGGCAGCCTTGCCGACCGTGAGAGCACAATGGTCGGGCGTGTGGTACATCCGACTCACCTCACCGTCGCGACTCCATCGCATTTAGAACTGCTGGCCAAATTGCATCTCCATTGAGTCTGAGCCAATTTTGGTCGCCGATTGACATCAATGTCTTCACGAACCGGTATTACGCCATCGTCACTGTCGCGAAGCTGGCGAAAGATGTGGCTAGCACCTCGTAAATCGAGCGCTTGAATGGAACAGCCAGTGCGGGCAGGTCCGGCAACGGGGTCCAGCGCCAGGCGTCGAATTCCGGATGGGGGTCTAGGTCCAGGCGGATATCGCTGTCCTGTCCTGTGAAGCGCATTGCAAACCAGCGCTGGCGCTGGCCGCGGTACTGGCCGGCCCACGCGATGCCCAACAGGCGCAGGGGCAGGTCGTAGGTCAGCCAGTCCGGATGTTCGCCGACGATCTCTGCCTTGGCGGTGCCGATTTCTTCTTCCAACTCACGGAAGACGGCGATCCTCGGGTCCTCGCCTTCGTCGATCCCGCCCTGCGGAAGCTGCCAGCCGCCAGCCGACCCTTCCGCATTGAGCATATCGGCGCGGCGGGCCACCAGAACCAGTCCCTGGCGATTGAATAGAACGGCGCCGACATTCGGCCGGTAAGGGAGGTCACTCATTTGTCCGGCTCCTGCTGAGGTGGGGACAGCATCAACGCACTGACCGGCACCAAGGTAACGCCTTTTGCAGCCAGCGTGTTGGTCCAGGCAGCGACCCGGCCCAGCGTGACCGGTCGCGGCAGCAAGACGAGGCCCAACGCCGAGCCGTTGTCCAGTGCCAGATGGGTTAGCGCATCCAGTCGCCGATCCAACAAACCAGCATCGATGTTGCCGTCGTCCAGGACGATATCGACTGAGCGGCTCCATAAATACGGCAGGGGCGGCTGCCCGGTTCGGGCATCAGCAAACAGCAGGCCGCGATGGGCCACATCCTCCAGCACCGTGTCGAATTGCACGGCCATCCCGGACAGACGTTCCCCTCGCATCGGCCCGTAGGCGTTGGTGACCCCTACGTATCCGACCAGTCGTGCCAGCGCCGCATGCAGACGGTCCAGGTTCTCCGCCGGGGACAGCGACGTCATCAGCGCAATTCGGTTGTCCGGATCGTTCAGCGGGAAGCTCTGCGGTTCCATCGGCAACGACAGAAGATATTCATGCTCGTTCAACCGGGCAACGGCGAGAAGCCCGGTCACGTCGCCGGCATAGGGGGAAACAGCGAGGGATATGCCCCCCGGCAGGATTTTGATCGCAGCCAGGCTGTCCGCCGCATTTATACCGATGCCGGCAATCAGCAGACTGACGCGGGGCCGTAGGTTCGATGGGTCGAATCCGGCAGCGTAAACCTCCATCGGCGCTCGGCCGTCGGGGGAGATGCGCGGCAAGTGGAGCGCTGCGTCGTTTGAGTAGGGCTCCATCAAGGATGGGTCGGGATCGGCGACGGGGCCGGGCATTGGCCGTCCAGGGCGAAGCGGTGGCCGGGTCTCATCGGATTTGGGCTGAACCGAGCGTATTTCGACGGGCGGTGGGATGGTATGGGTACTCGACGCCGCCTGCGGCCGCCGCCCGGACACGGGGGGCGAACCGGCAATCTGAACGATCAGACCGGCGCCCCCCCCCAGAACCAGGATCGCTGCCCAAAAGCGCCCCAAGCCCCGCCAGCCGTTCAACAATCCCGGGCCCGGCGGCAGCCGCGAAAGCCGCCGCGGGCTGGGGGAAGAAGCGATCACCGCCGTGGTCGTCAGTTCGTTGACGCGCTCTTTTGCGCTGCCATCGCCTGCACCAGCACAAGACCCTGTCGCAATTGAAAGTCCG
>JAJZEV010000001.1:0-3824 GCA_021805665.1 Pseudomonadota bacterium
GGCGCGCGAGGTGGTGGAGGCCATGACCACCAACGAAAGCTTCTTCTTCCGCGACGACAAGCCATTCCTGCATTTCCGCTCGCAAGCCCTGCCCCGCCTGATCGCAGCAAGGCCGCCGGGCAGCACGCTGCGGATCTGGTCAGCAGCGTCGTCATCGGGTCAGGAAGCCTATTCCCTGGCCATGATCGTGGCCGAAAGCACCGCCGCGCTGGCGGGCCGCAAGGTGGAAATCGTCGGCACCGACATCGCCCGCGATCAATTGAACAGGGCACGCGAAGGCGTCTATTCGCAGTTCGAGGTGCAGCGCGGCCTGCCGGTGCAGATGCTGATGCGCTACTTCAAGAAGGATGAGTCAAGCTGGCGCATTGCCGAGGCCATCCGCTCGATGGTGCAGTTCCGCGAATACAATCTGCTGTCGGACCTGCGCGCACTGGGCAGGTTCGACGTCGTGTTCTGCCGCAACGTGCTGATCTATTTCGATCAGCCGACCAAAGGCCGCGTCCTGGATGCCGTCGCCGCCCAAATGCCGCCAGACGGCATGCTGTATCTGGGCGGTGCCGAAACGGTGCTGGGCATCACCGGCCGGTTCGCGCCGATGCCTAACGAACGCGGCGTTTACGGCGTTACCCTCGCCGCCGCGCCGCAGCGCATGGCGGCTGCCATGTGACAGCAGCCCGATCAGACCGTCTTCAGGAAATCGATCAGCTTGGTGATCGCCGTCTGCTTGTCGGTCTTGTCCAACGCGCCAAGCTCCGCCGCCAGCCGGTCCATCGCCGACTCATATATCTGCCGTTCGGAGAAACTCTGGTCCGGCTGGCCGGAGTTGCGATGCAGATCGCGCACCACTTCCGCGATCGCCAGCGGATCGCCGGAGTTGATCTTCGCCTCATACTCCTGTGCTCGGCGGGACCACATGGTCCGCTTGATCCGAGCCTTGCCGCGCAGCACGTTCATCGCCTCATCGAACTGCTTGCGGGTGGACAGCTTGCGCAGACCGGCGGTCCGGGCCTTGGCCACGGGAACCCGCAGCGTCATGCGGTTTTCCTCGAACGTGATGTGGATCAGTTCCAGCTTGTGGCCGGCGATCTCCTCCACCGCGATCCGCTCCACCTTGCCGACGCCGTGGGTCGGGTACACGACGAAATCGCCCTCGACAAAAATTTCCGCCTTGGCGATCGCCCGCGGGGTCAGGTTCGGCCCATTGTGGATCGGCCGGATCGCCGGACGTTCGGCCGGTATCGACTGGGCTTCGGTCGCGGCCGGTGCCGCCATCTGGTTCGAAACGTCTTCCACTGCCTGCTGCTCGTCTGCCATGTCTTCCGCCGTCTCGCTTACCTTTGCAGACCATCCGATCATGGATGGCGTCAGATCCCCGGGGCCTGAACGATCTTCGTTTCAAGCGGTACTCTTTCCGCCAACCAAATCCGGCGCCGCGGCCAGTATCAGGGCTTACCGGGTTCTTCCGAGAAGAAAGCCTCTTTACCGGGCTTGTCCTTCCACGCCTCCGCATCGTCCGGAGCCATGCCCTTACGGGTGATATTGGGCCAAAGTGCTGCGTATTTGCGGTTCAGTTCGGCCCAGTGGGTAGCCTTGTCGTCGCTGTCCGGCAAAATCGCCTCGGCCGGGCATTCGGGTTCGCACACGCCGCAATCGATGCATTCGTCGGGCTGGATGACCAGCATGTTCTCGCCGACGTAGAAGCAGTCCACCGGGCAGACCTCGACGCAGTCCATGAATTTGCAGCGAATGCAGTTTTCGGTGACCACATAGGTCATTGGCGAACCCCTGAATGTCGGAAATAAGCGGCCCTGACCGCCGATCAAGGGGCGCGATATGCCGATGAATCGCCGTCAGTGCAAGATGTTGCTGACACATCGCTGACATCCGCATACAGAAACCCGGCCTCGGCGGCTGGCCCACGGCGCGTTGCAAGACTTTCGACCCGCAACACACGCACGACGCCATGCACCGGAATCGTCAGCACATCCCCAACCCGCAGCCTGGCGTGCGGCTTCACCGTGGGCTGGCGGTTAATCCGAATGGCCCCCTGCGCCACCAGATCGGCGCAATCCGCACGCGCGCGCATGACGCGGGCGCACCACAGCCATTTGTCCAGCCGCTGCCAGTCCCGGTCTTCCGTGTCGGCTATCTGGCGCCTCCGATCCTAAGGGTTGCCAACGCGGCAAACGGCCCGTTCGCCACTTTTACCAAGGGCGGGGCCTGGGGCAAGACCGCCCGGCGCCGCCGCAGCGGTAGCAGCATCGCCGACGCCGGCGGCCCCTGTTCCTCCGCGCCCAGTGCCGGGGCCGGCATCACCCGAAAGCCCAACGGGCGCAGCACGGCCGGCAACATATCCGGCTTGACGGCAAACCGCGATGCCAGCCCGGCGGGCAACGCGGCAGCACCCCGGCGGGTGCGATAGCCCAACTCGGCCGCGATCTTCTCGGCGATGTCCAGGCGCAGGAAAATCGGCCCCGCATCGACCCAGCCGGCCATATCCGCGAACCCGGGCGACCAGTCCGGCCGCTGCGCCGGAACCGAAACCAGCGCCGCATTCGGCATCGCCGGCATCGGCACCCCCGATCGCACCGCCCACAACCGTATCCGCATCGCCGCCGGACGCGGCTTCATCAGGCTGGGCATGAACAGGGCGAACCGGCCGGACACCACACCCAACGCCTTCAGACGCGGCCGCAGTTCGGCGGACAGCGTCTGCGCATCGGCGCCCGGGATCAAACCCAGCGACTCGGTCAGGCGGTGCAGCGGCCCGCGCAGTGCCGGATTGTCCCTGGCCAGGGACTCAGCCACGAACAGCGGCGCCAGATCGGTCCGGATCTGCCCCTCCAGCCAGGATTGCAGCCGAACCCGCACCCGCTCCCGCTCCGCCCCATCCAGGAACTCGCTGTCCAGCACCTGCACGCGCGGCCGCAGCGCAACCGCCCCCGCCACCACCTTGGCGACCGCCACGCCATCCCAGGTCAGCCGGTGATCGTCGGTCAGCCCGAACGCCGCATCCGCCGCCGCCTCCAGCACCCCGACCCGCCGCGGCATCTCCACCCGCAGCGCGCGCCGGGCCGCCCGCAGCACCAGCTTCTTCTCGTCCCCCACCGCCAGGGGATCGGGGACGAAGCCGAACCCTTCGATGTGACCGACATCGTGCCCCTCGACCACGACCTCGCCCCGGCGGGTGACGGCCGACAGCAGTTCCTTGCCATCCGCCTCATCCAGCCGGCGCATCAAATGGGCGGAGCGGCGATCCACGAACCGTGTGGTCAGCCGCTCGTGCAGCGCGTCCGACAGCTTGTCCTCGACCTCCCGGGCCTTCGCCTGCCAGTGCAGCGTGTCCTTCACCCAGTCGGCGCGGGCGGCGATATACGACCATACCCGCACCCCGGACAGCCGCTGCATCAGCGTGTCGATATCGCCGTCCGCCCGGTCCAACCCGGCGACCTGCGCCGCCAGCCAGTCGGTCGGCAGGAATGTGTCGGTGGCGACGTGGCCGAACACCCGGGCGCACAACTTGGCGTGGGTATCGTCCGCCAGCTTGCGGAAATCCGGGATCTGGCATGCCTCCCACAGCAGCCGCATCCGACGGTGGCCGGTGGTCAGCTTGCGGATATCCGGGTCGCGGGCCAGCGTGGTCAGCGTCTCCAGGTCCGAGGCCTCGTTCCCACGCACCAGCCCGGCACGCGGCGGTGGGGCATTCAGGCTGTCGATCAGCCCGTCGATCGACCCGAAATCCAGATCGCTGTTGCGCCAGCACAGCACGTCCAGCGACTCGAACGTGTGCGCTTCCACCGCCGAGACGACCTCCTCCGGGATCG
>JAJZEV010000001.1:4591-15344 GCA_021805665.1 Pseudomonadota bacterium
ATCGCCAGATGCGTTTTGCCCGTGTTCGTCGGGCCCAGGACGGCCTTGACGCGAGCAGCGAAACCGGAGTCGGAGCCGAGCATGGAAAGGATGTTTGGGTTTGGCGGCGCGGAATGCAAGCGTTGAAATTATGATATGAGACCAAACCATAAGCCCGGGAATTGGCATCCCAGACAGTCGTCGTGCGGCTAAAGGGCCGCGCCCTGACGAAACGGCTGCCTCGACGACACCGACGGCACTCCGGACAGATCGAAGACGGCGTCCCGCCGTCGGATCAATCGATTTCGTTGGCCTGCAGGAACAGAGCCTGCGACATCGCGTCGTAAAAGCGCTGGAATGGGGCAGGGTCGGACAGGTCATGCTGGTTGATCTGGCCCGACGCCCGGACGATGGTGCGCGATGCGCCGCCCGACCGCACGGTCACTGTGAATCGCACCAGGTCGCTGCCGAAGCGTGTGGCGCTGACGGTGCCAAGAACCTCGTCGGCCCGGTCAACCACAAATCCCAAATCCTGAAGGGTAGCGATCACCGCCTGAAAGACCTTTACCCTATCCTTCGTGTCGAACGCTCGGGTGGAGATCGCGCGCTGCGCTGCCTGAGTGTTCGTGGTGCCGAGCACCTGCTGACGGCTGTCCCACTGACATCCGCCCAGAAGGGGCAACAACAAAAGAGGAAAAATCGGGAAGCGCACGCGGGTCATATTTCGTGAGCAGTCAGGAATGCGGATTGGGCGAGCTTTTCGAAAAAGCCTTGATACAGTGCGGGGTCGCTCAGTGTCTCCCCGATCGGAAGCATGGCTCCGGGCCGGGGGACAATGTGCTGGAAGGTCGCTCGAACAAGGGTTCCGTTTGGCGCCGAGGACAACAAGACCTGGGCGCGGATTTGTCCGTCGGCCAACTTGGACGCAACGATCACCCCCTGGTTGACTTGGGACTCCTCGATCGTAAAGCCCAAATCCTGCAAGACACCCACTGCCGATTGCAACATGAGTGTTCGGTCGGTGGTGTCGAATAAGCGCGTTTGCCGCGCGCGGCTCTCCAGCGTTGCCGTGGTGGGCTGGAAAGCATGCGCCTGCTGTTCGGCGGTAGGCGTGCACGCGAGTAAAGCCGGAAGCAGGGCGGCCAACGCTGCCGGCCGTAGAATGGCAGCCGGCATCAGAATGTGCTGGAGCGATAGGAGAAATCGCGAACCCTGCTGGCCTCGTCGAACTTGATTATGACGGTCAAGGTTCGTTGCGTGGATTGCGATGCGCCCGCGTTCGAGTTGATTCCACCAAAGAACAGAGCACTCACCCCGCCACTTGAGCCGGAATAGACGTTTTCGGTTGCCATCCGGTCATAAACCCAGGTTTCCCGTCGCTTCTCGTCGGTGGTGACGATATTCGGGGCGCCAAGCGCCGCGGCGACGTCGCTACCGGTCATGCCAACGTGAATCTCCCGTTGCACCGAACCAAGCGTCACACGGTCCCTGGCGTCGGCTCCAGCCGCGACATCGCGTGCATGTTCGCTGGCGGGTGTGCATGCGACGAGCAACAAAAATAAGCCGCCAACGGTTACAGAGGGGAGAATTCTCATATCATTATATTCCCGAGTGGGATGTTTCAGTGGGATTAGCCGCCGCCTTTGCAGCCGCCTTACGCTCATCGATGGTATTTAATTCGGCTGCGGGACGCACGGCATCGGGCGCGCTGACATCGTTTGGCAGTTCGGCGACCTGCCGTTGCATCGTTACCCCCAAAGGTTCGAAGAAATCCAATTGGTAGAACTGGGGCGCGTCGACCTGCGCCTCCTTCCCGACCCCCACGATCGTCGCGTTTGCGCGCACAACCGACGTGCCCGGATCTTTCGAATGGACCACGACGGCCATGCGCAGGGTCGTCTGCCGCGTAGCCGAAACTGTGCCAGCATCGGATTCGACCCTCGTGATACGATAGCCGAGATCGTGGAGAGTGCCGATTACGCCACGCATCGTCGTATCCTGGTCCGCGGGCACCAACCTTGTCTGGATGGACCGAAGCTCGACCGCGCTCTTTTTGCTTGGCACAAACTCGGCCGCGGGAGGAGGGGCGGCACAAGCCGACAGCGACGCGATAACGCCTAGGATCGTGACTCTGCGCATGGCCTTACGCACTCAACGCCAGGCCGCTGTGTACTTTTTCGAAGAAGCCCTTGGAGAACTCCGGCTCGGAAAGTTCCTCGACACGAGAAAATCCTTTGTTATTTGTAATAATTCGCTCAAAAGAAACGCGCAGACGCGCTTCGTTCGGCCCGACCGGGCTCGTTGTGATGGTCGCGCGAATAACTTGGTCGCGGTCCCAGACTGGATCGTAATGCGCGCCAAGCAAAGCCAACCCGATTGTTAGCGCCACTTGCGCGGTCACCTGCCCGGCCTCGGTGGCATCGCGATCCTTGCTGCCCGCCAGAACGCCGTAACGCGGCGCACTTTCCTCGATCGTAAATCCAAGATCCTGGAGGACCTGGGATGCCTCGATCAACAACCGCCGTTCCGATGTGTTAGCGAACAGGTCGGTCTGGCGTTCCCGAATCTCGGAGGCATTGAGCCTCGGCGCGCCGATCGTTAGTGCCGCTTTATTAGCCCAGTCAGGATCGGATTGACAGCCAGTCAAAACCACAAGCGTGGCGATGCCCAAAAATAGCGGGCGCATAGCTTCCCTTCCGGCCTAAGTCCGAATTCATAATTATACCGGATTATTTAGAACGTCAATCATCCGACCCGCAGTCCAGCAGTTCTCAATGCAATATGAGTCGCGCTCGCGGTGATGGCGATGAGTCCGAAATGCAACATATTAAGGTGAACTGTCGGTCCAGGTTAAATTGGGGATTCCAAGCAACCCGAGAATGAGATTTGTGGGTCCCCTGCGCCTGCTCGAGCCCCTGCTCAGATCATTTCGAGATTGCTTGGACCGGTTTCCGGACAAGCGTAGCGGCATGAACACGACCTACTGCATGGGCAACATCGGAATGTCGCCCTTCTCGGTGTTTTTCATGCAGAGCCCGTCGTTCCTGGCGCATCAGCGGCAATTCGAGGAAGGGCATGGCCGCTCCAACTGCGCCAACCTGTTCGGCATCGTCAAAATCCCCTCCGACAACCATATTCGCGATATGCTCAATCCAGCCTCCCCGGCGCTGCTGCATCCGGTCTGCGCCGAAACCGTCGAGCAGCTCAGGCGGATCGACGGCGGCCTCGACGTGTTCCGCCGCCTCGGCGAGCGGGTGCTGATCGCGCTCGACGGTACCGAGTATCATTGTTCCCGGAATATCCATTGCTCGTACTGCTCGGCCCGGGTCAGAGGTAAGAGCGGACGGGAATATTACCACAGCATGCTGGCGGCCACGCTCGTAGCGCCCGGGCACGACAAGGTCATTCCGCTGGAGCCGGAATTCATCGCCCCGCGGGACGCGGCGGAGAAGAAGGATTGCGAGAACATGGCGGCCAAGCGTAGCGCTGGCCACCCGCGGCCAGCGCTACGCGGCACTCGATCCGGTCTATATCGGCGGCGATCTGTTCTCCCGCCAGCCGCTTTGCCAAGCGGTCCTGGATGCCGGCGGGCACTTCCTGTTTGTCTGCAGGCCGTCCTCACATCCGCCGATCCAGGAATATCTGATCGGCGCCGACCTGCCGGAGCTCGAACAGGCGCTCAAGCGTGGCAAGCAGCGCTTCGTCCATCGCTATCGCTGGCTGCGCGACGTGCCCCTGCGCGACGGTCGCGATGCGCTGGCGGTCGACTGGCTGGAGATCGAGAACGAGACCTTAAACGTGCTGTAGAACAAGGGCTACCACCTTGAGCACAGGTTCGGACACGGCAAGAAAAATCTCGCTGCCATTCTGGTAAGCCTGAATCTGCTGGCCTTCGCCATGCACACCATCTGCGACATCGCAGACGAACTCTGCCGCGCCGCGCGGGCAAAGCGTGGTCCGCGCTACAATTTCTTCAGCAAGCTGGCGGCGATAACGACCTACTTGATCTTCCCATCTCGGGAGGATCTGCTCCTCACGCTCGCTTTTGCGAAGCCACCGCCAATCCCACCGTAATTGCTGCCATCCATCAATGCCCACCGCGATGCCCTCGGAGGTGAGAGAAAGCCTGTGCCGACTAACAAAAAATCAAAATGAGAATTGCTGCTGCGCAAGGCCCGCGCGCGGCTACGGCCGCCGGGGATGCGCCAGCATACCCGGCGGCGGGAAACCAGCGCACATCGGGGGCCAGTTCGTTGTAGGGAAAAAGTGGAAAGTCAGGGTGCAATCCCATCCGGTGGCGTTTCCCGATCCTTTTGAAGCCTGACCGTGGCACGATCCTCCGGGGCGCCCCATGGTTTGGGCCTTGATCCCGTCCACGCCGCCCGGCAAGGCGCGTCCGTAATGGCAGGGCGCGGTTTTTCCGCTAAGCAGACATCCATGCCGGACGGTCTCTACGAACGCGATATTCTGGTCTGGTCGCAGCATCAGGCCGACCTGCTCCGCCGCCTGGGCGCGGGGAACGGGTGAACGACGTCGATTGGGCTCACGTCGCCGAGGAGTTCGAGGATTCGGGCCTGTCGGAACCGCATTCGGTCGAGAGTTATTTGATCCTGATCATGGCTCACGTTCTCAAAATTCAGGCGTCCCCCGACGACACGGCGGTGAACCGCTGGAAAACCGAAATCGCGGCGTTCCAAGACAACGCGCGGTTGCGCTTCACGCCGTCCATGCAGCAAAGGATCGACCTTGCGATGGTGTATGGCAAAGCGATCGGACGATCGCGGATCGCGGACGGCGACACCCCCCCCGCCCGTGGCCAGAGGCGAACCCGTTTGCCCTGGACCAGTTGCCGAACGCGGACCCGGACGATCTTCTGCCGGGGCTTCGCGCCGCAAATCCAACCTGACGCCCGAACCGCGTTGGTTCCCATCGCCTTGATACTTGCGCACAGCGCGCCGCCGCCCGATACATCGCACCATGAACGATACGACAACACCCGCCCCGGACTCCGCCCCGCGCTACGATTTCGCCGCCGCCGAACCCAAATGGCAACAGGCCTGGGCAGACCGCGCCTGCTTTACCGTCGAAGATGTGCCCACAGACGGCAAGCCGAAATACTACGTGCTGGAGATGTTCCCCTACCCGTCGGGGAAAATCCACATGGGCCACGTCCGCAACTATACGCTGGGCGATGTCGTCGCACGGTATAAGCGCGCGCGCGGCCACTCTGTCATGCACCCGATGGGCTGGGACGCCTTCGGCCTGCCCGCCGAGAACGCCGCAAGGGAACGCGGTGTGCATCCCGCCAAATGGACCTATGACAACATCGCCGCCATGCGCACCGAACTGCGGCGTATGGGCCTGTCGCTGGAATGGGAACGCGAGTTCGCGACCTGCCAGCCGGAATACTACCAACACCAGCAGAAGCTGTTCCTCGATTTCCTGAAGGCCGGTTTGGTGGAGCGTAAGGAAAGCTGGGTCAACTGGGACCCGGTCGATGGCACCGTGCTGGCAAACGAGCAGGTGATCGACGGCAAGGGCTGGCGCTCTGGCGCGCCGGTGGAAAAAAAGCAGCTCAGCCAGTGGTTCCTCAGCATCACCAAGTATGCGCCGGACTTGCTGGACGCGCTGGACAGGATGGATCGCTGGCCGGAACGCGTGCGGCTGATGCAGGCCAACTGGATCGGCCGGTCGGAGGGCGCCAAACTGGCCTTCACCCTGGCCGACAGCAATGGGGCGGATAGCGCCGAAACGGTAGAGGTTTACACCACCCGCCCGGACACCCTGTTCGGCATGTCGTTCATGGCCATCGCGCCGGAACATCCGATCGCCAACGAAGTGGCGGCGCGCGACCCGAAAGCCGCCGCCTTCATCGCCGAGTGCAAAAGCCGCGGAACCTCCGAAGCCACCATCGAGACCGGCGAAAAGCTGGGTTACGACACCGGCCTGCGCGTGAAGCACCCGTTCATCGAAGGCGCGACCTATCCGGTCTGGATCGCCAACTTCGTGCTGATGGAATACGGCACGGGCGCCATCTTCGGCTGCCCTGGCCACGACCAGCGCGATATGGATTTCGCCCGGAAATACGCCCTGGACGTTACCCCCGTGGTACTGCCGCCGAACACCGACCCGGCAGCGTTCGTGCTGGGGAAAGAGGCTTACACCGGCCCCGGCACTGCCTTCAACTCCGGCTTCCTGGACGGCCTGGACGTCGATGCCGCCAAGCGCGCCGCCATCGGCAAACTGGAATCGCTGGGCGTCGGCAAGGGCCTGACCAACTGGCGGCTGCGCGACTGGGGTGTGTCCCGCCAACGCTACTGGGGTTGCCCGATCCCGGTCATCCACTGCGATAAGTGCGGCGTCGTGCCCGTGCCGGACGACCAGTTGCCGGTGCGGCTTCCCGAAGACGTCACTTTCGACAAGCCCGGCAATCCGCTGGATCACCACCCCACCTGGAAGCACGTCAACTGCCCCGCCTGCGGCGCCAAGGCTCGGCGGGAAACCGATACATTCGACACGTTCGTCGATAGCTCCTGGTATTTCGCCCGCTACTGCTCACCCAAGGCCAATGTGCCGCTGGTAAAGGCGGCGGTCGATCACTGGATGCCGGTCGATCAGTATATCGGCGGCATCGAACACGCGATCCTGCATCTGCTGTATTCGCGGTTCTTCACCAGGGCGATGAAGGACACCGGGCATGTGTCGGTGGACGAACCGTTCGCGGGCCTGTTCACCCAGGGCATGGTGAACCACGAATCCTACCGCGGCACCGACAACCGCTGGTTGTACCCGGAAGAAATCGAAAAGCGGCCCGACGGCACCGCCGTGCATCGCGAAACCGGCGAACCGGTGACGGTTGGGCGCGTGGAGGCGATGAGCAAGTCCAAGCGCAACACCATCGACCCGGGTGCCATCATCGCCCGCTACGGCGCCGATACCGCCCGCTGGTTCATCCTGTCGGACAATCCGCCTGAACGCGACATGGAATGGACGGAATCCGGCGCCGCCGGCGCGTTCCGCTTCACTCAGCGGGTGTTCCGGCTGGCGGAGGCGCTGGATGGCACCCGCACCGAGACGATGCCCGACGCGTTCGGTCCGGCCGGCCGGACGATGCGACGCGCGACGCACCGCTGCATCGCGGCGGTTACCGAAGCCCTGGACAGCTTCGCCTTCAACGTCGCCGTCGCCCGGTTATACGAACTGGCCAACGCGATTACCGAAGCGGAACGCGCCGCTACGGAAGCCGGTCTGGCATGGGCGCGCCGGGAGGCGGTGGAGATGCTGGCCCGTCTGTCCAGCCCGATGATGCCGCATCTGTCGGAAGAAGTGTATGCCCGCCTGTTCCCGGACAGCGGCCATCTGGTCGCGGAACTGGCGTGGCCGGAAGCCGACCCGGCGCTGCTGGTCGCAGAAAGTGTCACCATCGCCGTGCAGGTGATGGGCAAGCTGCGCGGCACCATCGAGGCTGTGCCGAACGCGCCGGCCGATGCCGTGATCGCCGCCGCCGAAGCCGATCCGAATGTCGCCAAGGCGTTGGAAGGCAAGCGGATCGTCAAGCGCGTGCATGTCCCCAACCGAATCGTCAACTTCGTGGTCGCCGGATGAAATCCTCTGTCAGCCGCCGTTGGTTTTGCCTGGGTTCCCTGACCGCCCTGGGCGGTTGCGGCTTCCAGCCTGTCTATATGCCCACGGCGTCGGGCGCCGCCGGCCCGGCGCATCGCGAACTCGCCGCGGTCAACGTGCCAGTGATCCCGGATCGGCCGGGCCAGCTTATGCGCCAGGCGTTGCAGGAGCGGTTCGGTAACGATTCCGGCAGCGTGCCGATGAAATACGACTTGAACGTATCGTTCAGCGTCGCCGGCGAGGGTGTGGGCATCGAAGCCAACGATATCGCGACACGGATCAGGCTGATCGGCACGGCAACCTATTCATTGCACGCCCGCGATCCCAAGCGCACGGAACTGACGTCCGGCGGCGCCCGGGCGCTGGACGGCGTCAACATCTTCGATTCGCAGTACTTCGCCGCCGACCTGGAGGTGGAGGCGGAGACGAAACGCATAGCGGAGAATATCGCCACCCAGATCGCGATGCAGCTTGCGGTCTGGTTCCGCGAGCAGGCGGACAAGAAGGCCGCGTAGCGCCCGTGAAACTGGCGGCAGCGCGGATTCCCGCCTTTCTGCGCGAACCTGGCGAATGCCGGGTGGTGCTGCTGTTCGGGGAGGACGCCGGCATGATCCGCGACCGGGCGGAAACCCTGGTGCGGGCCATCGCCGGATCGCTGGACGATCCGTTCCTGGTGACCGAGCTGCCGCGCGAGAACATCAAACAACTGGCGAACGAGGCCGCGGGCCTGTCGCTGATGGGCGGACGGCGTGTGGTGCGGGTCCGCGACGTGACCGACGCCGCGACCGAACCGGTTCTTGCGCTGCTGAAAAGCAAGGCACCAGCGCTGGTAGTGCTGGAGGGGCCTTCGATAGCCACCCGTTCCAAGCTGCGGACGGCGTTGGAAGCCGCGGCCGACGGCGCGGCGATCGGCTGCTATCCGGAGGAAGGACGGGCACTGGAGGAAACGATCCGGGAGACGCTGCGCGTGGGCGGGGTGGGGATCGAGGCGGATGCCCTGGCGTGGCTGTCGCAGCAACTGGGCGCGGACCGGGCCTCCACCCGGGCGGAGTTGGAGAAGCTGGCGCTGTATGTGGGCCCGGGCAAACGGGTCGATCTGGATGCGGCGATGACCTGTGTCGGCGATCTGGCGGGCTTGTCGCTGGACGACGCGATGTATGCCGCGACCACGGGCGATGTCGCCACGGCCGACCGGGCGCTGGAAGCCGCGATGGCCGAAGGGGCCGCGCCCGTGCAGGTGCTGCGGGTGGCGATGGGGCACCTGCAGAAGCTGCATCGCGCGCGCCTGGCCATGGAGGAGCAGGGGCTGACGGCGGCGGATGCCGCAAGGACGGTGCGTCCTCCGGTCTTTTTCCAGAAGGTCGGGGCGTTCTCGCGCTCGCTGATGCTGTGGCCGGCCGGCACGCTGGCGGCGGCGATGACGGCGCTGGCGGAAGCTGAACGCGGCTGTAAGCGGACGGGGTGGCCGGACCATGCCCTGTGCCGCAATGCGGTGCTGACATTGGCTCGCCGCTCCGCTGCATCGTCCCGATCGACGCGACAATAACTTAAAAAAGAGAAGATTTGTGTAATTTATTACACAAATCCGCTTAAAGACGCTGTATTCTACAACCTGGATATGACATAAAGCTCCCATATTCGGAGTGTGCGATGTCGATCAGGCGACCGGGCGATCTTATCCGACTGAACAGCGCGATAGCGGTTCGGCCTCAGCCATTGTGCGAGGCGGATATGGCAGCTGTGCGGCAGGCAATCGCCTGTGTCGCGCCGGATTGGTCGGTCGAACTGGCAGGTGCCGGCGCCGAGGATGCGACGCTGGTGGTGCTGCCGGAAGATGGCGACGATTCAACCGGCCCCAGCTTCATTGTTACCCGCGAAGCCGGCGGATTCCGGGTCGATCAGCTTCACTGGGACTCGCTGAACGAGGTTGGCATGTTTTCCTCCCTGGCCGATGTCACGGAAACGCTGCGCCTGCGTCTGGCATTCTGTGCGGGCGGCGTGCCGATGGCCTCGGCCACCCTGCATTAGGCGGCCGCTGCGTTCGGCGGTTTGGCATAAAACAGCGCAGCCAGGATCGTCACGAACACAAGGCCGGTGGCAGCCGTGCTGACCGGAAGCCCGAAGTCCAGACCGTGCCGCCCGGCGAGGTAATCGCCCACCGTCGTGCCAGCGGACCTGATCGCGACGATGACGATCCAATACGATGCCCGGGACGTGAACCCGCCGATCGTCCGGATTGCCAGAAGCGCGGCCAGCACGGCGCACAGGACCAGCGACCCGGCACCGGCCCCCAATCCCAGCACATCGGCAACGTAATCGCCCGCCGCGGTGCCAAGCGTGCCCGCAACCATCATCGCCGCCCAGTAATACAGGTTCGTATCCGGCACCGAGGTGTCGCGCCGCACCGCTGGCGATGGCCGCTCCAGCACCAGGATAGCGGCCAGCAGCACGGCCAGACCCGCCATCGCCGCCGGATAGGGAACGGCGAAATCATGGGTCAACAGGTCGCCGGCGTTGGTCGCGGCGGTGCGTAACGCAAGCACCGCAAGCCAGTAGAAGGCCACCGTCGCGGCGGTGGCACGCCGTTCCACGGCCAGGATCGCGGCGAACAGAATCGCCAGTGGCAGCAGGCCGTTCGCATGGCCCAGATGCAGAACCTTGGAGCAGAAGTCGCCCATGTTGGCGCCGAAGACGCTCGCGACCGACAGTGCGGTCCAGTAGCCGGGGCCGCTCGCCGGCACGTTTCTGGTTTGCATGGAGACTCTCTTCAGGTTCGCTCGCGGCACGCTTACAGGCTCCCGATGCGGGCCGCGAGAGAGCCTGGATGTCAATACAATGACATTTCACACCGGCCACCGGAGTTGAACCCGCGCCGCCATCGGGCATAGTGGCCAATCACAGCGGGACACATCATGCGACTTCCTTTCTCCTCCGCGCGGCGTGCGCGGTCGCGGGCACCTTTTCTGTTGCTGGTCGCGATGACGGCCTGCGGAACGCTGGGCATGCACATCGTCATCCCCGCGCTGCCGGCGACCGCCCGGGCGCTGGGGATGTCGATCGGCACGTCGCAGTTGACGATCACACTGTATCTGATCGGGCTGTCGATCGGGCAGTTGCTGTACGGGCCGGTGTCGGACCGGTTCGGCCGGCG
>JAJZEV010000284.1 GCA_021805665.1 Pseudomonadota bacterium
CGCTGTATTCCCGCATCCTCCCGTTTGCGCCTGCCCGCGATCTGCTCCCGCCGCCAGCCTTGCCCCGGCAGGCGCGCGACTTCGCCGAACACTGCGCCGCCGAGGGCCATTCTGTGCTTGCGTTCCGTCAATGCACGCTTGTCTGACGCCGGGCTTTCGGCCGCTCCCGCCTGCTAAACGGTCTGGCTCCTGTTTCGGTTGACCTCGTCCGGGACCGTGCCCGCAGAGCGGCCCGGCGCACGGGCGGTTCAAACCGCCGGTCGTATCGTCCAGGCTGGAACGAGCGGCCACCTATCGGCAAACAACTCAGGCTATGCGGGTATCACGGCGCTCCGCCGCCTGACTTCCGACGCAAAATGCCTCCGGAAGACGGTTGTACCTATTCCGTCCGGCCGGAGTTCGCTCCGGCCGGACGGAATAGAAAAAATAGCTATCGACAAGCGTTATTGGTTGGAGCGGCGGATCCAACTGTGCCGACGGCACAAGGAACCGAAGGCTTGCAGCCCTATCCTCGCGCCCGCGCGGGGCTGTGCGTCCGCCACGGCAATAGATGGTCAGCGACCTCCGTCGGACGGCCGGCCTCTTTCGTGATTTCCCCTTAGCTGAAGTTGGAGCGGCTGAGCGAAGTGATATCCTGGAAGGTGATCCTCGTCCCGTCGCTCAATCCGATTGTCACCGACCCGTCGTTGACCGTCTGGCTCTTCAGCGCCTGTTGAATGGCTTTGTCGCCATAGCCGGTCAGATGGATGTCGATCGACGCGATGTTCGTCAGCCCCTGCACCAGTTCCGTACCGCCGGCGTGGTGTTTGATGAAGTCGAACGTGCTGGTGCCGGTGCCGGCGATCACGGTGTCGCGACCGGAACCTCCAACGAAAGTATCGTTGCCGCTGCCGCCGATCAGAAGATCTTTTCCGGAACCCGCGCGCAGCGAGTCGTTGCCCGATGACAGTGTGGCCGACAGGGTTTCGTTGCCGCTGGCAGCGATCAGCAACTGGTTGTGCGCGCCGAAGGCATAAAGCTGGTCGTTATTGCCGCCGCCCCGCAGTGTGGCCATGCCGTCGCCGGCCTGCAGCAGGTTGTCGCCGCCCGTTCCACCGGTAATGTACTGTCTCCCCGCGGGTCCGGACGATCCGAAGAACGTGTCGCTGCCGCTGCCTCCAAGGATCGTCGCACCGCCGGATCCGCCGACGAACAGCAAGTGACCGCTGCCAGCCTGTACGTAATCGCTGACCGCGCCGCTAGCATCGATCGTTACGTTGCCGCCGCCGCCGAGGATCGTGTCCTGTCCGGTGGATACGATCGATACGTTCCCGCTTTGGGTGTTTCTATTCCCGTGCCCGTCGCCGTCCGATCCATGGGGGTTGTCTCTGCTGGAATGCCGCCCGTTGCTGTCGCCGTTGCCTTGGCCGTTCGATCCGCTGCCATCCGAACCGTTGCCATCCCATCCGTTGCCATCCGATCCGTTGCGGTGGCCTCTGCCGTCCCGTTCCCGGTGACCGGCCGTGGTTGAATCGGCGGTAACGATCGGGGCCGCGAACATGGCGCCCCCTGAAAGATTGTCCCGAACCCCGCCGCTATGGCCGCCGCTGCTACCCAGGACGATGGTGTTGTGCCCGCCGCCGGCGGCGATGGTCGCATTTGCCTTGCCAAGCACCGTGATCATGTCGTTGCCGTTACCTGTCGCCAGGGTCCAGTTGCCCGGCGTCGTACCGCTCACCATCAGCCGGTTGTTGCCACCCCCCGCCGCCACGGTTCCCGATCCCCCGGACGCCACGAAATTCAGCGATGTGGACGCGCCGGACAAGACCGTTTCAGTCGCCGTTCCAGTGTCCAAGACTGTCGCCCGGCCGGATTTCATCACGATATCGGTGGTGTATCCCGCCGGCAGGATCACTGGCTTTCCGGTTGTCTGGACGAACGCCCCGCTGACACCGGCCGGCAAGGCCGGGGGGGAGCCCTCATTGCTGTATTCAAGCACGGTCGTTCCGGCGGACAATGCGGCCTGAAGCTGGGCTGCGACCTGTTGGGCAATCGCAAATGTCGATGCGTTGTCGAAGTTCAAGTCGATCGTCCGAGTGCCCGCGCCCTGAATAGTTACCGCCGAAGCCATGATATCCGCCTTCCCTGAGCCGCCCGCGAGATGCGTGGCGCTCGGCTATTGTCATGCGGACGTATGACTTTCCAGGTTGGTAATATTTCGTCGCCGTTGCGGCGGCATCTCAATTTTCCGCCAATTTTGTAAACAAGATATGGATTGTCTGTTTTCTGCGGAACGTCCGATAAACATTTCACATATTCATCATATTCGGCCCGGAGTGGCGCGCATGTGCCAAAAGGATCGGCGGATATGCGGACGAACATTACGGAACATATCGTTTCGTACCAGACGGAAAAATCCGACATGGCCGGTCATCCAGAAGATGAGATGGTCTCGTAACGTCTTGACGAAAACGTGAAGATTGTTTCCCAAATGCCGCCAACAGGCGTCAGGCTTGGTCCCGCCCCGGCAGCGCATCCAGCAATATCCGCGCCTTGCCGGCAACAACCGCCGCCGTGTCGCCCGGCTTGTAGATCGCCGATCCGATCCCGAATCCGGCGGCCCCGGCGGCCCGCCACGACGCCATGTTGGAAGCATCGATACCCCCCACCGGCAGCACCCGCGTCCCCCCCGGCAGCACCGCTCGGATTGCCCGCAGCATCGCCGGGCTGGCGCCCTCGGCGGGAAACAGTTTCAGCGCATCGGCCCCGGCTTCCAGCATCGCGAAGGCCTCGGCCGGGGTGAAGCAGCCGGGCACGGCGATCAGCCCATACCGCTTGGCCGCGCGCACGATCCGCGCGTCGGCATGGGGGGTCACGATCAGCCGTCCGCCGGCCGCGGCGATGGCGGCGACCTGATCCTCGGTCATTACCGTGCCGGCGCCGATCAGCATCCGCTCCCCGAACCGGCGGACCAGTTCGGCGATGCTGGTCATCGGATCGGGTGAGTTCAGCGGCACCTCCACGATCGCGAAGCCGGCGGTTTCCAGCGCTGCGACGATCGAAACCGCCTCATCGGGCCGGATGCCTCGCAAGATCGCGACCAGCGGGCAGCGTGTCAGACAGGATATCAGGTCCATTGGGCGTGCTCCGCGATAAGTGCCAGTCCATTGGCGGCGGCTTCGCCGTCGTGCCGTTCGGCATAACCGCCGCAGGCGGCAATGGCCTTTGCATAGAGTGCAGTCAGTTCCGGCGCGCCGATCACCTGCACGACCGATCCCCCGGCCTGCGCCAGGGCCGCCCGGACCTCGTGCCCGATCAGGATGCCCGACAGATAGGCCGGTGTCTCATATTCCTCCAGCCGCCCGGCCAGCGCCAGGGCACGCACCCCGAACAGATGATGCAGCAGGCCCCCGGGGTCCGCCGAGCGAGCCAGTCCGGAATCGAACGGGGCATCGCCAGCGGGGCCGTCGCGCATCGTGCGCCCCAGGATGGTATGGCCGCGCAGGGCAGCGAAGGTTTCCCCGGTCATATGGGTGGTGAAGCCGACGATCCGCCCGCCGACGACCCGCACCCATTTCGAATGCGTGCCGGGCAGACAGGCAATGCCGCCGTCGCGCAGCAGTGCCGGGATACCCAGCACTTGGGTTTCCTCGCCGCGCATGACTTCTGCCACGCCAGAGCCATCCAGCCCCGACAGGCCGGGCACCAGTCTGACCCTGGCCCAGTCGAAGCCGATATCCGTCAGGCTGGCCGCGATCTCCGCCGCGCCGGCCGGGCAGGGCAGATAGGGGGCTTCCTTCCAGCCCTGCCGGCTGCCGATCATGCCGGACAGCAGCACCCGATCCTCCCCGGCCGCCAGCCAGGGGCCGATTTCTTCGCGCAGCGTATCGCCGAACCGTCCGTCGGGGACATTCAGAATACCCTTGGTGGCCGAACGGCGTTCGCGGATAGCGCCGTCGCGCCCGATGCGGAAGGCGCGAAAACTCGTTGTGCCCCAATCGATGCCGATCATCGTTTCCCCCTGTCCGCCGGCCACCGCCACAATCGCCGATGCACCATACCTATAACACCGGTTGACCCGCCGCGGCACATTGCGCACACCCAAGTCCCATTTCCGACGGAGTTCACCTACCATGGCGCAGGCCCTGACTGTCGAGCCGATCGGCGCGCCGCACGGGTTCTTCACCCGGATCGGCGGAGTCTCCACCGGGGCCTTCGCCAGCTTGAATTGCAGCGTCTCCAGCCCGGACAACCCCGAAGCGGTTCGGGAAAACCGTGCCCGTGTCGCCCGTTCGCTGGGTGTCGAGCCCACGAATTTGCTGGGGCTGACACAGGTGCATGGCAATGCGGTGGCGACGGTGACCCGGCCCTGGATGCCGGGGCAGGGCGGGCAGGCCGACGCCATGGTCACCGCCTGCCGCGACGTGGCGCTGGGGATCGTGACGGCGGATTGCGCGCCGGTGCTGTTTGCTGCCTCCGATGGCGCCGTGGTCGGGGCCGCCCATGCCGGGTGGCGCGGCGCGGTGTCCGGGGTGTTGGAAGCAACCGTGGCGGCAATGGCCGGGCTTGGCGCAGCGGCGTCCGATATCGTGGCGGCCGTCGGCCCCTGCATCGCGCAGGCGTCGTATGAGGTCGGTCCCGATCTGCGCGACCAGGTGCTGGCGCATGCCGTCGCCGACTCGGCGTTCTTCGCACCCGGCCGGCGCGAGGACCGCTGGCAGTTCGACCTCGCCGGCTATTGCGCCGCCCGCCTGCGTGTGGCTGGCGTTGGCCACGTCATCGTGACCGGAGTGGACACCCTGGCCGAAGAAGACCGGTTCTTCAGCCATCGCAGGCGCACACTGGCGAAGGCGGGGCCGATCGGGCATCAGATCTCGGTTATCCGGCCAGCGTGACCGGCGCACCCGGATGTTCGCTATCCTCCCCCCCTTTCGGTGCCGCCCCGCATCTGCTTCAAACCGCCGGATGATCGCCCGTTTTGGCCGTTGGGCCCTGATACCGTTCGCCTGCCTGACCCTCTCCTCCTGCGGCGACCTGCCGGAGCCATTCCTGGGCAACCCCGGCGCGACCGCGCGCAGGCTGGCACAGCCGCTGTCGCCGCTGCTGGCCGTGCCGCCCGGTTCGGATACGCTGCTGCCCGATGCCGCCAACCAGGAACTGGCCAGGCAGATCGCCGTCGCGCTGCAGGCGACCGAGGTCCCGGCGCTGGTCCGTACTCCGGACAAGAACGACTGGCGGCTGATCACCCGGGCCGAACACAAGGGCGATTTCGTGACCCCGATGTTCAGCATCCAGAACCCCCAAGGCAAGGAAGAAGGCGTCGCACAGGGCGAGCAAGTGCCGTTCGACGCCTGGGCGCACGCCGATCCGGCACTGCTGACACAGGTTGCCGAGGAAGCCGGCCCGCGGATCGGTGCGGTGCTGACCAGCATCCGGGTGTCACACGACAAGGCCGATCCGGGTAGCTTGTATAACCGCGCCGCCAAGGTCGATGTCGCCGACGTGACCGGCGCGCCGGGCGACGGCAACGTCACCCTGACCCAGCAACTCCGCGCCCGGCTGGCGGTGCTGGGTCCGGTGGTTCTGACAACCCCGGCGGGTGCCGATTTCGTGGTGCAGGGGGAGGTCGCGGTGGTGCCGATTCCCAAGCATCTGGAACGGGTGGAGATCCAGTGGATCGTGAAGACCGCGTCGGGCGACGAACGCGGGCGGGTGGTTCAGTTGAATGAAATTCCCGCCGGCACGCTAAGCAAATACTGGGGCGACGTGGCCGTGGTGGTGGCTTCAGAGGCGTCGAATGGCATCAACGACGTGCTCCTGCGGCAGGCCGGACATGACCCGAACAAAGAGGGAAGGGGGAGCCAGCCAGGGGCGAGCCAGCCAGGGGCGAGTCAGCCAGGGGGGGGGCAGCCAGGACCGGTCAAGTAAGGCTTGTTCAGTCGAACTCGGTTGCCAGCGCCGGATCGCGCCAATGCGCGAACATCCGGTGGATATGATGCGGCTGCGTGCGGCGGATCGAAAGGTCTGCCGGTATCTCCGCTTCGGCGAACCAGCCGACTTCGCTGGTTTCCAGGCTGGTCGCCGGTTCGCCGCCCTCCAGCGCGCAGATGAAGAACATGCGGGCGACGGAAAACGCGGTGGGCGGATGCGCTTGGCGCGCCCGGTCCCAGACCGCGGCGAGCTTGGTGGCGCGGACGCGGTAGCCGGATTCCTCGAACACCTCCCGCACCACCGACTCGGCCGGGGTCTGGTTCACGTCGGCCCAGCCGCCGGGCAGCGTCCAGCGGTTGGCGTCCACCACCTCGCGCACCATCAGGATGCGGCCGGCGGCATCGAACACCGCGCCGCGCACGCCCAGCTTGGGGGTCGCATAGCCGGCCTCGGTAGCGAACAGCGACTCGATACGGGTCAGGTCCGCATCGGTGTGAGCGGCCATGATCCGCGCGGCAAGGCGACCGAGGGCGTGGAACCGTTCGAGGTCGTAAGGGTCCTTGCCGAACGCCAGTCCGGTCTGGGCGATAGCCTGGATTTCGCGCGCCCAGACCAGCCAGTCAGGATCGGATGTCATGCCGGGCGGTTCGAACCGGTCAACCGGCCGATTCCGACACCATCGCGGCTTCGGCGCCATCCCCGGCGATTTCGCTGTCGGTCAGCACGCGCCAGACGCCGTTGACCAGGATTTCGCTGGGCTTGAAGCGGGCTTTATAGGCCATTTTGCGGCTCTCCGGCACCCAGTAGCCCAGATAGACGCACGGCAATCCCAGCGAGCGGGCGCGTTCGATCAGCCACAGCACGGCGAAGGTGCCCAGGGACTGCTTTTCCATCCCGGGGGCGAAAAAGCTGTACACCGCCGACAGTCCGTCGCCCAACTGGTCGGTCAGGCAGGCGCAGACCAGCCGGTCCTGCTCGTCGCGGAATTCGATGACGAACGTCTCGATCGGCGTGTCTTCCACCATCGCCCGGTAGTCATAGAAGCTCATGCTGGCCATATCGCCGTCGCCGTGGCGCATCTGCTGGTAGCGCTGGAACAACTGGAACTGTTCGGCGGTCGCCCTGGCCGGGACGCGATAGCCTTCCAGATTGGCGTTGGCCTTGGCGATCTTGCGCAGCGTGCGATCCGGCTGGAACCGGTCCACCGGAATCCGGATCGGCACGCAGGCCTGGCATGACGGACATACCGGCGCATAGGCGATGTTGTGGCTGCGGCGGAAGCCCGCCCGCGACAGCCGGTCGTGCAGCGCCTCCGCCTCCGGCCCGGCGATTTCGGTGACCACCTTGCGTTCCGTCCGGCCCGGCAGATACGGGCAGGGCAGGGGGGCGGTGGTATAGAAGAACTGCGGCCGGCGGGGCGGCTTATACAGTGTCATTGCCGTGCGATCATGATGTCCGGGTCACGGGAAGGCGTTTCCTGGCGGCATGTTCCAGCCTCCGCCGGCCGCGGTCAACGCCCCGGTCCGGACAACGACCAGTCCACTGAGCATATCGTGCAGTGTGCGTCCGCGGCGGGTGAACAAAGCGACCGCCAGCAGCAGGCCCGACGTGGCGATGGTCAGGTAGAACACCAGCACGAACACCAACGCCTGCAGCACGGACGGCGGCCCGAGATCGTCGTTCCGCCGCACCGTCAGGCCCATCGCGCGCTGCCCGGGCGTGGCGGAACTGGCACCCAGCAGCGACAGGAACTGATACAGGAACGGCACCCAGGGCAGGATGGTCAGGGCGCCGAAGCCCAGGCCGAAGGTCAGCAGCCCGAACAGGAACAGGACCCACCAAATCGCCAGTGTCAGCAGAACGATCAGAACCGCGTCGATCAGCCAGCCCAGGCAGCGGCGTGCCACCACCCCGCCGGTCAGAAAGTCGTCGTTTGGATAGGGGATGCCATAGCTCATGGTGTCAGCCGAACCGTTCCGGTGATTCGGGCCGGGGTTGGCCCGAGCGTAATGGTAGCACCGTCGCGCCAGCGGAGGGCGAAATCTCTTGCGTGCGCACTGAACGGATTGCCGGATTGTCCGGGTGTCATGACGAACAGGCTGCGGTCGAGGTCGGACAGGTCATAGACCCCGCGGAACGACGCCCCATGCACCGATTGAAACGCCGCATCGGGGCTGCCGCGGTCCAGCGTGGTGTCGTCGCCCGGGCTGGGGATGCTGATCGTGGTCAACGGCCCCAGCACCGGAACCATGCGCAGGATCGGATGCGCGAACACGGCCTGATGGGCGTCGCCCCAGCGCCACGCCGGCGGATCGCCGCCGAACCGGGCGGTAAGGCGTTGCATCGCGTCGTTCAAGGAATCGCGCAGCAGCGGCGCGCAGTCCCCGTCGCACCACCGGGCGCCCTGCGGGGTCAACACCGAGGCGATGAAATCGGCCAGCGGCGGCCCGCCCGCGGCTGGCAGACCGGCACGGTGCAGCACCGCATCGTGGAATGCGTTCATCCAGGCGTTGAAAATCAGCGGGGCTGGCTGCTCCATGGACGCCTTGCCGTCCCAACCCTTCAGCAGGGCGATCGCCGGCTGCGAAGCGCCGGGCACGGCCAGCAGCGTCGGCAGCACCTGCCGGGCGAAACCGTCCACCAGATCGGTTTGCATCGCAGCGAAGTCTGCCAGCGAAAGCCGGTCGGATGAGGACAGCAGTTCCCGTATCCGGTTGGCCCGCCAGGGGGCGAACGTGTCCCGCCCCATGAACACCGGGAAATCCGGTGGCCAGACCGGCTCGTTTGCGTTCACCAGCCGGCCGCTGGCGGGGGACACGCTGTGCGGCAGTTGCTCGCCCGAGGCCAAGCCGGTCCAGTCATGCGATCCGTCGCCGGGCGCAGGCATGGACCCGTCCCCGGCTTTGCGGATCGGCACGCGGCCGGTGACGAACAGTCCGATCGTCCTGGCGTCGGCAACCAGCAGGTTCTGTACCGGTGAGCTGATTGCCGCCGCCGCCGCCCCCGCCTCCTGCACCGTCTGGGCGTGGTCTAACGCCCGCAGGCCCGCTGCCGCCGTGTCGTTGGGCTGAAGATTGGCCATCGACACCGCCAGGACAGGACCGTCCGGGTGGTCCAGATCGCTGATCACCGGCCCATGGCGGGTTTCCCGCACGGTCAGCACAACGTCGTCCCGGCCGCGAACCCCGATGCGTTCCTCGCGTATCGAAAACGGCTTGGGGCCGTCTGGAGTCTGATACTCGCCCGGGCCGGCCGGCGTCTCGACGAAGATGTCCTGCACATCGGCGCCGTTGGTGGTGAAGGTCCAGGCGATCTTCTCATTGCGGCCCAGCACCATGAACGGCACGCCCGGCGCGGTCGCACCCGCCAGCACATGCCCGGGTGTGTCGATTCGCGCCAGATACCACAGGCCGGGAAAACCGAACGACAAATGCGGATCGCCGGCCAGCATCGGCGCCCCGGTTGCGGTATGGCTGCCATCGACCGCCCACTCGTTAGAGGCACTTCGCGGCATCGTGAACGGTTCCGGAAACCGCGGAAGCACCCCGATCAGCCGTGTCGCGGCCGCGGCGAACCGTTCGGGCAGCGGGGCCATCGCCTCCGGGGCCGGCACCCCTGACCGAGCCGGCCAAAACTGCTGGATCAGCGCGTCCGGCACATGCCCGACCAGGGCCTGGCGGGCGAGTTCCTGGCGCCAGTTCATCGACAGCCAAAGCCCCATGGTTTTCGCCCACAGCAGGCTGTCGGACGGCTGCCAGTGTTCGGGCGCGCCCAGCAGCAGGAATTCCGGGGCGGCGAACCGGCCTTTCAGATCGATCCAGGCATTCACGCCGCGCGCGTAGGCGTCCAGCAGGTCGCGCGTTTCCGGCGGCAGCGTCGCGAGGTCCTCCATAGCGTGGCGGCGCAGGCCCAGTGTGCGGCTCATGCGGTCCATCGGCAGCGTCGCCGGCCCGACGATCTCCGACAGCCGCCCCGATGCCGCCCGCCGCATCAGGTCCATCTGGAACATGCGGTCGCGGGCATGGACGAAGCCCAGCGCCACCGCCGCGTCGGTGTCGGATCGGGCACGGATGCGCGGCACCCAGTCGGTGTCGAAAGTGATGTCCACGGGACCGGACAGGCCGGGCAGCGTGGCATCCTGCCGGGCGCCGGGGATGGTCAGCCAGACCAGGCCGGACACGACCGCGAACAGCAGCAGCACAAGCACGCCAAGTGCCGCGAGAACGCGGGCGGTGGTCCGAAGCAGTCTGGTCATGCGACGTAAAGTGATGGGTGGAAGGCTGGGTGGAAAGAGGCAGTTCGGAGAAATCCCCCGGGGCGGATGAAAAACCCCGGAGCGGCGGCGATATCGGTGTGCGGCGAAAGATTGCCCCTTGCCGGGCGGATGGTACGCAATAAGATTGTGCATCTCGTCGCGGCCAGGAAACGTCTGTTCAAAATCCCATGAAGCCGCCCCATTCAGATATGCCCGCCGGGCTGGATGCCATCGACCGTCGCATTCTTGCCGCGCTGCAGGAAGATGGCCGGATGACCAATGTCGATCTGTCGAAGCGGGCCGGTATTTCCGCCCCGCCCTGCCTGCGCCGCGTCCGCGCGCTGGAGGAAGCCGGGGTGATCCGCGGCTACCACGCCGATACCGATCCGCAGATGCTGGGGTGGGAAATCACGTTCTTCGCCATCGTCGGCCTGGACAGTCAGAAAGAGACACTGCTGTCGGCGTTCGAACAGACGGTCGGCACCTGGGCCGAGGTGCGCGAGTGCCACATGATCCGCGGCGGCGGCGATTTCCTGCTGAAGCTGGTGGCGCGCGACACGGCGCATGAGAACCAGTTGACCCAGAAGCTGACCGGCCTGCCGACGGTCAGCCGGGTGCAGACGCTGCAGACGATCCGCACCAGCCGCAGTCTCGCCGGGGTGCCGTTCTAGTTTTCGATGTGGCGGCAGCGGCGGACTTCGGTCAAAAAATCCACGGCTGCGGTTTTCGGAAATCCTCCCTGCCTCGCCAACCCGCCGCGGTCTCACGACAACGGGGCTGTTCAAGCCAGTGTCGTGGTCCGGCTCCGCGCGGCCATTGTGGCGACGGCGGCGCATGGCTATGAGGGGCGCCCGAATAGATCGAGTACATTGAATATGCACGACGTCTCCAGCGGTCCCGCCCACTTGGCCGGCTTGCCACGCCACGACTGGACCGGGGCGCAGATAGAAGCCCTGTTTGCCCTGCCCTTCACCGAGTTGCTGTTCCAGGCCGCCATCGTGCATCGGCAGCGGTTCGATCCGACCGAAATCCAGCTATCGCAATTGCTGTCGATCAAGACCGGCGGTTGTGCTGAAAACTGCGGCTATTGCAGCCAGTCGGCCCACCATGACACCGGGCTCGCGGCGACCAGGCTAATCGACGCTGCAACGGTGCTTGCCAACGCACGAGCCGCACGCGAGGCGGGCGCCGGGAGGTTCTGCATGGGGGCCGCATGGCGCGACCTGAAGGATCGCGACATCCCGGCACTGGCCGAGATGATCGAAGGCGTGAAAGCGCTCGGGCTTGAGACCTGCGCGACGCTCGGCATGTTGCAGCCGCATCAGGCCGTGGCGCTGCGCGATGCCGGGCTCGACTTCTACAATCACAACCTCGATACGTCGGAAGCCGATTATGCGCGCGTTGTCACCACACGCACCTATCAGGAACGCCTCGACACGCTAGCCAATGTCCGCGCTGCCGGATTGAAGGTGTGCTGCGGCGGCATTGTCGGTATGGGGGAAACACGGGCCGCCCGAGCCGGTTTGCTGCTCTCGCTGGCGAACCTGCCCGAGCATCCGGAAAGCCTGCCGATCAACGCGCTGGTGCCGATTCCCGGCACCCCGCTGGGCGGCAGCGATCCGATCGATGGTCTGGAGTTCGTCCGCACCATCGCCGTCGCGCGCATCGTCTGCCCGGGTGCGATGGTCCGCCTTTCCGCGGGTCGGGAGGGTATGAGCCGGGAATTGCAGGCGCTGTGCTTCATGGCCGGAGCAAATTCAATGTTCGTCGGCGGCCAACTTCTCACCACCCCCCTGCCAGGCATGGACGCGGATCGTGCACTGCTATCCGATCTCGGTATGAGGCCAACGGCGGCAGCACAGGCTTGACCATGGCCAGGCTGTTCCGGCGATCCGCTTTCGGACGGAGCATCGCGGGCGGCGGGGCAAAAGGCCGGTGATCGTTGGTCTATTTTAACGCCAATCGGACGAAGGCCCGTTTATACCAATCGGGCGCGTTACCTTTTCGGCCAGATGGCGGTGGCGACCGCCATCTCCGGCGGGTCGGTGGTGACGATACGGCCATTCTGCCATTGCACGATCATCAGTTTGGCATCCACCCGCCTTCCGGCCCGATCGTATTTCACATGATGGCCCGGGAACAGCAGAGCGGGACCGTCGCGCAGGTCGAACGCCCGGACCTGCTCCGCCACTTTGCGCCGGTCCGGGGTTTTCGCCCGGTCCACCGCCTCGGCCAGCAGCATGATATGGCCATAGGCCATGATCGGCTCCTGCAGCAGCCACGGTTCCCCGGTGCGCGCGATATAGCGGGCTTCAAGCGCCTCCATGCCTTTTCCGGCACCGGCGGCGGTGATAATCATCATGCCCTGGACGACCTGATCGCCGGCATTGGCCACCAGTTCCGGCATCGCCCAGTGGCCGCCATTGCCAATCGCCGGCAACTTTCCGCCGCCCAGGCCGAATTCCGCCAGTTTATCCAGGATCATCTTGTCGTCCGGCACGTTCGTTGACAGCGCCAGCAGGAAGTCGGGCCTGGTTGACCGCACCTTCTGGATCAGGGTGGTGGCGTCCGACAGAGGCGGCGTGAATATCTCGTCCACCACGGCGGTCAGGCCCAGATCGGCCAGGACATGGCCGCGGATCGGCTTCAGGAAGCTGACGGCCGAGGCGGTGTTGTCCGAAATCATCGCCACTTTGCGCGGCCGCTTGCCGGTGGTGCGTTCGGCGAGGTCGAGGATCGTCGGCAGCGCCTTTTCCGCCTGATCGACCGCGGTGGGCGAGGACTGGAAGATAAAGCGAAAGCCGCGGCTGGTGATGAGGTCCGAGTACGACTGTGTGAACCACGGGAGTTCGGCCCGTTCGGTGACTTCGGTGACAGCCAGGGTGAAGGACGACAGCCAGGCACCGAAACCGCCGCTGAGGCCGGGTTCCTGCGCGATCATACGCTGCGCGGCGTTCTTGGCCTTTTCCGGCGAGTCCCCGGCATCGTATTGCACCAGACGAACCTTGGCGCCGCCCATGGACTTGATCCCGCCGGCCGCGTTGATGTCGTCGATCGCCATTTCGGCGCCCATGCGTTGCAGCTCGCCCTCCCGCGCCCACGGGCCGGACAGCGGTGCGATCATGGCGAAGGTTACCTCCGTCTGTTCCGCATGGGTTTGGCCGATCAGCGGCAGCGCGGCGCCCCCGGCCAGAACCGAGCGTCGGTTGAGTGTGGGCATGGCGTTGTTTCCTCCGGCATTTTGGTTGTTGTCCCGGGACCGTCTGAATCCGGATACCGGTGTTTCATACCCTTGGTCTGCGTCTCACTATTGGCTGGATTGCTCTATCTGCCAACCACGATGCTTGCTTTCATGTTGCGCTGCACAATATGACGAAGGACAGACAATTCGCGCGATCGTGAATGAGGTTATCGGTGCCATGAGACAATCGGATCGACGGGACCCCGCCCGCGACACAGCGGATCATGTGACCGCCCGGGCCGCGTGGCTTCCGGCTCTGGTCGCCATGGCGATCATGGCGGCCGGGTGCCTCAGCACATTCCTGGTTCTGCAACTCGATGAGTTCCGCCCCGGGATCGGGGATATCGTGACGTTCAAGCCGGGCTCCGAAGACCCCGACCTGTGGCAGACGATTATCCCCGCGACGCTGATTTCGGCGATGGGCAGCCCGGTGGCGGCGTGCTCGCTGGACCCGAACGTCATTGCCGAGAAGGGCGGCAGCCTGGTGGTGGAGGGTCTGCAGGACAAACCGTCCCTGCAATACCGCCTCCATTGGGCTGGAACCGGCACCGCCCGGGCGGACGGCAATTGCGGAGCGTCGGCGGATATTCTGGTGTCGCGAACCGATCTCCAGCGGTTGGCCAACGCGGCCGGCGGTTTTGGGGTCGGCGACAAGGGCGTGGTTCGCTGAGCGGCGGGGCCTGGAACACCGGCCCCGGTCGCTGATAGATACGACGGATGTCAGCAGTGCCGTCGCCCGTGTTCGAAGCCCTGATCGTCCCGCACCGAAGCCTCAGCCGTCGTGGCGGGGCGGTTCTTATCGGTGCGCTGGCCACCATCAGTGCCGGGATGATGGTGCGTCTTTGGCTATGGGGCGCCTGGCCGGCGGCGATCTTTAGTTTGCTCGATGTGCCCCTGCTGCTGATCCTGCTGGCGATAAATCATCGCCGGGCCAGGGCGAGCGAATTGATCATGCTGGCCGACCATCAACTTATCGTGATCAGAACCGACCCATCCGGGCGACGACAGCAGATCGCGCTATCGACGGCGTGGCTGAGGGTCGATCTGGAGTCGCCCGATGCGATCCCCCGTGTCGTATTGACCAGCCGTGGGCGCGCGTTCGAGGTCGGTTCGTTTCTGCACGACCTCGACAAACGCTCGTTATTCGATGCCCTGCGGGACGCGCTGGAAAGGGCGCGAAACCCGCGTTTCGACAACCCGCGACTGCGCGAGACCTAAGCCCCGGATACGTCCGCCGGTCCCATCGATTTGATAAGGTCGAAGACCCGCTTGCGGATCGATGGGTCTGTGATCCGATAGTATGCGCGCACCAGTTCCAGGGTTTCCCGTCGGCTGAGCGTATCGTCGCCGAACGCATCCTGTGTTTCGGGGCCGCCTGACGGGCGTCTGCCCGCCACGCCGCCGAAATTGGACGCCAGACTGTCGGGCATGTCGTCGAAGAAGAAGCTGATCGGGACATCGAGCACGCGCGACAAATCGAACAGGCGCGAGGCGCCCACGCGGTTGACCCCGCGTTCGTATTTCTGCACCTGCTGGAAGGTTAGTCCGAGCGCTTCGCCCAGACGTTCCTGGCTCATACCGAGCAAAGTGCGGCGAAGACGGATTCTGGACCCGACATGTACGTCGATTGGGCTTGGGCGGCTGTCGCGATCACTTCCTAACACTTGTTCGGCGCCTGCCATGCCTTCTGTCCCCGTGTAAGTGAGCGAACCCTATACATTGCCTTTGCATGTCACGCCAATGGCACGAATGAGCAAGGAATTGAGAAGCTCCTTAGTGTGGACTGAGCCCGGACGCAACCTAAAATTGTCGATAAGTAGGAAATTTTA
>JAJZEV010000036.1:0-9600 GCA_021805665.1 Pseudomonadota bacterium
CCGCGCAGAAATGCCTCATAGGACGCGATATCGGCCGCGACCACGCGCAACAGGAAGTCGGTCGCGCCGGTCATTTCGTACATCTCCATGACCTCGGGGCAGGCTTCGATCGCGCGTTCGAATCCGCGCAGTGTCTCATCCTGGTGGTTGGCCAGCTTCACCGTGACGAACACGTTGACCGGCAGCCCGACCTTGTCCTGATCCAGCAGGGCGACGTAGCGCTTGATGACGCCGGCATCCTCCAGCAGCTTCTGGCGTCGGTGCGACGGCGACGGCGACAAATGCGCCGCATCCCCCAAGTCCTGAGCCGTCGCCCGGCCGTTGGCCTGCAAATGATCCAGGATCGCCAGGTCCAGCCGGTCCAACTCCATCGACACTTCCTTACTTCGCAGGCGCCATTTTAGCGGTTCCTGCTAAAATGGGTACCGGCCGCCGCGTAGTATGGCAACCTTTCCCACGGCGCCAAACCTACTATGTAGTAGAGGCACGCCTAGGAGGAACAAACGACCATGGACATCGGTATCGCGGGTTCGGACTCCCCGGGGGACATCACCCTGGAGTCGCGTTTCACCGACTTGGATCGGCCGGTCTTGCTGACCGGTATCCAGGCGCTGCTGCGCCTGCTGCTGGAGCAGCGGCGGCTGGACCAGCAGGCGGGGCTGAAGACCGCCGCGCTGGTGTCCGGGTATCGCGGTTCGCCGCTGGGTGGGCTGGACCGCGAGCTGTGGGTCAAGAAGAAGCTGATGGCGGCGAACGACATACGGTTCGAGCCGGGGATCAACGAGGATCTCGCGGCGACCATGCTGTTCGGCACGCAAGAAATCGACGCCTTCCCCGGCAAGCGGGTCGATGGCGTCTATGGCATGTGGTACGGCAAGGGGCCGGGCGTGGACCGCACGGGCGATGCATTCCACTGCGCCAACATGGCGGGCACGCATAAGCACGGCGGCATCCTGGCGATTTCGGGCGACGATCACGGGGCGCATTCGTCCACCTATCCGCACCAGACCGAATATGTGTTCCAGAACTGCTTCATGCCGGTGCTGAACCCGGCATCGGTACAGGATGTGCTGGACCTTGGCCTGGCGGGCTGGGCGATGTCCCGATACGCTGGCGTCTGGGTGGCGATGAAGACGACGGCGGAGACGATGGAGCAGGCCTCCACCGCGATCGTGCCGTCCGCGGTGCGGTTCGTTACTCCCGATTTCGCGTTGCCGCCGCATGGGCTGAATTTCGATCACACGATGCATTTTCCGGCCGACCGAGCGGAGCTGGAACGAAGGATGCTGGAGGAGCGGATGCCGGCGGTGCTGGCGTGGGCGCGGGCGAACCGGATCGACCGGCTGATCAGCGGGTCGGCGGATGCGACGATCGGCATCGTGACGGTGGGCAAGGCGCACGAGGACACGCTGCATGCGCTGCGCCGGCTGGGGCTGGATACGCATCCTCAGTTGGCCCTGTACAAGGTCGGCATGACCTGGCCGCTGGAATCCGAGGGCATGCGCGAATTCGCGCGCGGCAAGCGGTCCATCCTGGTGATCGAGGAAAAGCGGGGCTTCGTCGAAAGCCAGATCCGCGACGCATTGTACAATCTTCCGGCCGAGGAACGGCCCGAAGTTGCCGGTAAGACGATGGCGAACGGCATGCCGCTGCTGTCGCCGCTGATGGAGCTGTCCCCGGAAAGCGTCGCCAACGGTCTGGCGACATTCCTGGGGCAGGCGGGGCTGAACCTGCCGGCACCGCCCGCGCCGATGGCGGTGGACCGGCCAGACGGGCTGCTGAAACGCATTCCGGCGTTCTGCGCGGGCTGTCCGCATGCGACATCGACCAAGCTGCCGGATGGCAGTTTCGCCAGCGCGGGGATCGGCTGTCACTTCATGGCGATGGATGACGGCCCGCACACCCGGACCTTCACGCATATGGGCGGCGAGGGTGCGCCGTTCGTCGGGTTGTCCAGCTTCACCGAGGTGAAGCACATGTTCGCCAATCTGGGCGACGGGACCTATCAGCACTCCGGCAGCATGGCGATCCGGCAGGCGGTCGCGGCGAAGACGCGGATTACCTACAAGCTGCTGTTCAACGATGCGGTGGCAATGACCGGCGGGCAGCCGACCGAGGGCCAGCCGACGGTGCCGATGATCGCCACGCAACTGGCGGCGGAGGGTGTGAAGCGTATCGCCATCGTCGCCGACGATGCGGAGCGGCTGCCGGCGGCGTCGGCCCTGCCGCCGGGTGTCACCCGCCACACGCGCGCGGACCTGGATTCGGTTCAGAGATCCCTGCGCGATTTCGAGGGGCCGTCGGTGCTGATCTACGATCAGGTCTGCGCGACGGAAAAGCGGCGGCGGCGCAAGCGCGGGTCGATGGAGCAGCCGACCCGCCATGTCGTCATCAATGAAGCGGTGTGCGAGAATTGCGGCGATTGCTCCACCCAGTCGGGCTGCATCGCGATCGAGCCGGTCGAGACCGATCTGGGCCGCAAGCGGCGGATCAACCCGACAAGCTGCAATGTCGATCTGTCGTGTTTGAAGGGGTTCTGCCCGAGTTTCGTGACTCAGGCCGGGCCACCGGCGGCGCCGGATGCCGATACGCACTGGGCGGACCGGGAAAATGAGTTTGCCGCCGGGCTGCCGGTGCCGCGGGTGCCCTCGCCGGCGGTGTGGCGGGGGTTGTTCGCCGGGATCGGCGGCGGCGGGATCGTGACCGCGGGGGCGATCCTGGCGATGGCGGCGCATCTGGAAGGCAAGGCGGTGAAGACGCTGGACTTCACCGGGCTGGCGCAGAAGAACGGCGCGGTGGTCGCGCATGTGCAGATCGCCAACCGGGAAGAAGACCTGGATGTGGTGCGTATCCCGCTGGGGACCGCCGACGTGATGCTGGCGGCCGATCTTGCCGTGGGCTGTCAGGCTGGCGTGCTGGAGCGGAATGCAAGGACGTCGGTGGTGATCGGCAACCTGGATCTGGCGGCGACGGCGGAGTTCAAGCGCAACGCCACGCTGTCGATCGATGCGCTGCTGCATCGGCGGACGATCGAGAAAGCCACCGACAGTCAGCGTTCCATGTGGCTGCATGGGGTGCGGCTGGCGGAGCGGCTGTTCGGCAACGCCCAGGCGATGAACACGATGCTGCTGGGGATGGCCTGGCAGCGCGGGCTGGTTCCGGTGGGTGAGGCGGCAATCCTGCGGGCCGTGGAACTGAACGGGGCCTCGGTGAAGCTGAACCGGCGGGCGTTTCTGTGGGGCCGTATTCTGGCGGAGAAGCCGGATCTGATGAAGCAGATCCTGGAGGGGCTGGAGGAAGGGCCTCCGGCCGATCTTGACGCGCTGATCGCGCACCGGGTGGCGGGGCTGACGGCGTATCAGTCGAAACGCTACGCCGCGCGGTATCAGCGTCTCGTGCGGGAGGTTGTTGCAAAGGAAACCGCCGTGGCCGGGGCGCCGGGCAAGTTGTCGCGCGCCGCTGCCGAGGGGCTGTTCCGCGTCATGGCCTACAAAGACGAATACGAGGTCGCTCGGTTGCACGCCTCGGCCACGTATGGCGACAAACCGGTGTTCCATATGTCCCCGCCGCTGACGCGGGGGATCGACAAGGCGACCGGCCGGCGGCGGAAGATCGAAATCCCCGGGTCGGTGGCGCTGCCGCTGTTCCGCGTGCTGCGGCATGGCAAGGCGGTGCGGGGTTCGGTGCTGGATGTGTTCGGCTATCAGGCGGAACGGCGGCAGGAGCGGGCGCTGATCGATCAATACGCGGCCGATCTGCGGACGGTGATGGCCGGGCTGACCCGGGATAATCTGCCGACGGCGGTGGCGATCGCCGATCTGCCGGATATGATCCGCGGGTTTGGGCCGGTGAAGGATGCGAACCGCGAGAAGGCGATGGTGCGAAGGGGGGAACTGCTGGTGGCGTTGTCCCGGCCGGCGACGGTGGCGATGGCGGCGGAGTAGGGTGAGCCTAAGTCGTGGGTTGCCGGACGAGGTCCGGCCATCGCACATATCGAAAACTCGATGCCCCGGAGGCCTGTTTTAACGCATCCGGGGCAGGCACCTCTACCCCGGACCGTAGTCGCGTTTCGCGGCTCCGGCTGACAGGTAGCCCAGCCGCACGTCGCGTTCGACCGATTTGGGGTCGCGTTCCGATGTGGGACCCATGCCGCCGCCGCCGGGCATTTCGATCAGCAGCCGTTCGCCGGGCGGGATGATCTGAAGGCCCTTGGGCTTCAGTTCCACGCCGGAGGTTAACGACACGCCACCACGCTGACCGGGGCCGCCGCCGTTGCGGCCGCGGGCTGGGAATTTCACCCGTTCGAAGCCTGCGAACAGGCCGAACGCGGCATCCTCGCGGGAACTGACTTCCATGCCGCGGGCTGGGAATTTCACCCGTTCGAAACCTGCGAACAGGCCGAACGCGGCATCCTCGCGGGAACTGACTTCCATGATCTGGCCCAACCCGCCGCGGAATTTGCCGGCGCCGCCGGAATCCTGACGCAACTCCTTGCGCCAGATCACCAGTGGGGTGATCGCCTCGGTGGCTTCCACCGGCACGTTGCGGACGCCTGAGGGGAACGGTGTGGCTGACAGTCCGTCCTGATGCGGCCTTGCCCCGGCGCCGCCGGAGTGAAAGCTCATGACCATGAACTGGGTGCCGGCCTTGTCGCCGACACCGGTCAGGCCGTGGCCGGCGACCATTTTCAGGCTCCAGAGGTTCGATGTGCCCTCGGCGGGGACACGGCCGGGGATGGCCTGTTCCAGCGCGCCATAGACCACGTCGGGCATCATGTGGCCGATGGACGAGCGGGCATAGACCGCCGCCGGATACGTGGCGCTGACGATGGTGCCGGGCGGGGCGGTGACTTGCACCGCGGCCAGGGTGCCGGCGTTGTTGGGGATCGACGGTGCTACGACACAGTTCACGCCGAAAGTCGTATAGGCTTGCGTATAGCACAGCGGGCAGTTGATGGCATAAGTGGACATGCCGGAAGTGCCGGTATAGTCGACATGGATGGTGTCCTCGCCGATTGTGACGGACGCAACCAGATCGACCGGTGCCTCATAGCCATCGACCCGCATCGAATGTGTCCAGGTTCCCTTTGGCAGTTTACCGATTGCCTCGGCCATCGCGCGGCGGCTGCGGGTAATGATTTCCTCGGCCAGCATGTCCAGACCGTCCATGTGGAATTCGCGCATCATCGAAACCAGACGGCGGCTGCCGATGTCGTTGCAGGCGATCAGCGCGTACACGTCGCCGATGACCTGCACCGGTTCGCGCACGTTGGCCCGGATCATCGACAGCAGGTCTTCGTTCATGACCCCGGCGCGGGCCAGGCGCAGCAGCGGTATGAACAGACCCTCGTGCCAGATCTGGCGGCCTTCGGGGGTTTGACCGACGCCGCCCATGTCAACCAGATGGGATGTGCAGGCGAACAGCGCGACGATACGGCCGTCCATGAAGGTTGGGGAGACGACCACCAGATCGTACAGATGGCCGGTGCCCTTCCATGGGTCATTGGTAATGTAAACGTCGCCTTCCAGCATACCGGCGACCGGGAAGACATTCAGGAAATGACCCACCGAGGCGGCCATCGTATTGATATGACCGGGTGTTCCGGTGACCGCCTGGGCCAGCATCCGGCCCTGAAGGTCGAACACGCCGGCCGAAATGTCGCCGGCTTCGCGCGCCGAGGTGCTGAACGCTGTTCTTACCAGTGTCTGGCCTTGTTCCTCCACGACTGAGAGCAGCCGGTTCCACATGATCTGGACATCGATTTCGGAGATATTGCGGCGGCTGTTCATGCGGAGCCTCCTTCGATGACGATTTCGCCACCGTAAGCGATGCGGACCGTGTATCCGGTGGGAACGATCGTGGTTGTTCCGGCCTCGGTAATCGCAGCCGGGCCATTCAGTTCGGTGTCCGGTTTCAAGTCGGCGCGCGCATAGACCGGGGCGTCGATCGTCGCGCCGTTGACGGATTCGATCATGGCGCGGCGTTCGCGTACGACGGCTTGGGTTGCGCCCATGACCCGCGGGCCGGGTGCCGGCAAGGTGTAGGGTTGGGACAACGCCAGGGTCCAGGTCACGATTTCAAGTTCCAGACCAGGAATGATACGGCCAAACAACCGGGTATAAGTGGATTCGAAAGCGGTACGTAGGGCGGTTGCATCGATCACGGAACCATCGAGGGCAACAGCGATCTCGTGGCCCTGGCCTTTGTAGCGCATGAAGGCTGTCCGGCGTTCCGATAGCTCGCCTTGCGGCACGCCCAGGCGCACCACGGCCTCTGCCTCGGCGTGCATGTCGCTGAACAGGTCTTCGATCGTGCCGGGGTTCAACAGCGACAAGCGCACCAGATAGGTGCGGGCGACCTCGTAGGCGATCGGTGCGTCCAGGAAACCGTGAGCGGAGCCGACACCGGCATCGACGGGAATGACGATCCGGCGGATGCCTAGCTTTTGCGCCAACCTGGCGGCATGCAGCGGTGCGGCGCCGCCGAAGGCGATCAGGGTGCGTTCGGCGGTATCCTTGCCATTCTCCACGGCGTGGACGCGCGCGGCGCTGGCCATGGTTTCATCGACGATTTCGACGATGCCGCGCGCGGCTTCTTCGGCCGTCATGTCCAGTTTCGATCCGATGTCGGACAGGATGGCGTCGCGTGCCCGATCGGTGTGCAGTGCGATTTTGCCGCCGGCGAAGCTGGCAGGGTCGATCCGGCCCAAAATCAAGTCGGCGTCGGTCACCGTCGGCGCGGTGCCGCCATGGCCGTAGCACGCGGGGCCGGGGTCGGACCCGGCGCTGTCCGGCCCCACGGCGACGCGCCGCAACTGGTCCACCCGGCCGATGGAGCCGCCGCCCGCGCCGATTTCCACCATATCGATCACCGGGATGCGGATCGGGATGCCGCTGCCCTTGGCGAAACGATAGGCGCGGGCGACTTCGAAATGGCGCGATTGCTGCGGGGTGTAATCGTCGATCAGCGTGATCTTGGCGGTCGTCCCCCCCATGTCGAACGACAGTGCCCGGTCATATCCACCCAGCGCGGCGATGCGGCGGGCCAGGATCACGCCACCGGCCGGCCCGCTTTCCACCAGACGGACGGGGAAGCGGGTGGCGGTGTCCACGGTGCAGACGCCGCCGGAGGACATCATCAGCAGCAGCGGGCAGGTCACGCCGATCGCGGCCAGACCGTCGCGCATGCGCCCGAGGTAGCTGGCCATCAGCGGCAGAACATAGGCGTTGGCGACGGTGGTGGAGGTGCGTTCGTATTCGCGGATTTCGCGGCAAACCTCCGACGACAGGGTGATAGCCAAGCCGGGCAGCGCGGCGGCGATAATGTCGCGGGCACGTTCCTCGTGGGTGGGGTTGACGTAGGAATGCAGGAAACTGATTGCCAGCGCCTCGATCCGTTCGGCTTTCAGGACATCGGCAAGCCGCTGCAGGGCGGCTTCGTCCAGTGCCAGCAGCACGGATCCATCGGCGGCCAGGCGTTCGGGCACTTCCAGGCGCAGGTCGCGTTCCACCAGCGGGGCGGGGCGTTCCATGTACAGGTCGTATTGTTCGAAACGATGTTCGTAGGCGATTTCAAGGGAGTCGCGAAAGCCGGCGGTGGTGATCAGGGCGGTGCGGGCGCCCTTGCGCTCGATCAGTGCGTTGGTGGCCAGGGTGGTGCCGTGGACCACCAGATCCAGGGCGGCGCCGTCGATCCCGGCCTCTGCGAGGATGGCGCTCGTGCCGGCGATGACCGCCCGATCCGGCGCTGTGTGTGTCGTCAGCAGCTTGGCGGACAGGGTGCGGCCCGGCAGCGACAATACAAGGTCGGTGAAGGTGCCGCCGATATCGACGGCAAGGCGAGTCCGAGCGGTCATGCGGGCCTCTGGCTTGTTCGGACGGAGGTTAGGGGGATTTTGCGTGGCGTGGAAATGGCGGACGCCTAGACCGACGACAGCGGGGGGGCGATATCCTCCAGCGAGCGGCGTTCGGCGTTGACGGCCAGGAATGACGCTGCAATGGCGGCGACGATCATCAAGACGCCGCCGAGCAGGTAACCGTAGAAAACCGACAGACGGGAGTTGGTATCGATCAGGGTGCCGAACAGCACAGGCCCGGCGACACCGCCAAGCCCGGTGCCGAACGCGTAGAACACGGCGATGGCGATCGCGCGGACTTCCAGGGGAAAGCTCTCGCCCACCGTCAGATAGGCGGAACTGGCGGCTGCGGAGGCGACAAAGAATATCGCTGTCCAGGCCAGGGTTTGTTGTTCGGCGTCCAGCCAGCCGGCGGCAAACATCGCGCCGGCCAGGGCCATCAGGACGCCGGACATTCCATATGTCGCGGCGATCATGATACGCCGGCCGACGGTGTCGAACAGCCGGCCCAGCATGAGTGGTCCAAGGAAGTTGCCGATAGCGAACGGCAGCATGAACAGGCCGACATGGCCCGAGGAAATTCCATAGAACCGGGTGAGCACCAGCGCGTAGGTGAAGAACACCGCGTTGTAGCAAAAAGCCTGGGCGGCCATCAGCGTGATCCCCAGGCACGCCTGCCGCCGATACGTGGTGACCAGCGCTTTCATGCCGGCGCCGAACCAGGATCGGACATCGGTTCGCAGGGTCAGGACACCGGGCGGGATGGGCGGCAACGGGTGGCCGGTTTCGTGTTCGATGCGAAGCTCGATCTCGCTGACGATGCGTTCGGCTTCTCGCGGCTGGCCGTGGGTCATCAGCCATCGTGGGCTTTCCGGCAGGAAGCGGCGTAGCAGCAGGACGATGAAGCCCAGTATGCCGCCGATGATGAAAGCGGCGCGCCAGCCGATCTCCGGCGGCACGATGTTCGGGTCCAGCACGACATAGGCCCCCAGCGCGCCGATCGCGGCACCCAGCCAGAAACTGCCGTTGATGACCAGATCGGTGAAGCCGCGGCGGCGGGCGGGGATCAGTTCCTGGATGGTGGCGTTGACCGCCGCGTATTCGCCGCCGATGCCGGCGCCGGTCAGCATGCGGAAAATGGCGAACGACCAGAAATTCCACGACAGGCCGCAGGCGATGGTGGCGAACAGGTACACCAGCACCGTCAGGGTAAACAGTTTCTTCCGGCCCAGCCGGTCGGTCAGCCAGCCGAAGAACAGCGAGCCGCCGACCGCGCCGATCAAATAGGCGCTGGCGGCGGCACCGACCTGTGCGCCGCTTAGATGCAGGGTTGGGCTTTCGGACAGCGCGCCGGCCAACGAGCCGACGACCGTGACCTCCAGCCCGTCGAGGATCCAGGCGATCCCAAGGGCGAAAATCACCAGCCAGTGGAACCGGCTCCAGGGCAGGCGATCGAGCCGGTTGGGGATGTTGGTTTCGTGGAAATTTCCGCGTTCCGGCATTGCCCGGTCAGCCTTTCTGTTGCCTACTTCCAGGCACACAGCCTGGAGAAACCGACAGATGGGTGCTTTCGAGACCTCGGTTGAAGCAACGATCGCGCGATGGTTCGGCATTGAGCCGCCCAATGATCCGGCAAGACGGCTGGCCAGCGAATTGGCGGGAACGATCGAGGCGTTCGAGGCATTGCGCGGGCAGATCGTGTTCGAGGACGAGCCGTCCAGCTTCGAAGCCGCCCTGCAAGCCAC
>JAJZEV010000036.1:10240-15149 GCA_021805665.1 Pseudomonadota bacterium
TCTCCCACGACAACGTCGGCCCGTTGGCCCGCACCGCGCGCGACTGCGCCCGGGTGCTGGGGGTCATGGCCGGTCACGATCCGCTGGATACCACCAGTTCGCGCGAGCCGGTGCCGGATTATGAGGCAGCGATGACCGGCGATCTGCGCGGGCTGCGGATCGGGGTGCCGACGAACTACTTCCTGGACGGGGCCGATGAACCGGTGCTGGCGGCGATGGAGGCCGCATTGCAGGTCCTGGTCGCGCGCGGGGCCACTGTCAGGCGTTTCGAACTGCCGCTGATGGACGCGATCGCGGCCTATGGCGGCATCGTGTCGCGGGCGGAGGCGGCACCGATCCACGCGGAATGGATGCGGACGCAGCCACAGGCGTATGGACAGCATATCAGCGGGCGAATGTATCCCGGCTATGCCATTCCGGCGGCGTATTATATCGAGTCGCTCAGCCGGCGCGGGCCGGTGCTGAAGGCGTTCGCGGCCGAGGTGTTTGCCAAGGCCGATGTGCTGGTCGCTCCGACGATCCGCACCTGCCTGCCTACCCTGGCGGAGACCGATATCGACCACGGGCCGCCGGGGACGGAGCATAAATTCATGGCCGTGTCGGCGAACACCCGGCCGTTCAACTACCTGGGACTGCCGGCGATCAGTGTGCCATGCGGATTCGACCCGAATGGCTGTCCGATCGGGTTGCAGATCGCCGGCCGCCCGTTTGGCGAGGCGCGTATCCTGAACGTGGCGGGCGCGTATCAGGCGGATACCGGGTTCCATTCCGATAAACCATCGATCTTGGACGGAGCGACGGCATGAGCAAACCGAAAGTCGCGTTTATCGGCACCGGCGGCACGATTGCCTCGCTGGGGCGTGGGCCGCTGGACGTGCAGGATTACGGCGCTGCCGGCAACGTGATGCACGCCGACGAGATTCTGGCGAAGTGGCCGGAAACGGCGCTGGTCGCGGATGTCATCCCCGTGCGGTATCGCAACATTCCCAGTCCGGCGATCGGGTTCGCGGAGTGGAAAGGGCTGGTGGAACTGTGCCAGCAACTGGAGAAGGACCATCCCGATCTCGCGGGCATCGTCATCGGCCATGGCACGGCGACGCTGGAGGAGACAGCATATTTCCTGAACCTGACGGTGAAGGTTTCGATCCCGGTTGTGCTGGTGGGCGCGCAGCGGCCGTCCAGCGCGCTGTCCAGCGACGCCGGCATGAACCTTGTCGGCGCGATCCGCGTGGCGGCCAGCCCCGACGCGCGCGGCATGGGCGTGCTGGTGGTGCTGAACGACGAAATTCATGCGGCGCGGGAGGTGACAAAAACCTCCACGTTACGGTTGCAGACGTTTCGTACCCCCGATTTCGGAGCATTGGGCCATGCCGATGAGGATGCCGTGGCGTTCTATCGCCGGCCGCTGCGGCGGCATGCGCCGGACACCGCGTTCGATGTATCGGCGTTGGATGCGCTGCCCCGGGTGGATATTTCCTACTCCTATGCTGGCGGCGACGGGGTCGCTGCCCGGGCTTTCGCCGCTGCCGGCGCTCGGGGGATCGTTGCCGCCGGGTTCGCGCCGGGGTTCAGTCCCCCGGCCGAGTTCGAGGCACTGACCGAAGCGGTGCGCCAGGGCATCGTGGTGGTGCAATGCACGCGGGCCGGGTCGGGGCGCACGTTCCGCACCACGAGGCTGCAACAGGCCGGGTTTCTGACGGCCGACAATCTGAACCCGCAAAAGGCGCGGATACTGCTGTCACTGGCGCTGACGGTGACGAACGATCCTGTCGGGATCGCGGAAATGTTCCGGACGTATTGACGATGGCCGATACGGACGCAATTCGCACGTTCGAGCATGCCGGGTGGGAGAAGGCGGCGGGGCGGTATGTGGAGTCGTTCGCGACCGCGACGCGGCAGTTTATCCCCGGGCTGCTGGATGCCGCCGCGGTGCGGGCCGGATTGTCGGTGCTGGATGTGGCGTGCGGCCCCGGTTTCGTGGCGTCCGCCGCCGCCCGGCGCGGGGCATCTGTTCGGGGGCTGGATTTCTCGGCGGCGATGCTGGGTGTGGCGCGGGCGCGGCATCCGGGGATTGCGTTCGAGGAGGGCGATGCCGAGGCGCTGCCGTACGACGATGGCGCGTTCGATGCGGTGGTTTCCAATTTCGGCGTTCATCATGTGCCTCGCCCGGGCGTGGCCTTGCGCCAGGCGCACCGGGTGCTGCGACCGGGTGGGACGATTGCGTTCACTATCTGGGCGGCGCCATCCGAGAATGTGGCCTGGAAACTGGTGTTCGACGCGATCCGGCGGTGCGGGGATATGTCGGCATCCCGGGCGCCCGCGCCGGGCGGCGGGTTCGGGACTCCGGCTGATTGCGAGGACGCGTTGCGGGGCGCCGGGTTCGCCGACGTCGGCACGCGCCGATTGGGCGGGGTCTGGCGGCACCCGGACGGATGCGCGGTGCTGGAAGCGTTACGTTCGGGGACGGCCCGGATGGCGGCGCTGATCGATGCGCAGCCCGGGGCGGCGATTCCGGCGATCGCGGCGGATATAGACCGGGCCGCGGCTGGCTATCGCGATGCCCGGGGGCTGGCGATTCCGCTGTCGGCGTTCGTTGCGTTTGGGCGGGTTGGGTAGGCGTTCGGGCGATGCCGAACGGGGTTTCGGGCTGCGGGTGCCTGTCTGGATAATGTGCTGGCGGAAACACGGTCATGCCCCCATCCGTGCTTCTGCCGTCCCCGGGGAGATGGCTGGAATAAACGTGCCGCTGTCTGGTTGGATTTTGTCGCAGACGGCGCACGACGTTGAATCTACGCAGGTCCAAGCGTTTCCCGACGAACCGGACATGAGAAGGACCCCTGCCATGGAGCGGGGTGTTTTCCGTCTTTTCGCGTATTTTCTCGCGGCGCTATCGCGGCCGTTCGCTGGCGATCCGGCACTGGCGCTGTACGCGACGCCGTCCCCGGGAGGAGAGGGTGCCGCAGATGTTTTGCGGAATACTGACGGTGCCTCCTGGTTTAAGAAATCGCGGATCCCTGTTTCCCTGATAGTGGGATGGGGTGTTAACAACAGTACGAAAGTATTGTTAGCCGTGGCTTCCCTACCGATTTCCCTGTGGTAGGGTGACTGCTGCACTCCGGTCTGTAGCGCGGTAGCCGTGGCTTCCCTACCGATTTCCCTGTGGTAGGGTACGTAGAACGGGATTCCCCGAAAGGAGCTGGCCGTGGCTTCCCTACCGATTTCCCTGTGGTAGGGTCATGCGCGCCTGAAGGGCATCTTCAAGCGCGCCGTGGCTTCCCTACCGATTTCCCTGTGGTAGGGTTTGAAGATGCTGACGTGCCTGCTGAGCCAGGCCGTGGCTTCCCTACCGATTTCCCTGTGGTAGGGTATTGCCGCAGATGGCCCCCGATACAAAGCAGCCGTGGCTTCCCTACCGATTTCCCTGTGGTAGGGTTTGCGTTTGGTATTCAGAGCATCCAGACCAGCCGTGGCTTCCCTACCGATTTCCCTGTGGTAGGGTGTTTCCATCGCCACCAAGCCGCCATTCCAGGCCGTGGCTTCCCTACCGATTTCCCTGTGGTAGGGTTTGCGATAAAGCGGAATCCGTCACTTCTGTGCCGTGGCTTCCCTACCGATTTCCCTGTGGTAGGGTTCGAACCCTTGGCGATAGCGGTGATCACCGGCCGTGGCTTCCCTACCGATTTCCCTGTGGTAGGGTCGGTCGATCAACCATTACCTATCGGAACTCGCCGTGGCTTCCCTACCGATTTCCCTGTGGTAGGGTAGCGCCATCAGTGGGAAGTGTTCCACCGCCGCCGTGGCTTCCCTACCGATTTCCCTGTGGTAGGGTCGCCGAACAGCATGTCAATCGGCTTAGGGTGCCGTGGCTTCCCTACCGATTTCCCTGTGGTAGGGTTATTCCCGATGCTGCGCGGTATGCCGATCCGCCGTGGCTTCCCTACCGATTTCCCTGTGGTAGGGTCTGGTGAGCCTCGCGCACGCCGTTAATCGCGCCGTGGCTTCCCTACCGATTTCCCTGTGGTAGGGTCCACGGCGACGCAGTAAGGGCGCCCATCAGGCCGTGGCTTCCCTACCGATTTCCCTGTGGTAGGGTACCGCCCCCGATAGCGTATCGTCCAACGCGGCCGTGGCTTCCCTACCGATTTCCCTGTGGTAGGGTCGGACGTTTCTGCGGTAGGTGGCTATGGCGGCCGTGGCTTCCCTACCGATTTCCCTGTGGTAGGGTAGCATAATGGAAACCCTGGCATGGCACTTCGCCGTGGCTTCCCTACCGATTTCCCTGTGGTAGGGTCAGCGTCAAATTTCAAAAGCGCAGATACCTGCCGTGGCTTCCCTACCGATTTCCCTGTGGTAGGGTGATACGTCATCAAACAGCACGCGGCCACCGGCCGTGGCTTCCCTACCGATTTCCCTGTGGTAGGGTCAGCGTCAAATTTCAAAAGCGCAGATACCTGCCGTGGCTTCCCTACCGATTTCCCTGTGGTAGGGTACGATCGGCGCGCTGTTCGAACAAACTGTCGCCGTGGCTTCCCTACCGATTTCCCTGTGGTAGGGTGTGCCAAGAGACGACACTTCCAACATTTGTGCCGTGGCTTCCCTACCGATTTCCCTGTGGTAGGGTGCCGCGATCGGCTGGGTCCGCGATAGCTGGGCCGTGGCTTCCCTACCGATTTCCCTGTGGTAGGGTGGTCAAGCGTGTCCCGCCTTGCTTGCGGTTGCCGTGGCTTCCCTACCGATTTCCCTGTGGTAGGGTTCCCAAGCCACAATCCGCCAGCCATGTTGTGCCGTGGCTTCCCTACCGATTTCCCTGTGGTAGGGTGACACGCATTTCCAGCAGGCGCCCGTTTTCGCCGTGGCTTCCCTACCGATTTCCCTGTGGTAGGGTCCGTGTCTGATATCCGCCTGGAAT
>JAJZEV010000257.1:0-5824 GCA_021805665.1 Pseudomonadota bacterium
CGGCGCCGCAAACCTAGCAGCGGGCACGCATCCGAAACCCGCAATCGGCCGGAGCGGACCTCCGTTAATACCGACAGCCGCTCGCTCTCTCGATCGCTCATCGACAACACCGACATCCTTCCCCCCCCCAGCCCCCAAAAACCAGGCGGAGTGTCATCTCTATCTTGCTCAGGGGTGTCATCTGTATATTGCTGCTACAGGTTCGGGGTCGGGCTGTCTCTTGGGCGTCTCGGTTTTCTGTGTGTGGGATTTTGTCTCTTGTTTTGGGACTTCCGGGCGTTCCGGGACGGTGGGGAGGGCTTCGAGCATGGCTTGGGCGGCGATGTGACGGGTCCATTCGTCCTGGTCGGCGGCATCGTGATTGGTTTCGCGTTTGCGGCGCTTCTGCTGCTCGCTGAGCAGGCGGTTGTGGGCGCTGAGCGAGGCGCGGATCATCGCGGCGTACTGGGCGTTGAGTCTGATGACGATTTTTATGTCGTTGGCGTGGACGCGGATCAGGCGGAGCAGGTCTTCTGCCTGGGCTCTGGCGGCGATGCACTGGGCTGCCAACTCCGCTTCATTGGCGTTGACGGGGGCCAGGGCGGCGATCCTGGCGATCGCGGCATGGTTTCTGGTGCGGGTGGCTTGTGGCGTGTCTTCTATCGGCGGGGGGAGGAGAGCCAGTAGGGTGTGCATGAGATAGCGGTAGGCTTGCGCCGGAAGGTCGATGGGCGGGGCCGGGGGCTGTGGCTGGGTTTCCATTCCTGATTTTTAGCGATAATAGGAAATATGTCAATGTCTGGCTAGGCGAGTGGCGTTTGGTGCGTTGTTTCTACGAGCCATCCTTATTCAGGGGCGGGTATGACTGACGAGCCCCGAGGCATCCGGCGCTTTGCCATGGGAGACACGGATCGCCGTGCGCGATGGGGGCCACCTCAGATACGAGGAACGCCGTCGCTGGAAGGGGGAGCCGCGCGGGATCGACTCCATCGATGAAGTCTATAAGTTGCAGGATGAGCACCGGAAAACCCGCCCTAACGAGGTGAACGATGATGCAGCCTCAGAAGTTCCCGTCAGAAGTCATCAAACGGTTAAGTTGGTATGTGTATCGCTTAGTTGATCCACGAAACGGTGAGACCTTTTACGTCGGAAAGGGCAAAGGCGATCGTATTTTTCAGCACGCGAAGGGTGCGATGTCGGCGAGCGGTGATGAAGATGCGGGAGGCCTAAAATACAAGAGGATCAATCAAATTCGAGCGGCGGGACTCGAAGTGGCCCACGTCATCCACCGCCACGGCATCGACACCGAGAACGTAGCCTACCAGATTGAAGCGGCGCTGATCGACGCCTATCCCGGTCTAGCCAATCAGGTGGGCGGGCACAATTCGGGCGATTATGGGGTCCGGCACGTCGTAGAGATCATCAATGAATATTCAGCCGAGCCCTTCGAGGCAAAGGAACCGCTCATTCTGATCAGCATCGGCCCCAGCATTGAAGAGGAAGGGAGAACCGTTTACGATGCCGTCCGATGCTGCTGGGTCATAAAACTCGAGCGGGCACGTAAATATAACCTAGTCCTTGCTCACCAGAATGGCATCGTGATCGGAGCCTTTCGGCCAAGCAAGTGGATGCATTGGTCGCCGGAAAATTTCCCCAACCGGGACGGGGTCGAAAAGCGATGCGGGTTCGCCGATGATCCGGCTGATGAGGATACCGCGCGTCTATACGTTCGCAAACGTGTCCCAGTGCGATATCGTGCCAAGGGGGCAGCTAATCCCGTCCGGTTCATTGATCTACCACCCGTAGCGGCGGAGAAGACGGCGTAAGGTCGCCGCATCACATCACCGTGGAACACGGCGATCCGGCGACAATCGACCTCCTTGCAGGCCGCAGCGTCGCGAAGGACGAGTGGATTGTGCGATCTGGCGAGCCGATCGCCACGGGACCTCCATGATCGAACGTAAGGCCGTTCGGCCCGTGGCCGGTATAGCCCGCGACTTGGAGCTTTGACCGGCTTGGCGGGCGCTTGAACGGCACGGCGGGGGGCGATGGATTGGTGAACCGGGAAAGTGCGCGCGATTCGGCCAGGCTAAGCCCATTTCACTACCTATTCCATCAAAACACCTTGTTTTTATATATTTATATCGGGTGAAATAGGTGGAATAGGTATTTTAACCAAGAAAAACCCGCGCACTCCGCCATAGTAATTTCGGCCGGTTCGCCTATTCCACCTATTCCACGCCCCGCTTTGGAATAGGCGCGAGGCGCGTTTTCAACCTCCTCAGAACTTTGTCTTGGCGGACTTGGGCATTCCGATCACCTTTCCGGCGGGCTCACCCGCCAGCCACTTCATCAATTGGTCTGGTGTCCGTGGCGGTTCGCCCTCGGTGGAATGGTCGTCATCTTCGACATTCCAGTCGGTCCTTCCGCCCCACGTCTTGTCCGCCGCCGCTCGCGCTTCGGACAGCGTTCCGAGGGTGTTTGCCCAGGCCCGATCGCGCTCGTCGAAAAGGCCATCTCGTGACTCCCCGGCGATGACACACCTCGGTTGGCACTTCTCATAACCAAAATCCGCAAAGCGCTTGCCGAAATCGGCGCGACTATGTGTTCGTCGCTTGGCCTGATCGGTCTTGCCGAAGTCGATGTATGGGTTGTCCAGTATCTTGATCGGCACCACGCGGAACCACCGCTTGCGGATGCTGGTCTGTCCTGTCCGGCAGACGTAGCCACGATGAAGGACGTCTTCCCACCATTGGTCGAGGAGCGATGAACGCTTGCGCTGCTCGACGAGCCCGGTGGTGACTGGCATCGTCCGATGGTCAAACCCGATCAGGTCCCTCGCCAGCAGGTCGTGGAGCATCGCCTCATAGCCGCGTTTTCGAGTTCGTAGAACATCGCGTCGAAATACCCTCGGTCACCTAGTTTGGTATCCGGCACGTCGAGGACCGAGAACCGGCGAGACCTGAGACCGGCCGCTATCACCCAATCTTCGGTCGATGCCATTATGAGATGCAGGCAATTCCTTACATTCGCTGCAGGCTCGAACTTATCTTCGACGGTGAGGACCTCTTCGGTGGTGACCGCCTTGACACTGTCCAGTTCCCGGGGGCCACCTCACCCAGGAACCTCTCTAACGAGGTACCGGTCGGTCGGCTGGGCAGGCGTGGTTATGTCTATGACGCCCCAGGCTCATTCAATCGCTTCGTCGAAAAATGGGACCCGCCGCCCGTTGACTTTCAGCCCTACTACGCTGCCTCGGCCATCGTGGATCGTTCGCACGCCACCGTCGTCCGGTGCATATCCCGCACCTCCTTCGGATCGAACGGCCGAGCGCGGTGCATCGTCGCTCGGTTGTCCCACATCACCAGGTCCCATTGCTTCCACGCGTGGGCATAGACGAACTTCCGCTGGGTGGCATGTTCGATCAGGTCGCGCAGCAGGGCGCGCGCCTCCGGCACCGGCCAGCCGACGATTGCCCCGGCGTGGGACGCCAGATACAGCGACTTGCGGCCGGTGGACGGATGGACGCGCACCAACCGTTGCAGCACCGGCTTGAACCGGATTCGGTCCTCATCGGTGAAATCCGCGAAACCGAGCTGCGAGCGGGAGTATAGCTGGCTGTGTTCGCAGACCAGATCGGCGATTTCCGCCTTCAGATCGTCATCCAGCGTGTCATAGGCCGCGCGCATGTCGGCGAACTCGGTATTGCCGCCGGCAGACGGGATCGATCGGGCGGACAGTAACGAATACTTCGCAGGCACCGCCTTGAACGAGCTGTCGGAATGCCACAACCGGTTGCCCAGGCTGAACAACCGCCTGCGGCTGTCGCGCGCCAGCACCTGATTGTCGTTATCCAGGTTGGAGATGTCGTTGACCAGCGGGGAGGCGATCCGGCGCGCCTTACCCCAGTTCAGATCGCCCGAGGCTTCCTCCAAATCGCCAAAGTTGCGGGAGAATGCCAACTGGGTTTCGTCGTCGAAGTGCTGACCGTGGAACACCAGCACGCCGTACTGGTCCATGCCCTTGTCGATCGCCGCCGCCTGCTCGGGGGTCAGCGGTTTGGTAATGTCGATGCCCGACACCTCGCCGCCAAAGAACGGGCGGGACGCCGGGTCGAGCGGACGAATAGAGAGCGTCATGGTTCGGTCCCTTCGATCACTGCAATTCCGCGAAGCCCATAGCCTGGCCGAACCGGCGCGACGGTTCCGCCGGATCGCCATATTTGCGGTGCATGGCGGTGTGATAGGCGGCGGCCAGCAGCAGCCGGTCCCGGTCCGGCTGCCGGTTGGTGCCGAAATCCATCAGCATGCACTGGGCAATTTCCTGATTGTGCGGATCGTTGCCCAGCTTGCAGGACGACAGCGCGATGCGCTGCACCAGCCTGTCCCGCTCCGATACGTTGTCGCAATAGGCCTGGACCCAGCCGATGGCCTCGGCGCCGTTGAGGGCGCAAATCGCGGTGTCGATGCGATCCAGCAGTTGGTCCGCGGTCATGGCACTGGCACCGGGGGGGACTTGAAGCGGCACGGGATGCACCTCCCCGATGCCTTGCTGATGGTAGGCGGCACGATTGGCGAACAGTGCCGCGACGTACAGCAGACGCAGGCGTCTGGGGTGGTCGAAATTGTCCCAGAACCACGCCAGCGTGTTGTGATATTCGTAACAATGATGCGGCATGTTGAAAGCGGTGGGGTCTTGCGTTTCCATCACGATCTGGCCGACCGCGATTTGCAGGACATCCAGGATGCGTCTTGGGGCCTTGCCGGCTTTCAGCAGCTTGGTCAGGGCTTGCATCGTTTCGATCTCACCCTGCCGCAGCACGGCGGTGGATAGTTCGGCGGCTTCCTGCTGGTTGACCGGCTGCTGATTGCGCAGCATCGCCAGTTCGGCCTCGCCGACGCCGGCATAGGGGATGGCGCGCAGCGTTTCGCCTTCGATGGTCATTTTGATGTAGTTGCAGGCGGCTTCATAGGTCGAATACCAGCGCGGCCCGACTGCGATATCCAGCGCACCGGCATAGATCACGTTATGGGCATTGTCCCATCCCAGGGCATTGCCGAGTTCGACGGTCGAGCGGGCGCGATAGGCTTTGTGGCCGGTGGTGTAGGACCGGTTGTGCAGCATGCGGTCCTGCACATCGATCAGGCCGGCGAAGCACATTTCGGCCAGCACGTCCTTGCGTTCCGCCGGGTTGCGCATGTTACCCAGGAACATGCGGTAGGCGTCGATAACCTGGCCCCGATGGACTTGCGTCATCCAGTCATTGAGCCGTTCCCTCAGCGGGCCGGTCTGCACCAGCGGCTGCTGATCGGGCCAGTAAACCACGGGTGCGGGCGGGCTTTCCTCCACCTGGCTGTTGCCGCGATGGCGGGTGTAATGGCCGGGCGCCTTGTCGATCTTCTGGTTCCAGATATCCAGGCCGGTGGGTATGTACCAGATGGTCTGCGCCATCGGCAGCATGGCCAGATGGGAAGGCAGCATCCGCGTCAGATTGATGGTGGCCCGGGCGGAGAGCAGGCAATGGTCGTTGTTGACGAAATTGGGGTACCCGTCGTCGATCCGCTCGTGATACGGCACATGGGTATATGGGGCGTGGATGCGCACGCCCTCGGCGACGATTTCGTTCAGCGGGCGGCCGGCGCGGACAAGTTGGTAATAGACGTCCGACGCGCCTTTCTGGTCGCGCATCAGGCAGCGGTCTTCCAGCCTGTCATAAAGGCCGCGAACCTCGGGGCTTTGCGGCGCTTGGGCGGCGTTCGTATCCATCCTTGGTTTTCCTCCGACTGTCCGTCGATTGCCGCGATCCTACGCCCGACCCGAAGCAGACGACAACTGCCGCGCGGGA
>JAJZEV010000257.1:6339-15091 GCA_021805665.1 Pseudomonadota bacterium
CATCGGCCGGCGGCATGTGATCGGCGCTGTACTGGCTGCCCCGGCGATCGTGGGAACAGCCCGGGCACAGGGCCGTGTGCTGAAGATGACGCTGGGCGACACGGTCGCAAATCCGGTTTACGATATTTGCAGGAAGTTCGCGGCCGATGTGCATGAACGGACCAAGGGCGCATTGGACATACAGGTCTATGGCGCGGGTCAGCTCGGCAGCCAGGTCAATGCGCTGACCGGCATGCAAACTGGCATTATCGATTTCGTCGTCCACACCACCGGCTATATGGACCCGATCTGGCCGCGCTGCGCGGTGCTGGATCTGCCGTATGTGTTCCGCGACGGTGCAATGGCGGCCAAAGTGCTGGACGGCCCGGTGGGCGAGGAACTGTTCAAGGCGTTCCCGGCCCGCGGGGTGTACGGACTGTGCTGGGGCCATTGGGGCTGGCGCCCGTGCTCCACCACGCTGACCAGGCCGATGACCGAACCGTCCGACATGCAGGGGCTGAAAATCCGTATCCAGCCGGGTGCGATTTTCGCGGAAAGCTTCAAACAGGTGGGCGCCATTCCGGTCGCGATCGATATCGCCGAGGTTTATGTCGCGATGTCGCAGGGCGCGGTCCAGGCGATCGAGATACCGACGATTTCCATGGTCGCGAACAAGATGCAGGAAATAGTCAAGGTCGTGAACCAGACGAACTTCGTCTATAACGCGGGTGCCTTGATGGTCAGCAAGCGCCGGTTCGACTCTTTCGCCCCCGATCAGCAGAAGGCGGTGCGGGAGGCGGCGAAGGACATGGCGGTGTACTGGCGCACCGACGTTGCCGTCGCGACGGAGAAGGCAGACGCCACCATGAAGGCCGCGGGCGTACGGATCGTGGATGTCGATACCGCTGCCTATGCGAAGGCGCTGAGGCCGATCTACGACAAATTCCGTCCGGTGATCGGCGAGGACCTCGTCGATATGGTACTGCAACAGACCGGCGCCGCCTGAACCATGGTCACGCTGGCGGACGATGCGGGGCTGATGGCGCTGGCGCCCCGCGAAGGGGCGGGCAGGAAGCTGTTCCGGCGGTTCTGCGGTGGTGCCGATACCGCCGCACGCGCCATCGCCGCCGCCGGCCTGCTGATCGAACTGGCCATCATCGTCGTGGACGTACTCCGGCGGGAGATGTTTCAGTCCTCGTTTCTGTGGGGCGACGAGGCCTCGAAAATGGCGCTGTCGCTGGTGGCTTTCCTTGGCGGCGCGGCGGCCTATCGCGGCGGGCAGCACACCTCGATCCGCGTGTTTCTCGATCTGATGCCGGTGCGAACCCGGGCGTTTATTCTGGCGGTGCTGGAATGGACCGTCATCGCGGCGACTTTGCTGGCGCTGTGGGCGTCCTACGCGCTGATCCACGACAACTGGGCCAACGCCACACCCATCCTGCAAGTCAGCACCGGCTGGTACGCCCTGCCGCTGCCGGTTTCCATGCTACTGATCGCGCTGTTCGCGCTGGAACGGCTGGTGCTGCGCATGCCGCCCGCCATCGTGGCCGGGGCCGCCCTGACCGTCGCGGCGGGCGTGGCGCTGTTCGCCGGGTTCGACGTGACCGCGTACTTCGGCGCCCGTCCCGACATGTCGCTGGGCGTCATGGTCGCACTGTTTTTCGTCGCCGTGCTGTTCGGGCTGCCGGTCAGCTTCGCCATGCTGCTCAGCACGCTGGTCTATCTGCAAACCACCGACGCCGCGCCGTTCATCGCCGTGCCGCAGAACATGATCGACGGCACCGGCAATTACATTCTGCTGGCGCTGCCGTTCTTCATCTTCGCCGGCCTGATCATGGAGCGTGGCGAAATCAGCGTGCGGCTGGTGCGCTTCGCCATGGCGCTGGTCGGCCGTGCCCGGGGCGGACTGCTGCAAGTAATCGTGGTCACCATCTATCTGGTCAGCGGCATTTCCGGCTCCAAGGTCGCCGACGTGGCGGCGGTGGGTTCGGTGATGCGCGGCGAGCTCAAGCGCCGTGGCTACCGGCCGGAGCAGGGGGCAGCGGCGCTGGCGGCATCGGCGGCGATGGCGGAAACCATTCCGCCGTCGATCGCGATGCTGGTGCTGGGGTCGGTCACGCCGATTTCCATCGGCACGCTGTTCGTGGCCGGGCTGCTGCCGGCCGCCGTGATCGCCGCCTGCCTGATGCTGCTGATCTGGTTCCGATCCCGCAACACACAGCATGTCGGGGAAATCGAATCCGCAAGCCGGCTGTCGGCGATTCCGGCCGCGATCCTGCCCCTGGCGATGCCCGTTCTGATGGTGGCCGGCATCAAATTCGGCATCGCCACGCCAACCGAGGTCTCGACCTTCGCCGTCCTCTACGGCCTCGGTCTGGCCGTTCTGGTTTACCGAGCGGTTCCGTTCGGCAAGGTTTTTCCGCTGGCGATGGAATGTGCCGGGACGGCGGGCATGGTGTTGTTCGTGCTGGCCTCCGCGGCGTCCTTCGCCTGGACCCTGACGGCGGCCAACCTGCCGCAGCATCTGGTCGGGCTGCTGGATGCGGCCGGGCACAATTCGTATGTGTTCCTGGCGGGGTCGATCGTCATGCTGATCCTGATCGGATCGCTGCTGGAAGGGCTGCCGGCGCTGATTATCCTGGCACCGCTGCTGATGCCGATCGCAGCTCAATTCGGCATTAACGGCGTCCAGTATGCCACCGTGCTGCTGCTGGCGATGGGCGTGGGCGCCTTCATGCCGCCGGTCGGCGTCGGCTTCTACGTCGCCTGCGCCGTGGCCGAATCCCGGGTGGAACTGTCCGCGAGAGAAATGATCCCGTATCTGATCGTCCTCGTGCTGTCGATCGGCCTGATCGCCTTCGTGCCCTGGATCACGCTGTCGGTGCCAAGGCTGCTGGGCAGCCCGCTATAGATGAAGCCGCTGCCGCCAAAAGATCCGGTCAAGACCGCGGCGCGCACCCTCGATGTGTTCGAGGTGTTTGCCGCGGTAAAAGGCCCGCTGACACTGACCGAGCTTGCCGCGAGGCTTGGTTCGCCGGTGTCGAGTTGCCATGCCTTGATACGGACGTTGCAGCTTCGCGGCTATGTTTACATCCTGGACGAACGTAAGCGTGTGTACCCCACCAGCCGCCTGCTGATGCTGGCGCAGCAGATCGCCCAGAACGACCCGGTGCGGGATCGTATCGGTCCGGTGCTGGCGGCGCTACAGGCCGATACCGGCGAAACCGTTATCCTCGGCAAACGCCAGGCCAACGCGGTTGTTTATCTGGATGTGGTGGAAAGCCGCCAGACGATCCGTTACGCAGCCAATCCCGGCGATGTGAAGCCGCTGCACTCCAGCGCCATCGGCAAAGCCATGCTGGGGGTCCTGTCCGACACCGAACTGGCCAGTTTGTTACGCAAGCTGCCATTGACCCCGATCACCGTAAACACCATCGGAACCGCCAACGGCCTGACCTTGGATATCGTTCGCGGCCGGCAGATCGGCTTCTTCATCACCCGTGGCGAGAACGTGCCGGACGTCATGGCGATCGCCATCGCCCGGTCGGTGGGCGAGGAATCCTATGGCATCGCTGTCGCCGGCCCGATCGCGCGCATCGAAGCGCACGCCGACGGCATCGTCGCTGCGCTGACAACAGCCGGTGCCGCGATGTCGCGGATCGACCAGGAACTGCGCGGCCGAACCTGATCCGGATGTCCCCCGGGCGGTATCGCCGATCCCCTGCCACCGACCGTTGAGAAATTCGAAATACCGAAATAGAATTCCGAATATCGAACAAAGGGTATGCAATGGCCAACGTAAAACTGGATGTCAAACCGATCGCGGGCGCGCTGGGCGCGGAAATCGGCGGTGTGGACCTGTCGAAAGACCTCGATGCCGACTGCGTGGCGGCGATCCGTCAGGCGCTGCTCGATCATCTCGTGATCTTCTTCCGCGACCAAACCCTCTCCCCCGCCCGGTTTTCCAGCTTTGCCCGCTACTTTGGCGAGCCCGTCGCCTATCCGTTCGTCAAGGGTCTCGACGGCTTTCCCGAGATCATCGAAGTGGCGAAGCTGGAGCACGAGCGGGTCAATTTCGGCGGTGTCTGGCACTCCGACACCACGTATCTGGAACAGCCGCCGATGGGGTCGCTGCTGTATGGCCGGGAATTGCCGCCCTACGGCGGGGACACGCTGTTTGCCAACCAGTACCTCGCCTATGAAACATTGTCGCCGGGGATGCGCCGCTTCCTCGACGGCTCGGTGGGCATCTCCAGTTCTGCCAAGGCGGATGTGTCACGCACCCGTGAAGACCGGATCAAGAGTTCCGGTACCGAAGAGGCGCGCAAGGAACTGACCGCCGCACATCCGGCCGTTCGCACCCATCCAGAAACCGGCCGGCGGGCACTGTATGTCAACACAGCGCATACCGTGCGCTTCGCCGATATGACGGAGGAGGAAAGCGCGCCGATCCTGGCCTATCTGTTCCAGCATCAAATCAAGCCGGAGTTCACCTGCCGGTTCGTCTGGCAGCCGGGTTCGCTGGCGTTCTGGGACAATCGCGCCGCGCAACATAATCCGGTCAACGACTATCACGGCTTCCGCCGGATCATGCACCGTGTGACGCTCGCGGGGGATCGTCCGCGCTGAACGCCGTCCGGTGCCGGCTAGCTCGGCGGCTGTGACGGGCGAACGCCCGATAGGCGTTTTGCGACTGAAACGGCGTATTATTACTGTGTGGTCCTGGCTGCGGTCATAGCGACTGTGTCCGATTCGGGACCGAAATTGCGGGCAACCGGAACAAAATCCGCAAACATCTCGAACCAGGAAGCAAATCACCATTTGGTGATTTGCTTGGCTATTGCGGAAGTGAGGGGCGTTAGTAGTTGCGTGATTTCGATAAGGGCATTAGTCGAATCAACTGACGTGGACGGGGGATACATGGGCATGCACCTGGGTTGCTATCGGCTCCGCGTTGCGATCGGCTGTATTCATGAATCATAGTCCCATCGGCCTCGTCGCGATCGGCGCGTCCGCGGGCGGTGTCGAAGCCTTCCGCCAGTTTTTCGAACGGATGCCGCCCGACAGCGGCTTGGCATTCGTGGTCATGCTGCATTCCCCCCCGGGGCGCACCAGTTTGCTGCCCGACATACTCGCCCGCTGGACCGAGATGCCGGTGCAAGAGGGCAGGGACGGATCCGCGATCGAGCCCGACCGGGTCCTGGTTCTACCGCCCGGCACGATCGCGGAACTGCGGGACGGTTACCTCTCGCTGCGGGATATTCCGATCGGGACGCCGCGTAGCCATACACCCATCGATGCGTTTTTCGGCTCTGTCGCGACCAGTCTGGGCGACAATGCTGTCGGCGTCATTTTGTCCGGCACCGGCCAGGATGGCACGCTGGGCCTGAAGGCTATCCGGGCTAAAGGCGGTATAAGTCTGGCGCAAAGCGGCGATGGCACCCGGCCCCAATATTCCGGCATGCCGCATAGTGCGATCGCCGCCGGCGTGGTCGATTTTTATGTTCCGGTGGAGGATATGCCGGGACATATTCTCGCGGTTTGGCGGGTGCGTCAGGCAACCGAAGGCCCCATCGACCGGCCCGGGGAGGATGAGGACCGGCTTCGGCTGGCAATTTGCGAGATATTGCAATCGCGCGTCGGCCACGACTTTTCGCAGTATAAGCGGTCAACCTTCATGCGGCGGGTGCAGCGGCGCATGCAGGTCATGCGGATAACCGTGTTGCAGGACTACGTCGATTTATTGGAAGAAAACCACGAACAAACGGCCTTGCTGTTCGACGACCTGCTAATCGGCGTAACAAGCTTCTTTCGCGACCCGGCAATGTTCGACTTGCTGGAGAAAGAGATAATTCCGCGCTTGTTCAGGGATGCGGACCCCACGGACGGTGTACGCATCTGGATACCTGGATGTGCCACGGGGGAAGAAGTCTATTCATTGGCGATGCTGTTGCGCGAACACATGGAGACATCGCTGTCGTCGTTGAAAGTCCAGATATTCGCCACCGATATCGATGAAGACGCGATCGGCGTTGCGCGGATCGGACGGTACCCGACCGCCTTGCTGGAAGGTCTGTCGCAGAAGCGCCGCGATCGGTTTTTCGTTTGGGAAGACGATGGCTACACCGTGCGGAAGGATCTGCGGGGGCTTTGCACCTTCGCCGTCCATAGTCTGATCCGCGATGCGCCGTTCTCTCGCATCGACCTGATATCTTGCCGTAATTTATTGATCTATCTGGATACCGTCCTGCAAGACAATGTAATCTCGGTTTTTCATTACGCACTCGTTCCAAAAGGCATCCTGGTACTAGGTATTTCGGAAACCGTTGCCCGGCACGGTGACCTGTTTGCGCCGCTCGATCGGACGCAGCGAATATTCGTCCGGCGCCATGTTGCGGGTGTGTTGCCGCCAGGGTATCATTTTCGTTCTGGCGCGGGAAGAACGGCGATGGTGGCTGGGGGCGCCGGTCAGCTTGCCGGGACGCCGGATCGGGTGAGGGCGACCGGCTTCGCGATCCGCCGGGTTCTGGAACGGTTTTCGTCGCCGTTCGTGGTGGCCAGCGCGGCCGGAGAGATCGTTCATTTTTCCAGCCAGGTGGGCCGGTTCCTTGAACCCGCCCCGGGCGAGCCGTCAGCCAACCTATTCGAAATGGCGCGGCACGGTTGGGCCCAGGAACTGCGGATGGCTCTGCGCCGATGCGCCGAGACTGGCCGGCCGGTGGAGCAACTGCGCGCCGCCGTTTCGGCTGACGAGGGCACCATCAGTACGATCAGGCTGGTCGTCGAGCCATTGCCGGGAGGAGACTCCGATGCCCTGTATATGGTCGTGTTCGCCGATGCCGATGAGCCCGCGCCGCCGGGCGATCCCGCTCTGTTCGCAGCCGTGTCCTCAGGCGGTAAGGCTGTCGCCGATCTGGAGCGGCAAAACCGCGAATTGATGGAACGTATGCAGTCCCTTTCCGAGGAACATGCCGCCGCGATGGAAGAGCTGCGAAGCTCCAACGAGGAATTGCAGTCGGTCAATGAGGAATTACATTCGACCAACGAAGAGCTGGAGACGTCTCGCGAGGAAATACAGGCGATCAACGAGGAGTTGAACACCGTCAACGCGGAGTTGTCGGTTCGGGTCGAACAACTGAACCGCAGCAACGGCGATCTGAGGAATTTGTTCGACAGCACGAACGTAGCGACGATTTTCCTCGATCCCTCTATGATCGTCCGCAGCTTTACCCCCGACATCGGCCGCATCTATAATTTGATCCCAAGCGACGTGGGCCGTCCGTTGATGGATATCTCGACGCAATTGATCTACACGACGTTGCGGGAGGACATGGAGACCGTGCTGCGAACATTGCAGCCGATCGAACGCCGGCTGGAGCGGCAGGACGGTTCGTCGCATTATTTGATGCGCCTATTACCTTATCGAAATCCCGATAAATCGGTCGATGGCTTGCTCATCACGTTTGTCGATGTGACCTCTATCGTTGCTGCTGAATTACATCAGAAATTGTTGGTGGACGAACTGAACCACCGCGTCAAGAACATGCTGACCGTCGTGATTTCGCTGGCGACCAATACCAAACGAAGGTCAAAATCGCTGGAATCGTTCCTTGAAGTCTTCCTGGGCCGGATTCATGCCTTGAACGGGGCGTATGCGCTGCTCAGCCGCGACGCCTGGCTGCCTGTCAGGCTGCGCGACGTGCTTATGGAGGAGTTGCGCCCGTTTTTGACGGATGAAAGGGCGAACGTGAAAATGATCGGTCCGGTGGTCATGCTAGACTCGCGGGTGGCTCTGTCGCTGGGATTAGCGATTCACGAACTGACCACGAATGCGGTCAAGTATGGTGCCTTGTCGGTTTTGACTGGAAATGTTGATATCGCATGGGCGGTCGAAGCGAGGGATGAGGTACCCAACCTCGTTCTGCGATGGACCGAGCGTGGTGGACCGCCGGTAAGCGAGCCGGCCGCTCGTGGTTTCGGGATGGTTTTGGTCGAACGTGCCTTTGCCCACGATGTGGGCGGTCACGCGGAGGTTGTCTTCTCAGCGGATGGTGTGGTTGCGACATTGACTGCCCCGCTTTTAACTGATTTCTCGAAGGAGAAGCCGGGATGATCGATGGTGATGCGGTATTGGCCAACAAACGGGTGCTGATCGTCGAGGACGAAATGCTGATTGCGATGCTGATCGAGGATATGCTCGTCGATCTGGGCTGCGAGCCGGTCGGCCCCTATAGCAGCGTCGCCGGGGCTTTGGGTGCGATGGATTCGCACCGCTTCGACCTTGCGATCCTGGACGCAAATCTGGGGAGGGAGATGATTTATCCGGTTGCCGAACGTCTTGAACAGCGCGGTATCCCGTTTTTGCTGGTTTCCGGATATGGCCAACAGGCTGTGCCAGCAGGGCGCGATCACTGGAGGGTTTGTACGAAGCCGTTTCGCCGGGACGATCTGGTCCGGATGATGGTTTCCCTGGTACCGCTGACGAGCCAATAAGTTCGACTAAGGAATGACCAGACCGGGCGCTGGCGGGCTTGAACCCTTGCCATGGGGGTTGCGCCGGGCAATCCTTTCGGCAACAGGGCAGTGCCAGGGGGAAGCGCGGTGTCGTCCATGATGTTCGACTACATAATCGTGGGCGGCGGGTCTGCCGGATCGGTGCTGGCGAACCGGCTGTCCGCCCGCAGCCAGAACAAGGTTCTGCTGCTGGAGGCAGGCCAGGACACGCCGCACGGCAAGGTCCCGGCGGCGGTTTTGGACTCGTACCCGGGGACCG
>JAJZEV010000028.1 GCA_021805665.1 Pseudomonadota bacterium
GATCGCCGGCACATCCGCTTCAGCGACAGGTGCCCGATACAAACTCCGCATTTTACCGACTTCCTGGCCCCAAACAGTTGGACTGAGTAACGGCTGGTTGAGAACCATGCCGGCCGAATGGCACGCCAGGCAGTTATTGTTGATTGCCTCCGCTGAAGCGTCTCCGGGGAACATACGGTCGCTGCCAGGCAGATCGACACTCACCGAGTGCAAGGCGATGCCCGCGGCCACGGCCGTCGAGGGCACTGAAGAAGCCGTCTGTGCGTCGGCCACCGGGATGAACAGCACGGAACCATTGTCCTGGCGCGCTGGATGACTGCTTGCGAACACCATGGCGCAGATGGCGGTCCCGGCACTACGGGCAAGCACTTTAGCGGTAATTGACATAATGGAGCTTCCTTATTCGGGCGTCAGGCGACGGTCAGGCGCACGCTTTCAATCACGTTGCGCATGAACCCGCCGCCGTTCCAGTTCGGCTCCGCCGTTTGGACAACCGATTTCGTGTTGGTGCAGCGCACTTTCAGGGTCTGCACGCCCCCGGCAGGCGCGGTGACCGAACTGGTCCACCGGCGAAACCCGTAGGTCCCTTCATCCCGGTCGAGTGCCGTGGCTTGCCAGGTGGTGCCCCCATCGGCGGACATCTCGACCTTGGCAACACCACAATCGCCGCCAAACGCAATACCGCGCACCGGCACGGACGCGCCTGGCCCGACCGTCGTGCCATCGGTCAGGTTGGTAAAGAAGGACCGGGGCACCATCCTGGTGATCGGCACGGTCTTGAACCCGGTCTCCTCTGGTTTGACGCTAGCGCCGGGCGTGTCGGGGATACGATACGCTGTCGTCATCCAGTAGGTCTCGTCCGGCGCATCCAGCACCTCTATGTCGCTGAGCATCTTGACCCAGTAAGTCGAATACCACCCCGGCACGATCAAGCGCAGCGGAAAGCCGTTGAGAAGCGGAAGCTGCTCGCCGTTCATCTGGTAAGCCAGCATCACTTCACCGTCGCGGGCGTGGTCTATGTCGAGCGACTTCATGAAATCCGGTGCACCGTCCACGACCGGCTCGTCGAGACCGTTGAAGCGAACGGCGACAGCACCCCCTTTGACGCCCGCCCGGTCCAATACATCGCGCAGCCGGACACCGGTCCATTTGGCATTGCCCATGGCACCGTTCGCCCATTGACCTCCCGCAACCCGCGGCTCGAACAGGCCACGGGAGTTGCCGGAGCACTGGTTTACCGCTGCCATCTCGACACGCGGCAGGGCCAGCACGTCGGACATCGATAACGCGAGCGTATTGTTGACGTGACCGCGCACGGACAAGCGGAACGCAGCCACATCCACCTGTTCGGGGATGACAGCCCAGTGCCAGCGGACAAAGAACTGGTCGTTGGGCGTGAACACGCCGCGGTCGAACACCGCGAACGGGGTTTCCAGCAAAGGCGGCCGGGTGCGTTGGAGGATCATCCGGCCCTTCTGTGGAAAGGCCGCCGTCAACGCTCGCTGGTTGGGCCCGCCCGGAAGGTTCAGAGTGACACTCTCGCCAGCCATGGCGGGTGAGACCATCGCGCCCATGACGGCTGCTCCCTGGAGAAAGTGACGCCGGCTCAGGATCCGAAATGTTTTCTCAGGGGTCCGCATGCGTTTTCATCCTCACAAAGCGCCAGCCAGCCGGCGTTCCGTGCGAAAGAATGGCGGCCCGGCGACAAGCCAACAATCAGGAAGTCCGTATCGGTTCGATCTCCTTTTCCGATTGATCCGCAATCGCGGATGTTCGATTTTTCAGGGATTCCCGATCGGACAAAGTGCCTCACGGGGCGCCGATCGGCGGTTGGCGCGGGCTGCTGCCCGGCACCGCGATCCGCGGGTGGTGCGCCGGCAGCAGTGCGGCGAATTCTCCGTTAAAGAATGTCGCCGACCGCGGCCCGGTACCGTTTCGCCGCCGCCAGATGATCCGCCACGTTCGGGCTCAGGATCGCGTGGTGATGCCGCCGGTTGAACGTGGTGGTCAGGCAAAGATGGGTCGCGCCGGCCTGCTTCCAGAACAACGCCTCCTTACGCCAATCGGCCTCGGTGCCCTGCCCGCACGATGTCCAAACCTCGATCCCGACGCTGGCCGGATCGCGGCCTTCCTTCTCCGTCAGACGGCGGAGTTCGGCGAACACGTCCAGCGCCGTCTGGTCGGGCGGATAGGCGTTAGGCATCCAGCCGTCGCCCCATTTGGCGATCCGCGGCAGTGTGTGTTCGTGGTGACCGCCATACCACAGCGGCACCTTGCCAGCGGCCGGACGCGGGTTGATGCCGGCGTCTTCGATAGTGTGGTACTTGCCCTTGAAATCGACGTACTGGTTCGCCCAAAGCGCCTGCATGACCTGTGCCTGCTCCTCCGAACGGCGACCACGGTTGTGGAAGTTTTCGTTCAGGCCGGTGAACTCGACCGGATTCCAGCCCACGCCGATGCCAAGCCGGAAACGGCTGCCGGACAGCACATCCACGCAGGCGGCTTGTTTCGCGACCAGGGCGGTCTGCCGCTGGGCGACGATCAGCACCCCGGTTGAAAAGTTCAACTTGGTCGTAGCCGCCGCCAGGAACCCGATCAGCACGAACGGGTCATGATACAACGCATCCGCCACCGAGGCTCGGGGGTCATCCGTGGTGGGTTTACTGCCCAGGACGTGGTCGGGCACTTCCAGGAAGTCGTAGCCCATGGCCTCCAGGGTCAGGGTGTAATCGCGGACGGCGACCGGGCCTCCTCCGGTCGCGTTCTGCGGTATCAGGGCACCTAACTGCATGGTCTGTTTCCTTTGTTGAAAATAATGCTTTCTACTTTTGATCGGCGTCGAACACCGCCTTGAGCTTATCCGGCGGCACGGCGATGGGCGCGATGCCGGCGCGTTCCTGTTGCAACAAGGCCGCCACGCGGGAATCGCGCGCACCCCAGCCGCGGTTCAGCCCCTCGGTCAGTTCCATCAGCGCCATATTGGTCAGGCGCATCGGCACCTGAACATCGCGGGCAAGCTGGCACGCCAGGCTGACGTCCTTGTGCAGCAGCCGCAAGGCGAAGTCCGCGGGATCGTAGCTGCCGGTCAGGAAATGGTCGGCCAAACGATCGAAGACGCGGCTGCGCCCTGTCGCGCCCTGTCGCACCGCCTCGAACAGCGCCAAAGGCTCGACGCCGGCCTTGATGCCAAGGGTGAACACCTCCGACAGCACCACATTGACGGCGGCCGAGGTCGCATTATGGACCAGCTTGGCGATCGACCCGGCGCCGATCGGGCCGATACAGGCCACCTGATCGCCCATCGCCGCCAGCACGGGCAGGTATCGATCGAACACCGCCTTGTCGCCCCCGACCCAGATCGCCAGACGGCCGCTGTTGGCCCCCTTGGGTCCGCCGCTGACCGGGGCATCGAGGAAGTCGATCCCCTTCTCCGCGAACGTCGCATGCAACGAGCGCACGACATCCACCGCATTGGTGGACAAATCGAACCACGCGGCGCCGCCGCCGAAACCCTCGATCAACCCATCGGGGCCGGTGCCGACCCGTTGCACATCGGCCGGGGTGGGCAGGGAGGTGAAGACAATGTCGCACCCCTGTGCCACCGCCTTCGGTGAGTCGGCCCAGGCGGCGCCATCGTTCAGGTGCCTGGAGGCCGCCTGCCGGGTCAGGTCGTGGACAACGAGGTCAT
>JAJZEV010000318.1 GCA_021805665.1 Pseudomonadota bacterium
GGTAATCAGGCGGTCAGCCGCAAGGTCACGGCGAATTTGTTTCGCGCCAAGGACAGCTTCCTGCTGCTGGCGGTGAACGACGAGAAGCAATACCGCGCCCTGATGACCGCCATCGGCTGCACCCGGGTGTTCGACGATCCCCGCTTCTCCGACTGGTTTCAACGGAAAGCGAACGAGGCAGCGTTGCGGGAGATCATCGAAACCGCGCTGGCCGCCGAGGACTCGAAAATCTGGGAACGCCGCCTGAACGATGCCGGCGCGCCGTGCGCCAGCATCTGGAAGGTCGAGGAAATCATCGATCACCCGCAGATCGCCGCCCGCGGGGTCATGCAGGAAGTGGATAGCCCATACGGCAAGCTGCGGCTGATGGGATCCGGCTTCCAGATGGCCCACGGCGGCGGCAGGCTGGACACGCTGGCCCCGGAGGCCGGCGCCGACACCGACGCGGTATTGCAGGAGATCGGCTACGATCCGGCTGCCATCGCGGCGTTGCGGACGGACGCCGTTATATGAACGAACCGGAACCGGAATTCAGTTCCCCGGCCTGCTTCCTGCATGAACTTGGGGCCGCGCCCGGGGCCCCCACGCAAGAACAAGACCCCGCCGAAGCCCGGGAAGATCTACGTCTGTGGCGCAAAGCCAAGCGAGAGGCGCTGATCGCCCAAAGGCTGGCGCTGCTGCCCGAGACACGGGCCGCTGCGAGCGCCGATATCGCCGCTCGGTTGCTGGTGCTTCTGGCTGACAGCCAACAATGCGTGGCGTTCTATTGGCCGTTCCGCGGCGAATACGATGCACGGCCCGTGGCGCGGGCGCTGCATAAGGCTGGCGTTGCGCTGGCGCTTCCGGTCGTAGTCGCCAAGGCGCAACCGTTGATTTTCCGGCCCTGGCGGCCGGGGATCGAAATGATTCCCGGGGTCTGGAAAATTCCGGTCCCGGCTGGGGGCGATCCGGTTCAGCCCGATACGCTGCTGGTGCCGCTGGTCGGGTTCGATACCAAACGGTTCCGGCTAGGCTATGGCGGTGGGTTCTACGACCGGACCATCGCGGCGATGACCAAGCGGCCGCGCACCATCGGCGTGGGATTTCAATGCGGGCGGCTGCGAAGTATCCATCCGCAGCCTTACGATATCCCCATGGATGAGATTGTCGTGGCCTGAGACGCCCGGATTCTCAGTACCCTCCGGAGACACCGCCAGCGGCAGGCTGACCGACCGTGATATCCACCCGCTGGCCGGCCAATTGCGGCCCGGGGTGCGGATCGGCATGCCCATAGGCACTCAGGACGATCCGGCTGGCACCGACGCCATCGGCGATCAGCACCTGCCTGATCGCCGCAGCGCGCCGATCGGAAACCTCATCCGCATCGTGCCCCTGAGTAGCCCGGGCTGAGTGCCCGACGACCAGAACCGGCAGCAAGGGGTATGCTTTGGCATATTCCGCCGCAGCATCGGCGGTTTCCCTGCCCTGCCGGTCAAGTTCAGTGGAATAGGGCTGGAAATAGACACTGAAACCGCGTGTGTCCGACCCCGAGGCACAGGCCGTCAGCGCACCGAGCGATGCCAAGGCAAACCATCCAAAACGCATGTGTTTCTCAACCCTTAGAGGCAAAACGTCGAACGGATCGAGATGTCCGCGTCTGTCGCTATATGGGGTTGAAACCAGTTCGGAACGATCACATTGCCGTGCGTGGACTGGTTCGGGACTCTGACGGCCGGTTCAGTCGATTTCCTCGATCTCGAACAGCGGACGCCGTTTCACTTCCATGTATATCTTGCCGATGTATTCGCCGATGACACCCAGCGAGGCCAGTTGCAACCCCCCGACGAAGGCAATGGGCACCACGATGGATGCCCAGCCCGGCACCCCACGATGGGTGAACAGCACCACATACAGCGCCCACGCGCCGATCAGAAACGACAGCAGCGACATAGCACCGCCAGCATAGGCGATCAGCCGCAATGGCCGCATGGAAAACGACGTAATGCCGTCCAGTGCCAGGGATATCATGCGCCCAAGCGGGTATTTCGAAACGCCGGCAAAGCGGGGGGACCGGTCATAATACACGCTGGTGGTTTTGAACCCCAGTAGTGGCACCATCGCGCGCAGGAAGATGTTGACCTCGGGGTAACGTTCCAACGCGGTCAGTGCCCGGCGCGACATCAACCTGAAATCGGCATGATCGAGCACGATGTTGACACCCAGCGTGCTCAGCAGCCGGTAGTAGCCCCGGGCGGTGTGACGTTTGAAGAACGTGTCGGATTTTCGGCCCGACCGCACGCCGTAAACGATGTCGTTGCCAAGCGTGAATTCCTCGACCATCGAGGGAATGACCTCGATATCGTCCTGCAGGTCGGCGTCGACCGAAATCAGAATATCGCCCGGCACCGTTCTTAGCCCGGCCAGCAGCGCCGCCTGATGCCCGCAATTGCGCGACAGCTTGATACCGTGAACCCGGTCGGGGCGGGCCGCACGCAGGCCGCTCACGATCTCCCAGGTGCGATCGCGCGACCCGTCGTCTATGTAGTAGATGCCGCTTTGGCTGGAGACCGATCCGGACTGGACCATGCGATCGAGCAGGCCGGCCAGCCGCTTCGTCGTTTCCGGCAGAACATCTTCCTCGTTGTAGCAGGGCACCACGAGATTCAGTATCATCGCATGGCACCCCGTCATGACGGTCGGTTCGGTGAATAACCCCGACGGTTCATTGATATCCCAATCCCACGACGATCGAACCTCGGACGGTTCACGCCCGCTAACGCCGGCTTTAATGATTGCGCTGCCGGATTACCACTATAATGTGAAACGGTTTCGGATCGGCACAATCAGGCCGAATACCCCCTACCTGTTGGTAGGCCAACGTATGGACGTAGCCGAATTCGACCAATTCGCCGATGAATATGAAGTATGCATGCCGCGAATATCGCCATTACCGGAGAGCGGCCGGATTTTTTCTCGGCCTATAAAATCCGGATTCTGGCGGGGGATTTCGCCCGTCTCGGCCTCCAGGCGGATCGGATCGTCGATTTCGGCGCGGGCACCGGGAACTCCATCCCATTTTTCCGTCAGTATTGTCCCACATCGGCGCTGACCTGCGCCGATGTGTCGCGTCGCAGCCTGGACCTCGCACAGGCCCGGTTTCCGGGCCAGTCCCGCCCGCTGCTGCTGGACGGCCCGCGGATCGATGCCGCGGACGGGTCGTTCGACGTGGCATTCTCCGCCTGCGTGTTCCACCACATCCCTCACGCGGAACACGAACGGTGGCTGAGGGAGTTATGGCGTGTGGTGCGGCCGGGCGGGATGCTGTGCATCTTCGAGCATAATCCGCTCAACCCGCTGACCGTTCGCGCGGTGAACACCTGCCCGTTCGACGCGAATGCCAGGCTGATCGTGGCGTCCCGGTTCAGACGGACGATCCGTTCGGCGGGATGGCTGGCATCCGCCGTCCGGTATCATATTTTCTTCCCGCGCGCCCTGGCGGCGCTGCGCGGACTGGAACCGTTGCTGGTCCGCGTACCGTTCGGCGCCCAGTATTCGATCATCGCCCGCAGGTAGCCCGCCCGGGCGCCGGTACACTGAACCGTCCCGGCGCGACGGCAGCGGCCACCGAACCAGCCTCGGCCGGGTCCTGTCCCAGAACCAGATCGGCGACCAGACGCCCGGCCGCCGGGGCCGTTTGAATACCGTAA
>JAJZEV010000286.1:0-12061 GCA_021805665.1 Pseudomonadota bacterium
GAACACGCTGCCGATCCGGGGTGTTCGCTAAATTTCAACCATTTGCGTTTTTCGCCTCCAATCTCGCTGGAACGGCTTGACGCCGCTCGCCGCCCCCCCTAAACCCCGGCTCCTGCCGCTGCGGGTGTAGCTCAGTTGGTTAGAGCGCCGGCCTGTCACGCCGGAGGTCGCGGGTTCGAGCCCCGTCACTCGCGCCAGCAGCGGTTTCCAGACAATGTAAATATCCTTAGCCTTCGGGCTAATTTCTGTCCTCATCCCCTATGGCGGTGTTTGCGCGATGGGGCTAATGTCGCGCGGTGCTGCATTGCAGGGCGGGAAAGCTGGCGCTAAAGGCGTTCGGCTTGTCCCGTTTTGGATTGGCAGCCACTCGACTTAACGCGGATCCGTCATGCAGCCAGTTCTCTTTGGGTATCTGCCGATTCTGGTGTTCCTCGTGATCGCCGGCGGTATCGCTTTCGCCATGGTGGCGGGGTCATTGATCGTCGCCCGGCAAAAACCGTATCCCGAAAAACTCTCGGCGTATGAGTGCGGGTTCGAGGCGTTCGACGATGCGCGCCGCCGGTTCGACGTGCGCTATTACCTCGTCGCCATCCTTTTCATCATCTTCGACCTGGAAGTCGCCTTCCTGTTCCCTTGGGCGGTGTCCCTGAAGGGAATCGGCGCATTCGGCTTCTGGTCGATGATCGCGTTCCTGGGCGTTTTGACCGTCGGGTTCATCTACGAATGGTGCAAAGGCGCTTTGGAGTGGGAGTAACAGCATGAGCGACGCTACCATGTTGGCCTGGAACCGGGATCACCTGCCCCCCGGCCCGGAACAGGACGCCGTCATCAAGGGCATCACCGGGGAGATCGCCGATAAGGGCTTCCTGGTCGCCAATCTGGACAAGGTGGTGAACTGGGCGCGCACCGGCAGCCTGTGGCCGATGACCTTCGGCCTTGCCTGCTGCGCGGTGGAGATGATCCACGCCTACATGCCCCGCTATGACCTGGATCGCCTGGGTATCATCCCGCGCGCCTCACCACGGCAAAGCGACGTGATGATCGTCGCCGGCACGCTGACCAACAAAATGGCGCCGGCCCTGCGCAAGGTTTACGATCAGATGCCGGAGCCGCGCTGGGTCATCAGCATGGGAAGCTGCGCCAACGGCGGCGGCTATTATCATTACTCCTATTCGGTCGTGCGCGGTTGCGACCGGGTGGTCCCGGTGGACGTCTATGTCCCGGGCTGCCCGCCGACCGCTGAGGCCCTGGTTTACGGGATCATGCAGTTGCAGAAGAAGATCCGCCGCACGGGAACCATCCTCCGTGGCTGAGGATGCCGCCGCGGCCGAAGCCGCACCGCCGCCGCCCACGCCGATGGAATTGCTGGGTCAGGCTGTTGGCTCCATCCCCGGCATTACCGGTGTCCGAATCGAGGGCGGCGAACTTGTTGCCCGGGTCGGGCGCGAGTCGGTCCTGACAGCGATGACCGCGTTGCGCGACGATCCCCGGTTCGCGTTCGAACAGGTCATGGACATCTGCGGCGTGGACTGGCCGGATCGCGAAGACCGCTTCGACGTGGTGTACAACCTTCTGTCCGTGTCGTTGAACCAGCGCCTGCGGGTTATCGCCACCACGGATACTGTTCTGCCGGTTCCCTCGGTCCACACCGTTTGGCCGGTGGCAACGTGGTGGGAGCGGGAGGCATGGGATTTGTACGGGATCATCTTCTCCGGCCAGCCCGATCTGCGCCGCATCCTGACCGACTACGGCTTCGAGGGTCATCCGCTGCGCAAGGATTTTCCGCTGACCGGCTATGTGGAAGTTCGCTACGACGAAGACCGCAAGCAGGTCGTCAACGAACCCGTCCGCCTGACGCAGGATTTCCGCAGCTTCGATTTTCTCTCCCCGTGGGAGGCGATGACCACGCTGCCGGGCGACGAGAAGGTATTTACCGAACGCGCCGCCGAACAGGCGAAAGGCTGACCATGAGCGAGACCGTTGGCATCGTGCCGTCCGCCAAAACCGTAGAGATCGAAAGCCACTCGATCAATTTCGGCCCGCAGCATCCCGCCGCGCACGGCGTGCTGCGCCTGATCCTGGAACTGGACGGCGAAGTGGTGGAGCGGGCCGATCCGCATATCGGGCTGCTGCATCGCGGCACCGAGAAGCTGATCGAATACAAGACCTATATGCAGGCGGTGCCGTATTTCGACCGCCTGGATTACGTGTCGCCGATGTGCGAGGAGCATGCCTTCGCCCTGGCGGTGGAAAAGCTGCTGGGCATCGCCGCGCCGGATCGCGCGCAGTGGATCAGGGTGCTGTTCGCCGAAATCACCCGCGTGCTGAACCATCTGCTCAACCTCACGACCTACGCGTTGGATGTGGGTGCCATTACCCCCAGCCTGTGGGGGTTCGAGGAACGTGAGAAGCTGATGGAATTCCATGAGGCCGCGTCCGGCGCGCGCCTGCATGCGAACTATTTCCGTCCCGGCGGCGTGGCCAAGGACCTGCCGGCGGGTCTGACCGACAAAATCGCGGAATGGGCCGAGACCTTTCCGAAGTTCATCGACGATATCGAATCGCTGCTGACCAACAACCGGATATGGAAGCAGCGCACGGTCGATATCGGCACGTTCTCCGCCGAACAGGCGTTGGCCTGGGGCTTCAGCGGTCCGCCGCTGCGTGCCTCCGGCGTGCCGTGGGATCTGCGACGCGCTCAGCCGTACGACAAATACGCCGAGGTCGAATTCCAGATACCGGTTGGCCGCAACGGCGATTGCTACGATCGCTATCTGATGCGGGTTTACGAACTGCGTGAGAGTGTCAAGATCATCAAGCAGGCCTTGGCGAAAATGAAACCGGGCCCGGTGAAGGTGCAGGACCGCAAGTTCACGCCGCCGACCCGGGGCGAGATGAAGCGGTCGATGGAAGCGCTGATCCATCATTTCAAACTTTATACCGAGGGTTATCACGTCCCGGCCGGCGCTACTTATACCGCGGTTGAAAGCCCGAAGGGCGAGTTCGGGGTGTATCTGGTGGCGGATGGCACCAACAAGCCGTACCGTTGCAAAATCCGTTCGACCGGCTTTGCCTTCCTGCAGGCAAGCGACGTGTTGTGTAAACGCCATATGCTGGCCGACGTCTGCGCGATCATCGGATCGCTGGATGTCGTGTTCGGCGAGATCGACAGGTAGATCATGACAGCCTCCAATGGATCGGCGTTCGAACAGCCGGCCAGCTTCGCCTTCGACGCCGAAAGCGAAGCTGAAATCGCGAAGATCGTCGCCCGCTATCCCGAGGGACGGCAGGCCAGCGCGGTGATCCCGGCGCTGTATATCGCGCAACGTCAGATGAAGCGGCAAACCGGCAGCGCCTGGGTGCCGGTCAAGGCGATGGACGCCGTCGGCGCCCGATTGGGCATGGCCCCGATCCGGGTTTACGAAGTTTGCACCTTCTATTTCATGTTCAACACCAAGCCGGTGGGGACCTATCACCTGCAGGTCTGCACCACCACGCCGTGCTGGCTGCGCGGGTCCGACCAGGTGACCGAGGCGTGCCGCAAGGCCACCGGGATCAAGGGCTGGGGCGAAACCAGCGAGGACGGCGTCTTCACCATGACCGAGGTCGAATGCCTCGGCGCTTGCGTGAACGCGCCGATTTTGCAGGTCGATGACGATTTCTATGAAGACATGGACGCCGAGAAGGTGACCGCCCTGCTGGCCGCGCTGCGCCGGGGCGAGCGCCCGACGCCGGGTTCGATGGCCGGACGGCAAACGTCTGCGCCGGATGGCGGGCCGACGACGTTGACCAGCCTGAACTTCGCGCCGGAGGCCTAAGATGCTGCAAGATAAGGACCGCATCTTCACCAACCTGTATGGCCAGCACGATCCGTTCCTGAAGGGCGCCCGTTCGCGCGGCGACTGGGACAATACCGCCGCGATCCTGGCCCGTGGCCGCGATGCGATCATCCAGGAAATGAAGGATTCCGGCCTGCGCGGGCGCGGCGGGGCCGGGTTCCCGACCGGCCTGAAATGGTCGTTCATGCCCAAGCAGTCCGACCGCCCCTGCTATCTGGTGGTCAACGCCGACGAATCCGAACCCGGCACCTGCAAGGACCGCGATATTTTGCGTCATGACCCGCATAAGCTGGTCGAGGGTTGCCTGGTCGCCGGCTTCGCGATGGGGGCGACCGCCGCCTACATCTATATTCGCGGCGAATTTTACAACGAATCCCTGGCGCTGCAGCACGCGATCGATGAGGCGTATGAGGCCGGGTTGATCGGCAAGAACGCCTGCGGTTCGGGATACGCCTATGACGTGTTCCTGCATCGCGGTGCCGGCGCCTATATTTGCGGCGAAGAAACGGCCCTGATCGAGAGCCTTGAGGGCAAGAAGGGCATGCCCCGGATGAAGCCGCCGTTCCCGGCCGGCGTCGGGCTGTATGGCTGCCCCTCCACGGTGAACAACGTGGAATCGATCGCGGTCGCGCCGACCATTTTGCGGCGCGGGGCGTCCTGGTTCACCGGCCTTGGGCGTCAGAACAACACGGGACAGAAGCTTTTCTGCATCTCCGGCCATGTCAACAAGCCATGCAACGTCGAAGAAGAACTCGGTATTCCGCTGAAGGAACTGATCGAAAAATATGCTGGCGGCGTGCGCGGCGGTTGGGACAATCTGCTGGCGATCATTCCCGGCGGAGCTTCGGTGCCGCTGCTGCCGAAGTCGATCTGCGACGAAGTGCTGATGGATTTCGACAGCCTGCGCGCGGTCCGGTCCGGCCTGGGCACCGCCGCGGTCATCGTCATGGACAAGTCCACCGATGTGATCAAGGCGATCGCCCGGTTGTCGAAGTTCTACATGCATGAAAGCTGCGGCCAATGCACCCCGTGCCGGGAGGGCACCGGCTGGATGTGGCGCGTTATGACCCGCATGGTGGAAGGCCGCGCCACGCCGGACGAAATCGATACGCTGGAGCAAGTGACCCGGCAGGTCGAAGGCCACACCATCTGCGCCCTGGGCGATGCGGCGGCGTGGCCGATCCAGGGCCTGATCCGGCATTTCCGTCCGGTAATGGAAGAGCGGATCGCGTCGTACAGAAAACGCTCGATGCCGATGGCGGCGGAGTAGGATCATGCCGAAACTCACAATCGACGGGATCGAGGTCGAAGTCCCCGCCGGCTCGACCATCCTTCAGGCAGCCGAACAGGCCGGGATCGAAATCCCGCGCTTCTGCTACCATGAACGCCTGTCCATCGCCGGCAACTGCCGCATGTGTCTGGTGGAAGTCGAAAAGACTCCGCCGAAACCCATTGCTTCCTGCGGGTATCCGGTCGCCGAGGGCATGGTCGTTCACACCGACAGCCCAATGGTTCGCAAGGGCCGGCGCGGCGTGATGGAATTCCTGCTGATCAACCACCCGCTGGATTGCCCGATCTGCGACCAGGGCGGTGAGTGCGACCTGCAGGATCAGGCCATGGGTTTCGGCGCCGATCATTCGCGCTACGACGAAAACAAGCGCGCGGTGCCGGACAAGAACCTCGGCCCGCTGGTGAAGACCTCGATGAACCGCTGCATCCATTGCACGCGCTGCATCCGCTTCATCACCGAAGTGGCCGGCGTGCCCGATCTGGGTGCCACGGCGCGCGGCGAGCATATGGAAGTCGGCACCTATGTCGAAAAGGCGCTGGGGTCCGAACTCTCTGGCAATATCATCGATTTGTGCCCGGTCGGTGCCCTGACGTCGAAGCCCTATGCCTTTGTCGCCCGCCCGTGGGAGCTGGCGAAGGTGGACAGCATCGACGTGTTGGACGCGGTCGGCACCAACGTCCGCATCGATGCCCGCGGCACCGAAGTGCTGCGCATCCTGCCGCGCATCAACGAAGACGTGAACGAGGAATGGCTGGGCGATAAATCCCGCTTTTCCATCGACGGCCTGAAGCGCCGCCGGCTGGACCGACCCTGGGTGCGGGAAGGCGGCAAACTGCGCGCCGCGACCTGGGATGAGGCGTTCGCCGCCATCGCCGCCAAACTGAAGCCGTTGCCGGGCGACCGGATCGGCGCCATTGCCGGCGATCTGGTCGATGCCGAGAGCGTTTTGGCGCTGAAAGACCTGCTCGCCAGCCTGGGTTCGACCAATGTCGATTGCCGCCAGGATGGCGCCAGGCTGGACGCCTCGCGCCGCGACTTCTACTGCTTCAACACCTCCATCGCCGGGATCGAGGAAGCCGACGCCATCTTGCTCGTGGGGTCCAATCCGCGCCGGGAAGCGCCGGTGCTGAACGCCCGCATCCGCAAGGCCTGGCTGGCGAGCGGTCTGCCGATCGGCATGATCGGCACCGATGGCGACCTGACCTATCCGGTCACCGATCTGGGCGCTTCGGCCACGATCTTGACCGATCTGCATGCCGGGACCGGGGACTTCGCCAAAATCCTGGCGGCGGCGAAGAAGCCGATGATCGTTGTCGGGCAGGGCGCGCTCGCCCGTCCCGATGGCAGCGCGATCCTGGCCGCTGCGTGGCGTCTGGCCGCGCAGGTCGGTGCGCTGTCGCGGGATTGGCATGGCTTCAACGTGCTGCATACCGCCGCCGGCCGCGTTGGCGCCTTGGACCTTGGCTTCGTCCCCGGCCCGAACGGCAAGACCGCCGACGCCATGCTGAGCGGCGGCGTCGATCTGTTGTGGCTGCTGGGTGCGGATGAGTTCGATCCGTCCCGCATCGCCGCCGGCACGTTCGTGGTCTATCAAGGCCACCACGGCGATGCTGGCGCGCACCGGGCGGACGTGATCCTGCCGGGTGCGGCGTACACGGAAAAGTCCGGCACCTATGTCAATACCGAGGGCCGCGCCCAACGTGGTTTCATGGCGGTCTATCCCCCCGGCGAGGCCAGGGAAGACTGGACCATCCTGCGCGCGTTCAGCGCCGTGATTGGCAAGACATTGCCCTACGACACCATCGACGCCCTGCGGAAGCGGATGGAGCAGGTCAACCCGGTGTTCGGCCGTATCGGCCATCTGGCACGCTTCGGCTGCTCCGACCACACCGGCCCGGCTGGCGACCCGTCGGTCCTGTCCGACTCGCCGCTCGGTTCGTCGATCCGGAACTACTACCAGACCGACCCGATCAGCCGGTCCAGCCCGACGATGGCTGCCTGTGTGGACGCGCAATCCGTCCATTCGCTGGCCGCGGAGTAGGCCGATGTACGATTTCTTCCACAATACCGATACCGGCATCGTCCTGCTGACCTTCATCGAGGCGCTCGCCCTGCTGGTGCCGCTGTTGATCGGCGTCGCTTATCTGACCTATGCCGAACGCAAGGTCCTGGCGGCGATGCAACTCCGCAAGGGTCCCAACGTCGTCGGGCCGTTCGGTCTGGCCCAGCCCTTCGCCGATGCGTTGAAGATGCTGATGAAGGAAACCATCATTCCTTCCGGCTCCAACCGTCTGCTGTTCCTGATGGGGCCGATGCTGACGTTCATGCTGGCGATGCTGGCCTGGGCGGTCATCCCGGTGAACGATGGCTGGGCCATCGCCGACATCAACGTCGGCATTCTGTATCTGTTCGCGATCTCCTCGCTCGGTGTTTACGGCATCATCATCGCCGGCTGGGCATCGAACTCGAAATACGCGTTCCTCGGCGCGCTGCGCTCCGCCGCGCAGATGGTCAGTTATGAAGTTTCCATGGGCTTCGTGCTGGTGACGGTTCTGCTGTGTGTCGGTAGTCTGAACCTGACGGCCATCGTCAAGGCGCAGCAGACTGTCTGGTTCTGCCTTCCGCTGTTCCCGATGTTCGTGGTGTTCTTCATCTCCACCCTGGCGGAAACCAACCGCTCTCCGTTCGATCTGCCGGAAGGCGAGTCGGAAATCGTCGCCGGCTTCTTCGTCGAATACTCCTCCATGAGCTTCGCGCTGTTCTTCCTGGGCGAATACGCCAACATGATCCTGATGAGCGCGCTGACCACCATCCTGTTCCTGGGCGGATGGCTGGCACCGTTCAATATGGAGCCGTTCACCTGGATCCCCGGCGTTGTCTGGTTCGTGCTGAAGATCTGCGTCGTGCTGTTCTTCTTCCTGTGGACGCGGGCCACGTTCCCCCGCTACCGGTACGACCAGTTGATGCGCCTTGGCTGGAAAGTGTTCCTGCCGCTGTCGCTGGTGTGGCTGGTGTTGACCGCCGGCGTGCTGATGGCCTTTGGGTGGTTGCCCAATGCTTAACCGAAATTTCCCCACCATGAAGGGGGCCAACTAGATGGCATTCCTCGACCGCACCGCGCGCAGCCTCGTACTCGGGGAACTCGTCGCCGGTATGGCGCTGACTTTGCGCTATTTCTTCAAGCCCAAGGTCACCATCAACTACCCCTACGAAAAGGGGCCGATCAGCCCGCGCTTCAAGGGCGAGCACGCCCTGCGACGCTATCCTAACGGTGAGGAACGCTGTATCGCGTGCAAGCTGTGCGAGGCGATCTGTCCCGCGCAGGCCATCACCATCGAAGCCGAACCGCGCGATGACGGCTCCCGCCGTACCACGCGCTACGACATCGACATGACCAAGTGCATCTACTGCGGCCTGTGCGAGGAAGCCTGTCCGGTGGACGCCATCGTCGAGGGACCGAACTTCGAGTTCGCGACCGAAACGCGGGAAGAACTGATGTATAACAAGGACAAGCTGCTCGCGAACGGTGACCGGTGGGAACCGGAACTGGCGCGCCGGCTGGAATTGGATGCACCCTACAGATGATCACCGCGATCCTGTTTTACCTGTTCGCCGCGATCCTGCTGGGATCGGCCGCCATGGTGGTCGGTTCCCGCAATCCGGTTCACTCTGTGCTGTTCCTGATCCTGGCGTTTTTCAACGCCGCCGCACTGTTCCTGATCGCGGGGGCCGAATTCCTGGCGATGATCCTGGTCATTGTCTATGTCGGCGCGGTCGCGGTGCTGTTCCTCTTCGTCGTCATGATGCTGGACGTCGATTTCGAGGATCTGCGCAAGGGCGTCCAACGCTACTGGATCGCGGGGGCGACTGTCGGCGCGGTGCTGTTCGCCGAACTGGCCGCGGTGCTGGGCGGCTGGAAACTGGCACCGTCCGCCGGGCAGTTGCGTATGTCGCCGGTCCCGTCCGGCGTTTCCAACACCGTGGCGCTGGGCCGGATACTCTACACCGACTATGTGTTTCTGTTCCAAACCGCCGGGCTGATCCTGATGGTCGCGATGATCGGCGCCATCGTACTGACGCTGCGCGACCGCAAAACCTCTCGCCATCAGAACATCCGCACGCAAACCGAACGATCGGTTTCTGAAACCTTGCAGATGATGTCGCTTTCGATCGGGGCCGGCACGACGGCGTCCGGCGGCTATCTCCGGCCGAAGGAACCCGAACCGGAACCGGCCGATGCACACGGCGGCCATGGCCATGACGATCATGGGGGGCACGGCCATGGTCATCATTGATCGCTGCGGGCTGCTGTCGCACCCGTCACGGAGGGCGCGGGCCCGCCATCCACACATCCGCCGTCATATCGAACCCTCGGATGGTCGCCATGGCGCGGCCACCCAGCCGGAGTTGTCTCAATGATGGCCATCGGTCTCGGCCACTACCTCGTGGTTTCCGCCATCCTGCTCGTGCTGGGCATTTTCGGCATCTTCCTGAACCGTAAGAACGTCATCGTCATCCTGATGTCGATCGAGTTGATCCTGCTCGCGGTCAACCTGAACTTCGTCGCCTTTTCCGCCGCGCTGAACGATCTCGCCGGGCAAATCATGGCGATGTTCGTGCTGACGGTCGCGGCGGCCGAGGCAGCGATCGGCCTTGCCATCGTCGTCATCTATTTCCGCAATCGCGGGTCGATCCAGGTTGAAGACGTCAACCTGATGAAGGGCTGACCATGTTCTATGCTCTCGCCGTTTTCGCGCCGCTGGCTGGCGCCCTGGTATCCGGTCTGCTGGGCCGGATCATCGGGGACAAGGCCGCGATGGGTGCGTCCATCCTGGGCATGGTGGTGGCCGCGATCTGCGGTCCGCTGGCTTTCTTCCAACTGACCGCGGGCGCCGCACCCGGCGTGCTGGACCTGGGCACCTGGATCGAATCCGGGAACCTGCACGTTTCATGGGCGCTGCGCTACGACACGCTGTCCGCCGCCATGGTGGCGATGGTGTCGTTCGTGTCGATGCTGATCCATGTGTATTCCGTGGGTTACATGGGCCACGATGCCCGCCCGCGCTATCGCTTCTTCGCCTACCTGTCGCTGTTCTCCTTCGCCATGCTGATGCTGGTGACGGCCAACAATCTGGCGCAGATTTTCTTCGGGTGGGAGGGTGTCGGCCTCTGCTCCTACCTGCTGATCGGTTACTGGTATGACCGCCCCAGCGCCTGCGCCGCGGCGATGAAGGCGTTCATCGTCAACCGCGTCGCCGATCTGCCGTTCGCGGTCGGTCTGGCACTGATTTTCCTCAAGTTCGGCTCGATCGGGTTCGATACCATCTTCCCCGCCGTCGCCCAGCATGGCGCCGACACTTACGCGCTGTTCGGCACCAGCTTCTCGGCCATCGAGACGATCGGCATGCTGCTGTTCATCGGCGCGATGGGTAAATCCGCCCAGCTTGGCTTCCACGTCTGGCTGCCGGACGCGATGGAAGGCCCGACCCCTGTCTCCGCGCTGATCCATGCCGCGACGATGGTCACGGCCGGCGTGTTCCTGATGGCGCGCATGTCGCCGCTGATGGAGTTTGCCCCCGACACCCTGGTGTTCGTGACCTTCATCGGTGCCTCGACCGCGCTGTTCGCCGCGACGGTGGGCTGTACCCAGAACGACATCAAGCGCGTCATCGCCTACTCCACCTGTTCGCAGCTTGGCTACATGTTCGCCGCGGTCGGGGTGGGCGCCTATCAGGCCAGCGTGTTCCACCTGATCACCCATGCCTTCTTCAAGGCGCTGCTGTTTCTGTCCGCCGGTTCCGTCATCCATGCGATGTCCGATGAGCAGGACATGCGGAAGATGGGTGGACTGGCGAAGATCATCCCGGTTACCTGCACCGTGATGTGGATCGGCAATCTGGCTCTGGCCGGCATTCCGCCGCTGGCCGGGTCGTACTCCAAGGACGCCATCATCTCGGCGACCTACGCCGCCCATACCGGGATCGGCACCTATGCCTTCATCTGCACGTTGCTGGCCGCGTTCCTGACCGCGTTCTACTCCTGGCGCCTGTTGTTCATGACGTTTCATGGCAAATCCAGGGCCAGCCACCATGCGCTGGAACATGCACATGAAAGCCCGTGGGTCATGCTGGCCCCGTTGGTCGTGCTGGCGTTTGGCGCGGTGTTCGCCGGTTGGGCGCTGAACACCTGGTTCATCGGTGCCGACTGGGAGCATTTCTGGAACGGCGCGATCTTCAACGGACCGCACAACCAGATCATGGAAAACATCGAGCGGGTGCCGGAGTGGGTGGAAATGGCGCCGCTGGTGCTGGCCATCCTGGGCATTGGCCTCGCCTGGGTCATGTATATCGCCAGCCCGCTGCTGCCGATCCGTCTGGCCATGACGTTCCGGCCGATCTACCGGTTCCTGCTGAACAAGTGGTATTTCGACGAGCTGTATAACGTCATCTTCGTACAGCCGACGATCCGCCTTGCCCGCGTGTTCTGGCAGGTCGGCGATGTCACCATCATCGACGGTGTGCCGAACGGCCTCGCGGAGATCACCAGCGACGGATCGCGCCAGATCGTCAAAATCCAGACCGGCTCCCTGGCCGTCTATGCCTTCGTCATGCTGATCGGCGTCGTCGCGCTGGTCAGTATCTTCATGCTGAGCCGGTGAGATCATGACCGCTATGAGCAACGCCGCCGGTTTCCCCATCCTGTCGCTGATCACCTGGCTGCCGCTGGTCGGCTGTCTGGCGATGATGATGGTGCGTGGCGATGAACAGACCGTCGCTTCGAACGCCCGCTGGACCGCGCTGTGGACCAGTCTGCTGGTCTTCGTGATCTCGCTGGTGCTGTGGGTGAAGTTCGACCGCGCCGACGCCGGTTTCCAGTTCAACGAACACGTCGCCTGGATGCCGGAATACAAAGTCGGCTACAGCATGGGCGT
>JAJZEV010000286.1:12644-53323 GCA_021805665.1 Pseudomonadota bacterium
TTCGTGTTCACCCTGTCGGTCGTCGCGGTGATCTACACCTCGCTGGTCGCGCTGGCGCAGGAGGATATGAAGAAGCTGATCGCCTATTCCTCGATCGCCCACATGGGCGTGGTGACGATCGGCATCTTCACCGTCAACGTCCAGGGAATCTCCGGCGCGCTGTTCCAGATGCTGTCGCACGGCATCGTCTCGGCCGCATTGTTCCTTGTCGTCGGCGTGGTGTACGACCGTATTCACTCCCGTGAGATTGCCCGCTACGGCGGTCTGGCCGACCGGATGCCGGCCTATGCGCTGGTGTTCATGCTGTTCATGATGGCCTCGGTCGGGTTGCCCGGCACCGCCGGTTTCGTGGGCGAATTCCTGGTGATCTTCGGTGCCTTGCAGGTGAACTTCTGGCTGGCCCTGCTGGGCGGCATGGGGATGATCCTGGGCGCGGCCTATATGTTGTACCTGTATCGCCGGGTCATCTTCGGCCGCATCACCCGCGACGATCTGCGGAATATCCTGGACCTCAGCCCGCGCGAGTGGGTGGTGTTCGCCCCGCTGATCGTCCTGACCCTGTGGATGGGCATCTATCCTTCCAGCTTCACCTCGTATTTCGACGCGACCGTGGGGGCGATGGTGCAGCACAACACCGCCGCGCTGGCGGCGACAACCAAGCTTGCCGGGATCGTAAACTAATGAACTGGACCTTGGCCCTGCCGGAGATCGTCCTTGCCTGTGTGGGCATGGCGACACTGATCTTCGGCGTTCTCCGCAAGCAGGACTCCACCCTGCTGTGTACAATGTTCACCATCGGCGGCTTCCTGATCGCCGGTCTGCTGGTATTGACCGGCACCAGCGGCTTCGGCTTCCACGGCCAGTTCGTCGCGGACCCGTTCAGCGCCTTCAACCAAATCCTTATCCTGTCCGGCGCCGCTCTGTCCTCCATCCTTGCCCTCGGCTGGAACCGCGGCGAGGGCATCGCCCGGTTTGAGTTCCCGGTCCTGATGCTGTTCTCCACCGTCGGCATGATGATCATGGCGTCGGCGTCGAACCTGATGACGCTGTATATGGGCCTGGAACTGCAATCGCTGGCGCTTTACGTCCTGGCGGCGTTCGCCCGCGACAACCTTCGGTCCTCCGAGGCCGGTCTGAAGTATTTCGTGCTCAGCGGGCTGGCGTCCGGCCTGCTGCTCTATGGCATCTCGTTGGTTTACGGTTTCTCCGGCACCATGGACCTCGCATCGCTGCGCGAATTGCTGGTTAATCCGGCCAGCGCCTCGGCCGGACTGGTCGTCGGCATCGTCTTCGTGCTGGTCGGACTGGCGTTCAAGGTGTCCGCCGTCCCGTTCCACATGTGGACCCCCGATGTGTATGAAGGTGCGCCGACCCCGGTGACCGTGTTCTTCGCGACTGCCCCGAAAGTGGCCGCGATGTCGCTGGTGCTGCGGGTGATGGGCACCTCCTTTGCCTCGATGGTCGGCGCGTGGCAGATCCTGGTGGTCGTCATGTCCATCGCGTCCATGCTGCTGGGTGCGCTGGCCGCGATCGGGCAGACCAACATAAAGCGGCTGATGGCGTATTCCTCGATCGGCCATATGGGTTATGCGTTGATCGGCCTCGCCGTGGGTACCGCTGACGGTGTGCGCGGCGTGCTGGTGTACATGGTCATCTACGTGTTCATGACGGCCGGCACCTTCGGCTGCATCCTGGCGATGCGGCGCAAGGGCAGGGCGGTCGAGCAGATTTCCGATTTGGCCGGCCTTGCGTCCAACGACCCGGCCCTGGCGATGGTCCTGGCGCTGTTCATGTTCAGTCTGGCTGGCATCCCGCCGATGTCGGGCTTCTTCGGCAAGCTCTACATCTTCCTGGCCGCTGTTCAGTCCGGCCTGTGGACTCTCGCCGTTATCGGCGTGCTGACCAGCGTGATCGGCGCGTTCTACTACATACGCATTATCAAGGTGATGTACTTCGACGCAGCCGCCGAACGCTTCGATCCGCGCCCGGCCTCGTTGTCCTTCGTCGTGGCCGCGACCGGACTGTTCACCGGCTTCTTCTTCCTGTTCCCCGCACCGATCGTCGCGGCGGCACAGGCGGCGGCCAGCGTTCTGTTCAAATAGCGCCGGTTACCCGAACCATTAAGATACGTAGCAATCGCCGGGGGAAACGATTATAGACCGCCGCCCTGATGCTCGTCACGAAGGTCGGTCGGTTATACATGGCTACAGACGTTATCGCCGGAACCGGCATCTCCGATCAGGAGCTGGTGCTCAAGTTCGAAAGCCTCGGCGACAACTGCGAACTCGGCTTAGTGCAGCGCCGCGTCGGCGTGGAACCGCTTGGTATGTTCCGGTTCGCGGGCGCGCCGCTGCGCCATCTGATTCGGGCGATGCACGCGCGGTTCGAAGGGATGGCGATCCCCGATCATGTCCAGGTTCGGCCGGAGAACGGCGAGTATATGGTCAATCTGACCAAGTACGATTTCGTTTATCATGCGGACGTGAAGGTGGGTCAGGCGGACCCCGAGGTCTTACAGAAGCAGCAGGTGCGCACGGTTGGATTTCTGACCCGAAAACTGATCGACGACCTTGAAAATCCAACCAAGATCATGGTCTTCCGGCAGAACGAGCCGGTGTCGGCCAACGACCTGATCGATCTGCGGATTGCCTTGGCTGGCTACGGGCCGGCCACCTTGCTGTGGGTCCAGGCAGCCCGCCCCGGCCATCCACCCGGATCGGTTGTCAGGATCGACGACCGGTTGATAGTCGGGCATGTCAGCCGGCTTGCCCTGCGGGAGGACGTGCCCGATCTGGATGTGGCCTCGTGGCTGGCCATGCTGCGGCAGGCCCATGCCATCCATACCGGGCAAGGTGCCCCACCGGTTTCGGACAGCGGCGAATCCCGCATTGTCCTGACATTTGGCAAGGATGGGAATGCGTCGGCCCACACTGGCTACGGCTGGTCGGCGCCCGAGAACGGGTTCACTTGGACGGTCGGGGAGCGGAGCCTGTTAACGCTCGGAACGCCGCCCCCGGCGGCAGCCGGCTATTGGATGGAAATGGATGTCGCGCCGTTCGTCGCCCCCCCGGCGGTAATGGCGCAGGTGTTGCGAGTGACGATCAACGGGCATGCGGTCCATACATTCGATCCGCTGAGCCGCGGTTCGGTGGGCTGCGGCGTCCCCGGCCATGTCGTTCAGGGTTCGGACAAGCTGGAAATCGTGTTCGAACACCCGCATGCCGCCAGTCCCCGGGCAGTTGCCGGGGAGAAAGATGACCGCCGCCTCGCGGTGTCGTTCAGCCGCCTGTCGTTAGCCGGCCGGAACTAGACCCGGGGCACCTGCCCGGCCTTTGACAACGCGGCCGTGGCCGGTGAGAACTTGGGCACCACCGGGAAGGAAACCAGGATGTCCGCAGTTCCGCAATCGACCATCGGCTTTATCGGCCTGGGCGTGATGGGGGAGCCGATGTGCGGGCACCTCGCGCGCCGATCGGGAATGCCCATCGTCGCCTTCGATCTTCGTCCGGAACCGTTGGAGCGGCTTGCGGTGCATGGTGTGAAGGCCGGGTCCCTGGCCAGCATCGCGGCGGATTGCGCCACGATCCTGCTGTCGCTGCCGGATGGCAAGGCGGTGGCCGCCGTCATCGCCCAGCTTGAACCCCATCTGCGGGCTGGTCAGTGCGTGGTCGATACCAGCACGTCCTCGGTCGAACTCACCCGCCAGATCGGCGCGCGCCTCACCGCCAAGGGCATCCAGTATGCCGATGCGCCCGTCGCCCGGACCCGCGAGGCGGCCTCGCGCGGCGAGCTGAGCATCATGGTCGGGGCCACCGACCAAACCTTTGACCGGATCAAGCCGATCCTGGAGACGATGGGCACCGACGTGACCCATTGCGGCCCGGTCGGCTGCGGGCAGGTCGTCAAAATCCTGAACAACATGCTGGTGTTCCAACATTGCGGCGCGTTGGCCGAGGCCATCGCCATTGGACGGCGCAACGGTGTCCCGCCGGAGGTTCTGCTGCCCACCATGGCGATGGGCTCCGGCGACAGCTTCGTGTTGCGCAATCATGGCATGAAAGCGATGCTTCCCGGCGTGTTCCCGGAACGCGCATTCTCCACCCGCTATGCGATGAAGGACCTGTCCTATGCGCTGGAAATGGCGGATGCGGCCGGCCTGGACATGGCAGCCGCGAAACTGACCATGGACCGGCTGAAGCAGGCCGAGGCGGCGGGTTATGGCGATCAGTACCATCCCGTCGCCCTGAAGGTCATAGACCCGCAATGAGCGTTTTCCCCGGCGCCGAGGCCTGGCGCGACGCCTGTGCCGGCGATGCCACCCTGGCTGCCTGGTCCGGGGCGTGGTCCGTCGTGTTCGCCGTCGTCAGTGGCGCGCAGACAACCGCATTCCGCTTTGTGGATGGCAAGGTCCAACAAGGCGGTGGTGACCCGGTGTTCACCCTGGCCGCCCCGGATGCGATCTGGGCGAAGTTTCTGCTGCCGGTTCCGCCCAGGCACCATCATGGCATCTTCGCGATGCACTACCGCGTGCCGGAGTTCGCGATCCGGGGCGACCAACTGGCGTTCATGCAGCATGCCCATGTGGTGCGGCGTGTGCTGGAGATCGGCAAGTGGCTGGCGCTGGGCAATGAAGCCCCGGTGCCGGTCAGCCTGTCGCCGCGCGGCGGGGTTCGGCCGATGCCGAAGGTCCAGGGCGGTTATGTTCCGGTTACCGTCGGCGGCGTGACGTATCAGATCTACTACGAAACCGCCGGCTCCGGCCAGGATGTCCTGTGCATGCACACCGCCGGGTCGGACTCGCGCCAGTTTCACGGGCTGATGGCCGATGAGCGGATTACCGCCGGCCATCGGCTGGTGGCGTTCGATCTGCCCTGGCATGGTAAATCCCTGCCGCCGGAGGGCGCCATCCCCGGGTCCTGGCGGCTGAACACCGACCTTTATGTCGACCTGATCATGGGTTTTGCCGCCGCCGCCGGCCTGGATAAGCCGATCGCGCTGGGTGCGTCGATGTCCGGGGAGATTTGCCTGGAGTTGGCGTACCGGCATCCGGATGCGTTCAGCGGGATCGTGGCTTGCGAGGCCTGCGAGAAGATCGAGCAGCGCCAGACCTCTTGGGCGGCCCATCCAGGCGTCAACCAGTCGATGTTCGTGCCGGAATGGATCCGAGCGCTGAGCGCGCCGCAGAGTCCGGCGGAATATCAGGAGGCGATTGCCTGGCATTACGGACAGGGCGGGCCGGCGGTGTTCTACGGCGACATCGCGTTCTACTCGGGCGACTGGGACGCGCGGGAGCGGGTCGGGAAAATCGACACCAACCGTTGCCGGTTGTTCATGCTGACCGGGGAGTACGACTACTCCTGCACGGTGGAACTGTCGCGGGCGACGGCGGAGAAGATTCCCGGCGTGGTGTTCCGGGAGATGAAGGGGATCGGCCATTTCCCGTTCGCGGAGAACCCGAAGCTGTTCGCGGAGTACCTGCTGCCGGTGCTGGAGGATTTGCGCGGATAGCAGCGGCTAGAAGGAATCCCGCGGGGGCGGCACGGTCAGGCAGGCGATACCGTGCCCTGTCAGCCGGCCGCATGCCTGTGCGGCGGCTTGCGCGGTCAGCCCGGACAGGCGTGCGCGGAACGCCACCTGGTTGCCGAACGGCACCGTCGCCGGAAGTTCTATCTTCGCCTGGTCGAGCAGGTCGGGCGCGGCCGAACGGGCGCGTTTGGCGGCGGCCTCGGCTGTGGACAGGTTGGCGAACGCGCCGACCTGGATCATCCAGCGTCCGGGGGGTGGCCCGGACGGTGCGGCCGGATGGAAGGCGATCTGCCGGGACAGCCGTTCCTGCAGCGGCCGCCGGGACTCGCTGGCGAACTGTTGCTGGGGGGCGATAGCAGCGGGCATGTGGCACGGCCGGGAAGGATCGTAGGCTGCGTCGGGATCGCAGTCCGGCGTGTTATAAGCGACGGCAGTGGCTGCCACGGGCGGGCGCAGTTTCACGCAGGGGCCGTCGGGGTTGTAAGCGGCGTCGGGGTCGCAGTCGGCCGGGGTTGGGCGGGCGGCGACCTGAATCGCGCGGGCGCCGCCGTACATCGCCAATGGGCCGGACATCGGGCGGTCGGACCCCAGGCGGGGCGCGATGGCGGCGACATAGTTCACCGTTTCGGTCGGCAGGGGCGTGCCCCGGGTCAGGTATTTGTCCAGCCGGTTCGGGCCGGCGTTGTAGGCCGCCAGGAAACCCGGGGAGCCGAAACGGTCGTACATCTCCCGCAGGTAGGCGGTGCCGGCCAGGATATTGTTGTGCGGGTCGAACGGGTCGTCGCCCAGGTTGTAACGCTGACGCAAGCCGTCATAGGTGTCTGGCATCACCTGCATCAGGCCCATGGCGCCGGCCGCGGAGATCACGTCCTCCTGCCCGCCGGATTCCTGGTGCATCACGCCGCGGACCCAGGGTTCCGGGACGGCAAACCGGGCGGAAGCCTCATGGATATAGGGGCCCCACGGGTCGCTGGCGGGGCCGGGCGGCGGGTAATACCGGGTTGGGTTGCGCTGGATCGCCGACCGGTACGGGTGGCTGGTGCCGCACGCGGCGAGCGTTGCCAGCAGCGCCAGGCAGGCGAACAGGCGGATCCGACGGGCCGTTGTGGATGCAAGGCTACGATGCATGGGCGGGAAACCGGCGCGAGGAGGTTCGTTCTGTTATCACAGGCATTCAGGAAACCGGTAGAGAACTTTGATCGCGTTACAGTTTCCCGCCACCCCCGTGATCGACCCGCCACAGTGTCCCGGCCGGGGTGCTACATGGCGATGGAGAACCCGCCATCCACGGGGATCGCTGTTCCGGTTACGAAGTCCGATGCCGACGACGCCAGGAACGCGGCCACGCCGGCCATGTCGTGCGGGGTGCCCCAGCGGCCGCCGGGGGTGCGCCTTTGTACGCTGTCCTGTAGGCCCGACACTTGCTCCCGCGCGCGCTTGGTCAGGTCGGTGTCGATCCAGCCCGGCAGGACGGCGTTGACCTGGATGTTGTCCTTGGCCCAGGCGGTCGCCATTGCCCTGCTCATTTGCACGATGCCGCCTTTACTGGAGGCATAGGCGGTGGCGAAGGGGGCACCGAACAGCGACATCATCGAGCCGATGTTGATCATCTTGCCGCCGCCGGCCTTGACTATTTCAGGATAGGCGGCCTGGGAGCAGAAGAACGCGCTGGTGAGGTTGGTGTCCATGACGTGGTGCCATTCGTCCTCGGTCAGGTCCTGCGGCTGTTTGCGCACCGAGGTGCCGGCGTTGTTGACAAGGATATCCAGGTGTCCGTGCTTTGCCACCGTTGCCGCGACCAGGGCGACGCATTCCGCTTTGTTCGTGACGTCGGCGACCAGGAAGCTGGCTTCGGCGCCCATGTCGCGGAGGGTTTGTAGCGCACCGGCGGCCTTGGCTTCGTTGCGGCCGGCGATGACGATGGCCGCACCCAGGGAGGCGATGCCCTGTGCCATGCCAAGGCCAATGCCGCCGTTGCCGCCGGTGATCAGGGCGACCTTGCCCTTGAGGTCGAACAGATTCATTGGATGAGTCCCCATTTTCGGGCGCCAATTTGCGGGCGGGCGGATTGGGGCGCAAGGGCCGCGGCGGTTTGCCGGTGGCGTTGAGGGACACTTGCGGTCGGGGCGGTGGGTGACGGTCCGCTTTGTGCGACGCGGAGATCGCTGAGGAACGCAGAGATCGCGGAGAAGGACGTCCGGGACAGGACTGGCCGTGGCGGCCGCAGATTCGGGCGATCGATTTGCATTTGCCCGCCGCGCGTATCCGCCGCAGATTTGGGCGACGAACAGGGAGGACAACGATGCGGGTTTCAATCGGGCTGCCGGCGAACGACTGGCAGGCTTGCGCCGCGGCGGCGAAGCAGGCGGAGGACGACGGTGCGGACGCGGTGACAGCCAGCGAGTTGAAGCACGATCCGTTCACGCCGCTCGCATTCGCCGCGATGGCGACTCAGCGCGTGTCGCTGGTGCCATCGGTGGCGATCGCGTTTCCGCGTAGCCCGATGGTGGTCGCCAACCTGGCCTGGGACATTCATCGCCACTCCAAGGGTCGGTTCGTTGTCGGTCTGGGTAGCCAGATCAAGGCGCATAATGAGCGCCGGTTCAGCACGCCGTGGGTCGCGCCCGCCGCCCGTCTGGGCGAATATATCGAATCGCTGCGGGCGATCTTCCGCTGTTGGGAGACCGGGGAGAAGCTGATCTATCAGGGTAAATACTACAATTTCTCCTTGATGACGCCGGAGTTCTCGCCGGGGCCGCAGGGCTTGCCGATGCCGCCGATCGCGATGGCCGCCGTCGGGCCGCTGATGTTGAAGACCGCCGCGCGGGTTGCCGACAGCGTGCGGTTGCACGGTTTCGCCACCCGGGAATACCTGGAAAAAGTGGTTCGGCCGCTGATCGCCGAGGAACTGGCGGCCCGCGGCAAGTCATTCGAGAATTTCGAGGTCACCGGGGGCGGGTTTGTCGCGACCGGCCCTGACGCGGCCAGCGTTCGGGCGGCGGCGGAGACGGTGCGGTACCGGGTGGCGTTCTATGGCTCGACGCCGGCTTATCGCGGGGTGTTCGACTTGCATGGCGTGTCGGACCTGGGGGTCAAGCTGACGGAAATGTCCAAGCAGGGGCAGTGGGGCCAGATGGCCGCGCAAGTGCCGGACGATGTGCTGGATTTGTTTGTCGCCAGGGCGACTTACGACGAGCTGCCGGCGGCGATCGAGAAGCGCTACGGAGGGATTGTCGATACGGTTTCGATCGATTTCGCGCCCGGCACCAGCGCGGCGACACGGCGGGCGACGATCGCGGCGGTGCAGGCGATACCGAGTACTTTCAAGGGGTTTCGCACATAGGAGACATGGCGGGATAAGCGGGTCGCGCGGTGGGGATCGCTGGCCTGCGGGGTCTATGAGGGGCTTCGCCGAACTTGCATCGATCGATGCGGTTAGCCCTGCGTGTCTCTTGAGCCGCCGAAGCTGGCGTTGGCCGGGGTGGCTTTCTTGGAAGGGCACGAAGGGCCGCTGAGGGTGCCGCATCGCGGCTTCGCGGCCCTCAGCGGCCCTTCGCGCCCTCCCAAGCGAATTGAAGGCGGAACGACCGGGCTCGCTGGCGGTTCTGGCGCACCGTGGTGGCTCGATTGCCGACAAGTCCCCGGGGGCGGCGTTCGGTGCGCCTCGTTGGGCGCCGAAGGGGCGGCGGATTGTTTGACTGACACTGCCCATGTGTTGCGGCCATGACGCTCGGGCAGGGCCGGTCGAACGGCCCCGCTCCCGCACCCCCTCCCGTTGGGCCGGACAATGCGCTAACATCGGCGACGTGAGGGCGCATGGGTGCCCGCGACGCACGGGCCCGTATCCCCAAGGGCGCCTTCGGAAACGAAGGAGGTGCGGCTATGTCAGGAACAACAAAAGTCAGAAGTCCCCGTTCGGTGGCTCTGGTGGGCCCCTACAGCAGCGGAAAATCCACGCTTTTCGAGGCACTGCTGGACGCAGCGGGTGCCCCGCTCAAGCGGCCGGCCGATCCGCGCAACCGCCCGATGACCACCGAGATCCGACTTGGCCATTGCTCCTACCTTGGCGACCCCTGGACGATCCTGGATTGCCCGGGGTCCATCGAGTTCGCGTTTCAGACTTGTTCCGCCCTGACGATGGCCGATATCGCGGTGGTTGTGTGCGAACCCAGCCCGGCGAAGGCGGCGATGGTGGCGCCGCTGCTGAAGATGCTGAAAGATCGGGCCGTCCCGCATATGGTGTTCGTCAACAAGATCGACACGCTGGAAGACGGTCTCGCGGACACGCTGGCGGCGCTGCAGGCGTTTGCCGCCAGCCCGCTGGTGCTGCGGCAGATGCCGATCTTCGATGGCCCGACCGTCACCGGGTATGTCGATCTGATGAGCGAGCGGGCATATCGCTACCGTAAGGGCCAGGCATCGGAACTGATGCAAATCCCGCCGGCGATGCTGGCGGAGGAGCAGGCGGCTCTGGGCCGGCTGGTGGAAACCCTGGCCGACCATGACGACGTGCTGCTGGAAAAAGTGCTGGAGGATATCAAGCCGACGCCGGAAGAACTGTATCGCGACATGCGCAAGGACCTTGTGGACGGCGCGGCGATCGAGGTTCTTGTCGGCGCGGCGGAAAACGCCAATGGGGTGCGGCGGCTGTGGAAGGCGCTGCGCCATGATACCCCCGACCCGGCCGAGGCGGCCGAACGGCGATCCATCATTCCCGGTGGCGCGCCGCGGGTCCAGGTGTTCAAAACGGTCTATGCGGGGCATACCGGCAAGCTGTCGTATGCCCGGGTCTGGAGCGGAACGCTGACCGATGGCGCGCAACTTGGCGGCACGCGGCTTGGCGGCATTTATCGTTACAATGGCGGCGACCTGACGAAAATTCCCGGTGCGCAACAGGGCGATGTGGTCGCGCTGGGGCGGCTGGACGGGGTGAGGACCGGGGCGACCTTGTCGTCGGGCGGGCAGCCGGAGCAGTTGCCGTTTCCGGAAGCAGACCCGCCGGTGTTCGCGATGGCCATCGCCACCACGGATCGCAAGGACGACGTGAAACTGTCCGGCGCGCTGCACAAACTGGCGGAGGAAGACCCCTCGCTGTTCATCACCCAGGACGGCGAAACCGTGCTGCACGGACAGGGGGAAATGCACCTGCAAACGACGGTGGAGCATCTGGCGCGCGATTATGGGCTGAAGCTGACCACGCATAAGCCGGCGGTTGCGTATAAGGAAACGATACGGCGGCCGGTGCAGGAGCATGGTCGGCTGAAGCGGCAAACCGGCGGGCACGGTCAGTTCGCCGACGTCAAGATCGACATCGCCCCCAGGGCGCGCGGCGAGGGATTCCAGTTCGTCGATAAAGTCGTCGGCGGGGCGGTGCCGCGCAACTTCATCCCCTCGGTCGGCGAGGCGGCGGAGGAGGCGACGCGCAAGGGGCCGTTCGGATATCCGGTGGTGGATGTGTCCGTCACCCTGGTGGATGGCGGATTTCATTCCGTTGACAGTTCTGACATGGCGTTCAAGACCGCGACTCAGATCGCGATGAAAGAGGGGCTGGCGAAGGCCGATCCGGTGCTGCTGGAGCCGGTCGATCATGTGACCATCAGCGTGCCGAACGATTATACGGCGCGGGCGCAGCGGTTGCTGACCGGACGCCGCGGGCAGATACTGGGGTTCGCGGAGCGGCAGGACTGGCCGGGGTGGGACGATGTCGCGGCGCTGGTGCCGGAGGCGGAGTTGCATGATCTGATCATCGAGTTGCGGTCGCAGACGATGGGGCTGGGGACGTACCGGCGGAAATTCGACCATCTGGCGGAGACGCGGGCGGTTTTGTGACGGCGGCGGTGAGGACAGATCGAGCTGTGGACGGCTGCGCCCGACCGGCGCGGATGTCGGCAATACTGAAAGGCGTGGATGGGGCACTTGACCCCATCGGCGCCAAGGCGGCGTGGCCAGACCCCTTATGCTCAGATGGGGACACTGTTGGCGGAACATTGTCCTCCCTATACTTCATGGCCGTGACGAACATGGCCATGATGGGGAGTGTGAAAGCCATTTCCCACCCATGCATTTCCGAACCCTTGGCGGACGGACGCTGCAGTTCCGGGATAAAAGTTGATGGGCGCCATCGGGCACCGCCCGGCCGTGCCCACCGCGCCGGGTTGGCCGATCGGGAATCGATGTTCTAACCTCCTGAACGAACCAGGGGGGAATCGCATGAGCAGGCTCGACGGCAAGGTTATCATCGTCACGGGCGCCAGCCGGGGCATCGGGGCCTCGGCGGCGGCGGCGTTGGCCAAGGCGGGTGCGACGGTGGTGCTGACCGCGCGCGACGGTGCGTTGACGGAACAGGTTGCGAAATCGATCGGGCCGTCGGCCTCGGCCCGCGCCTGCGATGTGTCCGATTATGCGGCGTTCGCGGCGCTGGTCGCCGATACCGTGTCGCGCTTTGGCAAATTGGATGCGCTGATCAACAACGCTGGGGTGATCGAACCGATCGCGTCTATCGCCGACAGCGATCCGGCCGCATGGGGGCGCAACGTCGCTATCAACCTGACTGGTGCCTATCATGCGATCCGGGCCGTGCTGCCGGGGATGCTGGCGGCGGGCGGCGGGACCATCGTGAATGTATCGTCCGGTGCCGCGATCCGGCCGCTGGAGGGATGGAGCGCCTATTGCTCCGCCAAGGCCGGCCTGCACATGCTGACCCGGGCGATCGCGCTGGAAACGGCGGGGAAGGGAATCCGGGTGTTCGGTTTCCAGCCCGGCACCACCGACACCGACATGCAGGTGCTGATCCGCGCCTCCGGTGTGAACCCGGTCAGCCAAATTCCGCGTGAGAAGCTGACTCCCGTGGCGCTTCCGGCGGAATCCATCGTGTACCTGTGCACGTCGGCGGCGGACGACCTGAACGGGCAGGAATTCAGCCTGAACGAGCCGTCGTTCCGGACCCGCGTGGGGATCGCGTGATGGCCGGCCCGTTGGACGGCATCAAGGTCGTCGAGATCGGTCAGGCGCTGGCTGGCCCGCTGGCGGGGGTGATCCTGGCGGACATGGGCGCCGACGTGATCAAGGTGGAAAAGCCGGATGGCGGGGACGACGCCCGGTTATGGGGCCCTCCGTTCGTCGATGGCGCATCGGTCATGTTCCATGCCACCAATCGCGGCAAGAAATCCGTCACGCTGGACATCAAGGACGCGGCGGATGTGGAGAAGCTGAAGTCGCTGGTGCGGGACGCCGATATCGTCATCCAGAACCTGCGGCCGGGGATCGTGGACGAACTGGGTATCGGTTCGGATGCGATGATGGCGGTGAATCCGCGGGTGATCTATTGCTCGATCTGGGCGTTCGGGAATACCGGGCCGCTGAAGATGGCGCCGGGGTTCGATCCGTTGCTGCAGAGTTATGGTGCGGTGGTGACGCTGACCGGGCGACCGGACGATCCGCCGACCTTCTGCGCCCCGGCGATCAACGACACCGCCACCGGGATGTGGTGCGTGATCGGTGCGCTGGCGGCGCTGAAGCAGCGGGATCGCACCGGGGCAGGCTGCGTGATGGATTCGTCGCTGTTCGAAAGCGCCGTGGCCTGGGTGCAAGGCCCGCTGAACGCCTACAACGTCACCGGCAATTTGCCGCAACGCCATGGCGCGGCCAGCGCGACGCTGGCGCCTTACCAGATATTCGAAACCGCCGACCGCCCGATCTGCATCGCCGCTGGCAACGACAGGCTGTTCGTCAAGCTGGCCCGGGCGATGGGGCATCCGGAATGGTGCCTCGATCCGCTGCTGTCGGATGGCCGCAAGCGCGCCGCCAACCGCATGGCGGTGGTCGATGTCATGCAGCCGGTGCTGCTGACCCGCACCCGCCAGGAGTGGATGGGCGTCATCGGGGAGGCGGGGGTGCCGTGTGCGCCGGTCAATTCGATCGCCGAACTGGCGGAAACCGAGCAGTTGCAGGCAATGGACATGATGCGGGTGCTGCCGGGGAGCAATTTGAAAGTCGTCGGTCTGCCCATCAGTTTCGACGGGCAGCGGCCGCATCCGCGCGGCGGTTCCCCCAAGCTGGGCGAGCACAACCAGGCGGTGTTTCCGGACTGACCAACGGTCGCCGTATCGACATGCGTCTGGTGCGCTGGCAGACAGACGGCGGAACCGGCTGCGAAAAGGTTTGCTGAATGGCCTCTGGCCCAAATGTGCGAGACGATACGGCCAACGTCCCGGCCGAGACGGACGGGCTCCCGGTGCCGCAGCGGCACTGGGTCATGTTCTGCATCCTGCTGGGTATCGTGCTGTCCAGCCTGGACAGTGCGATCGCCAACATCGCCCTGCCGACGATTGCCCGGGATTTGGGTGCCAGCGACTCCGGTATCATCTGGGTGGTCAACGGCTTCCAGCTTGCCACGGCGGTGTGCCTGCTGCCGGCGGCGGCGCTGGGGGAGATTTTCGGGCATAAGCGGGTTTATGCCGTGGGGCTGATCGTGTTCACGGTCGCCTCCTTGGGCTGTGCGGTGGCGCCCAATCTGGGGGTGCTGGTCGCGGCCCGGGTGGCGCAAGGCTTGGGCGGGGCGTGCCTGTCCGCGTTGAGTCCGGCGCTGGTGCGCACGATTTACCCGCGCCGCATCCTGGGCAGCGGGTTCGCGTCGATCGCGCTGGCGGTGGCTATTTCTGGCGCGGTCGGGCCGACAGTGGCGGCGCTGATTCTGTCGGTGGCGACGTGGCGCTGGCTGTTTCTGGTCAATTTGCCGGTGTGCCTGGTGGCCGTGCCGCTGTTTTTGTCGGTGGCGCCGGCCGGGCGAGGCAACGCAAGGCCATTCGATGTGTCCGGCGCCTTGCTAAGCGCGGTGGCCTTCGGGCTGCTGATTATCGGCGTCGATACGCTGGGCGGGTCCGATCGGAACAACGGCATTGCCGAGATCGTTGCTGGCGTGATTGGCCTGGGTTTGCTGGTATGGCAGCAAAGGCGGCGCAAGGTGCCGATGCTGCCGCTGGATTTGCTGCGGATTCCACTGTTCACGCTGTCGCTGGGCACGTCGGTCTGTTCCTACACCGCGCAAATCCTGGCCTATGTATCGTTGCCGTTCATGCTGCAAACAACGATGCACCGGTCGGCTGTGGCGACGGGACTGCTGATCACCCCGTGGCCGCTGCTGGTGGCGTTCGCGGCGCCGATCGCGGGGCGGTTGTCGGGGCGGTATCCGGCGGCGCTGCTGGGCAGTATCGGTCTGGCGCTGCTGGCGGCGGGGCTGGTGGCGCTGGTGCTGCTGCCCGCCGCGCCAGCCGACTGGGATGTCGCGTGGCGGATGGCGATCTGCGGCATCGGGTTCGGGTTCTATCAGACTCCGAACAACATCACGGTGATGACGGCAGGGCCGGTGTCCCGCACCGGGGCGGCGGGCGGCATGATGGCGGTGGCGCGCACCGTCGGCTGGTCGCTGGGTTCGGCCCTGGTCGCGGTGATTTTCGCGTTGTGGCAGGCACGGGCGACGGTGGTGTGCCTGGAAGCCGCCGCCGGCTTTGCCGCTTTCGCCGCGGTGATCAGCAGTTCGCGGTCGCTGACTCCGCGGTCACCTGCCGCAGAAATGGCCCCACAGCCGCGATAAACCCCTTGGTATTCTGGCCGTGGACGTTGTGGCCGGCCTCCGGCACGGTGACCAGCCGGCCCCGCGGCATGGCGCTCGCGAACCGTTCGGCCGCGTCGGGTTCCAGGATGTTGGAGTTGGCGCCCCGCACCAGCAGAACGGGCAGATCGAACCCGGCCGCCTCGTCCAGCGTAATGTTCTCCTGCGGGCCGGACGCGCGGACGATTCCCAGCCGGCGGGGGGTGGAGTCGCATTTGCTGATGTATTTGCCGTCGGCGCGTTCAAGCATGTTGTATTTGACCGTCCGCTCGATGTGCTCGCGGCTGCGGTACGGATCGTATTGACGGACGTTGCGCACGAAATGCTCCAGGTCGTCGAATTCCTGGTTGGCCTGCACGAAGCCGCCGATCGCCGCCCGCCCGCGTTCCGACAGTTCCGGCCCCACATCGACGATCACCGCCGCGCGGACCGGAGTCTGGTTACGGCGCAGCAACAGCATCGTGTTGCGCCCGCCCATGGAGTGACCCATGACAATGGGCTTGTGCAGGCGCATGGCCGCGATGAAGGCTTCGGCGTCTAGCGACATTTCGTGGTTGGAATACGTGACGTCGCGGGACCACTCGCTGTCGCCGTGCCCGCGCTGATCCAGTGCGAGGACGCGGTAGTTTTGCGCCAGATGCAGGCTGACCAGGTCCCACGAATGGGCGGACTGGTGGCCGCCGTGCAGCAGCACGATGACGGGGGCATCGGCGTGGCCCCATTCCAGGAAGTGGAAGCGCATCTGGCGCAGCACCATGTTGCAGGACCGGTATGGCACGTTGGGGGCGTGCGGGATGCCCAGGTCACCGGCGCTTGCAAGCAGGCTGCGGAATTCGTCCGATCCGGTCATGTCCAGCGGGTCGGACCCTTGGGCGAAGGTATTCAGGTACATCGTGCGGTTTCTCCCGGGCGTTGGGACAACAACAACCCGAGCGGTCTGGCATGGCAAGAGCAGCGTGGTATGGTCGGGGCCTGAACCTTCCGTAAGGACCCGCCGATGACCCAATCCGCGCTCGACCGTGCCCGCACGTATCAGGACGAACTGTCTGCGATTCGCCGCGACATCCATGCCCATCCGGAACTGGGTCTGGAAGAATACCGCACCGCGGATCTGGTAGCCAAAAAGCTGGAGGAATGGGGTATCGAAGTGCATCGCGGCGTGGGCAAGACCGGCGTGGTGGGGGTGTTGCGTAACGGTAACGGCCAGGAGGCGGTCGGGCTGCGCGCCGACATGGACGCATTGCCGATCCTGGAGGCGTCCGGCCTGCCGTATGCGAGCCAGAATCCGGGGCGGATGCATGCCTGCGGGCACGACGGCCACACCACGATGCTGCTGGGCGCGGCGAAATACCTCGCGGAAACGCGCAACTTCAACGGCACGGTCAACTTCATCTTCCAGCCGGCCGAGGAAGGCGTCGGCGGGGCGCTGGAAATGCTGAAGGACAATTTGTTCGCGCGCTTTCCCTGCAACGCGGTGTACGGCATGCACAACCGGCCCGGCACGCCGGTGGGCCATTTCCTCACCGGCCCTGGTGCTCGGGCGGCCGGCGGGGCGTTTTTCGATATCGAGATTACCGGCAAGGGCGCGCACGGGGCACATCCCAGCCAGAGCATCGATCCGGTGCTGGTGGCCTGCCATCTTGGCGCGGCGTTGCAGTCGATCGTGTCGCGCAACGTGTCGGCGGCGGACACCGCGGTTCTGAGCATCACCCGGATCCAGTCGGGCGACGCCTATAACGTCATTCCGCAAACCGCGACGATGGCCGGAACGGTGCGGACCATGAAGGCCGAGGTCATGACGATGATCGAGACCAACATGCGCCGGTTGGTCACCAGTGTCGCCGCCGGGTTCGGTGCCGAGGCGACCCTGGATTTCCGGGTGATTTTCGCCCCCATGGTCAACAACGATGCCGAATTCCTGGCCTATGCCGATGCCGCGGCCGAACTGGTGGGCGAGCAGGCCGTGCGCCGCGATGCGCCGCCGGGCATGGGGTCGGAGGATTTCAGCTTCATGATGGAGCAGGTTCCCGGCGCCCATATCAATCTGGGGAACGGCGACTCGGCGGCGCTGCACAACCATCTGTACGACTTCAACGATCAGGCGATTCCCTATGGCGTCGCGCTGTATGGCGCGATCGTGGAAAAGCGGCTGCCGAAGACCGATTTGCGATAGGCGTGGCGGCAGGATCAGCGAGTCGCCTGGCGGAGATTTCTGGCCTCTTTCGCCATGGCCGGGCGCAGTCCTGGCCATGGCGGATAGAAAAAATCGTGTTCTGCCAAAATCTCATGCGGACGGGAGTCGGAATGCCGGCGCCCCGTTATTTCAACGCCTATCGCAGCGGCCGCGGCCCCGATCGGTCCAGCGGCGGTTCGGGTTGGTCGAAATCCGCCGTGACGGCGGGCGGCAAAGCGACGTTGCGCTGTATCCAGGCGCGGGCCAGCCGATAGATTTTGATCAGCGGCAGAACATGCAGTCGGGCCAGAGACTGGTATTCCTCGTGCTCATCGTTCGACAGGCCGAAGGTAAAATGCTGGTTCGGTTCCGGCACGGTCAGGGTTCCGAACAGCCGGTCCCACACCGACAGCAGCAATCCGTAGTTACGGTTATAGTGTCGGGGTTCGACGCTGTGATGAAGCTGATGGTAGTACGGGCAGAGGAATAGGCGGTTCAGCCATGGGCCGTATGACATCTCCATGTTGGTGTGGCGGACTACATCCATCATCAGCAGGTCGCGGATCAGGTAGGCGCTGATGCCGAAGACGGTCAGTTCCACCGGATCGACCGCGAAAAACAACCATATGCCGTAGGTGAAGCCGGGGATCAGGCCATTCCACCAGCGGTTCAGGAGTTCATCCAGCGGATGAACGCGGTCCTTGGTGACCCCGACCATGACCTGTGCGGAGTGGTGGACCTTGTGCAGTTCCCACAGCACCGGGACCGTGTGGCAAAGCCGGTGATAGAGGTAGTACGAAAAGTCGTGGGCGACGACCATCGACACGGTGAAGGCGACGAGGGTCGGCGTGGAAGCCGGCCCGACCCGGGTCGCCGGCCCAAGTATCAGGGCCAGCAGCGTGTAAGCGGCGTAGCCCGCCGTGGCTGTCGATAATCCAAGCGGAATGACCAGCAACGGCATGAACAGCCGGCGGGACAGCCAGAACAGGAAATCCGCCCTGGCGGATGGGTTGGTCAGGATTCCCGGGGGAATGCAGTGACGGAAGAAGCCGCGGAACCCGCCGGCCGACCGGGGGGATTGCCAGTACGTGAAAACGGCCGCGAATACGATCGTGGTCCCGACAAGATACAGGGCAATCCGATCCGGGCCAGGCAGGGCCGACCGGGCCGAGGCCATCATATCGGACATGGTAAACCCGGCAATTTGCATGCATGGAACTCCGCGCGTGTCAGCCGCCTAGGTGCGGGCGGCAACCCGCTCGGAGTCTCGCCTTCCGGTGCGGCCGACGGTTGATCCAGATCAACCAGCCGATCACGCTTGGGTTAAGGTCATGGTTGGATAACGGTGTTGTCAGATGACGCGGCTATCCGGCCGACGGTGCCGCCCTGGCGCTTGCGTTGTTGCATTCCACCCCGATCCATGCTTCAAGCCCGCGCTTCCCTGCCGGGTGCGACGGCATCGCGCCCGGCTATGCCCATTTCCATCGTGGAAAGTGGACCAGACCCGGTCCGGGGCAGAGACAAGCCATAGGGGGTACACACATGCCGCTTTACGAAACCGTGCTAATCGCGCGGAACGACGTCACGCAACAACAGGTCGAGGCGATTGCCGACGAAATCGGCACCGAACTCGAAACCGACGGCGGAGCCGTCAAGAAGCGTGAATACTGGGGCCTGCGCGGCCTCGCTTACCGCATCAAGAAGAACCGCAAGGGCCACTACATGCTGCTCGGCCTCGACGCCAAGCCGGCATTCGTGACCGAGATGGAGCGTAAGCTCGGTCTCAACGAAGACGTTCTGCGCTTCATGACGGTTCGCATCGAAGAAATCGACGAAGCCCCGTCCGCCATCCTGTCGCGCAAGTCCGATGACCGGGAGCGTGGGTTCCGTGGGCCTAAGCCCGCCGGACGCTTCGAGAGCGGTCGCCGCCGTGGCTTCGACGACCGTGAGGAATTCCGCGCCCGCGACGGGTTTGGCGGCGACGAATTCCGCGCCGGGATCGAGGAGTAAGCATCAATGTCCGATACAGAAGTCAATCCAGCCGCCCGACGCACCGCCGTTGGCGCCCGCCGGCCGTTCTACCGCCGCCGCAAGTCCTGCCCGTTCTCCGGCCCGAATGCGCCGAAGATCGACTATAAGGACGTGCGTCTGCTGTCCCGCTTCCTGTCGGAGCGCGGCAAGATCGTCCCGAGCCGTATCACCGCGGTGTCTGCGAAGAAGCAGCGCGAGCTTGCGGTGGCCATCAAGCGCGCCCGTTTCCTGGCGCTGCTGCCCTACATCGTCGCCTAAGGAGCAGGTTCCATGGCCGCCGTTGAACTGATCCTGCTCCAGCGCGTCGAAAAGCTGGGCCAGATGGGAGATGTGGTTAAGGTAAAGCCGGGTTATGCCCGTAACTACCTGTTGCCGCAGAAGAAGGCGCTTCGCGCCAACAAGGATAACCGCGCCCGCTTCGAAGCGCAGCGCGCGCAGCTTGAGGCGCAGAATATCAAGCGCCGCGAGGAAGCCGAACGTGTGGCCGAACGCGTTGTCGGTCTGTCCGTCGTCATCATCCGCCAGGCGGGCGAGGCGGGGAGCCTGTACGGGTCTGTTTCGTCGCGCGACATCGCCGAGGCAAGCACCGCCGCGGGCCTGACGATCGACCGTTCGCAGGTTGTGCTGGAACATCCGATCAAGACGCTGGGGCTGACGAAGGTCCGTGTTGCGCTGCATCCGGAAGTGTCGATTCCGGTGACCGTCAATGTTGCCCGTAGCCCGGAGGAGGCCGAACGCCAAGGCCGTGGCGAACGTGCGACCGGCACGGCCGACGAGGACGAAGACCAGGCGCCGACCGAAGAGAATATCTTCGAAGGCGACACGCCTTAGCCGACCGAACGGCTGGTTGCTTCCCCCACCGGCGACTTGGCGGGGGAAGTAACCAGCCACGGGGACTTGTATCGAATGGTCCCCGCTATGCTTTGACGAACCCGGACGTTCGATCCAATGTTGTACCTCAAGGTCACAACATTGGATTGGAAAGCCATGCGCTTCGTCCTCGATGCCATTCTTCGGCGCTTGATCACGACCGGACGCCTGACGGTTGTCTGGCCAGACGGTTCCCGTTCCGCCTACGGCGCCGGGGGCGGGCCTTCCGCCACCATGCGGTTGCGCGACAGGCGCACTATACGCCGCCTTATTTTCAATCCGATGCTGGGCGCCGGGGAAGCCTATATGGCCGACGGCCTGTCGGTGGATGAGGGCGGGCTGTACGACCTGATGGATGTGCTTCTGCTGAATGTGGAGGTCAATCCCGCCAGTCATCCGGTCATGCAACTGCGGGTACATCTGTCCGACGTTGGACGGCGGCTGTTTCAGCATAACCCGGCCGGCCGGTCACGCCGCAACGTCGCGCACCATTACGACCTCAACGGGCGTCTTTACAGTCTGTTCCTGGATCGCGACCGGCAATACTCCTGTGCCTATTTCCAGCATGGCGACGAATCCCTGGAAGCCGCCCAGGCGGCGAAGAAGCGTCATATCGCGGCAAAGTTGTGTCTGGACCGGCCCGGTCTGCGGGTGCTCGACATCGGCTGCGGATGGGGCGGCATGGCCCTGACCCTTGCCCGGGATTTCGGTGCGCAGGTGACCGGCGTCACGTTGTCGCGGGAACAACTGACGGAAGCGCGTGCGCGTGCGGCGGCGGAGGGACTGGAAGACCGTGTGCGGTTCGAGATGCTGGACTATCGTGCAATTACCGAAACATTCGACCGGATCGTCTCTGTTGGGATGTTCGAGCATGTGGGGATCGGCCATTATCGGACATTCTTCGACGTGGTCGGACGCTGTCTGAAGCCGGATGGCGTGGCGCTGGTTCATGCGATCGGCCGCTCTGACGGGCCGGGCAGCACTAATCCCTGGATTCGTAAATATATCTTCCCGGGCGGCTATTCCCCGGCGTTGTCCGAGGTTTTGCCGTCCGTCGAGCGATCGGGGCTGGTGGCGACGGATATCGAAATCCTGCGTCTGCATTATGCCGAGACGCTGCGCCACTGGCGGCGGCGGTTCGCGGCAAACCGCGATGCCATCGCGACGTTGTACGACGACCGGTTTTGCCGCATGTTCGAATTCTACCTGACGGGATCGGAACTGACATTCCGCCGATCCGGGCACATGGTCTGGCAGCTTCAGGTGGCGCACGATCAGGCCGCGGTGCCGCTGACGCGCGACTATATCGCGGCGGTCGAGGCGGGCCAGCCGATCGGGGAGACGGCCGAGGCGGGCAATCCGCTGCGGCGGTGACGGCTGGGCCGGATCGTGCCAGGATGGCGTCGACATAACGGGAGGCGGACCATGTATTTCGGCGCATCGATGTTTTTCACCGACTATTCGATGACCTCGGCGGCTTTGGCGAAGGCGCTGGAGCAGCGTGGGTTCGAATCGATTTGGGCGCCGGAACATTCGCATATTCCGCTGTCCCGCCGGTCCCCGTGGCCGGGCGGGGGCGATTTGCCGAAGCAGTATTACGATGTGATGGATCCGTTCGTGACGCTGACGGCGGCAGCGGCGGCGACCACCACGCTGAAGATCGGCACGGGGGTTTGTCTGGTGAACCAGCGCGATCCGATTCAGACGGCCAAGCTGGTGGCGTCGATCGATCAGGTGTCTGGCGGGCGGTTCCTGTTCGGTATCGGGGTGGGCTGGAACGCCGAGGAGATGGAAGACCACGGCACCGTCTTCGCGACCCGGGCGAAACTGGTGCGGGAGCGGGTAGAGGCGATGAAGGAAATCTGGACCAAGCCGAAGCCTGAATATCACGGCGAATTCGTCGATTTCGGCCCGATGATGACATGGCCGAAGCCGGTGCAGAAGGCACATCCGCCGGTGATCGTGGGCGGCGCGTTCCCCCATGGTGCCCGCCGCGCGGTGCGGTATGGCGAGGGCTGGATCCCGCTGGCGGGGCGTCCCGGCCAGTATGGCGATGTGTTCGACACGGTGCCGAAGTTCCGTGCGATGCTGGCGGAAGCCGGCCGGGACGCCGATTCGTGCCCGGTGTCGATTTTCGGGTCGGGCGAGGACCTGGACACCCTGAAGCGGTACCGGGATATCGGCATTGCCCGCGTGGCGGTCAGCGTGCCGGCGGCCGGCGAGGATGTCGTGCTGCCGATCCTGGATCGTTGGGCGGATCTGATCCGTCGGGTTGGCTGATCGTCCCCACCCTTGGCGTGAAGCTCCGAACGCGGGATACTGGATGGATGACAAATCCATCCACCTCCCGAACCGAACGCCTGCACGCGGCGCTGACCCTGGCGTTCGCGCCGTCGCTGCTGGAGGTTCAGGACGACAGTGCCCGTCATGCCGGCCATTCCGGTGCGCAGCCGGGCGGTCAGTCGCATTTCAACGTGCTGCTGGTCAGTGCGGCATTCCATGACATGAACCGGGTTGCCCGGTCCCGAGCAGTGCATGCCGCGTTGGCGGGGGAGTTCGGGCCGGCGGATGGGGGCGGGATGCATGCATTATCGCTGACGCTGCGTACGCCAGAAGAGCATGCGGCTTTCCGGGGGTAGATAATTTTCATCGACGCGAAAAAATTGGCCATGCGGAGTATTTTATTCTCTGAGCCCGGGTTATGGATGCCTCGCGCACTGTTACCCAGCGAAAGGAACGACCATGGCCGCGGATAAGGACCTCGATCGCGTTGACCGCGAAATTCTCCGGCTGATTTCGGTCGATGCATCGCTGTCGCTGGCCGACATCGCAACGAAGGTGGGGCTGACGCCGACCCCCTGCTGGAAGCGTATCCGCCGGATGGAGCAGGACGGCATCATCCAGCGCCGCGTCGCCATCCTGGACGCGGACAAGGTCGGTCTGCCGGTATCGGTGTTCGTGGCGGTGGAAACGGCGGACCACTCCAGCGAATGGCTGGGACGCTTCGCCGAGGTGGTGAAAAACACCCCGGCCATCGTCGATGCGTGGCGGATGAGCGGGGATGTCGATTATCTGCTGCATGTGGTGGTGGCCGATATCGCGGCTTACGACCATTTCTACCGCAAGCTGATCGCGGCGATCCCGCTGCGCAATGTCAGCAGCCGGTTCAGCATGGAACGGATGAAAGCCGCGCCGTTGCCGGTGTAGCCGCGCACGCACGTACATCCGCGTGCCAAATACCTGAAATTTTTTCTGGTTTATCAACCTTCTATTAATCATTTCCTGCTTTTTTGGCCCCCGGCAATCAGGAGGTGGCCATGACAGCCAGTCGTCTTATCAATCGAAACGTCGTCGCGGAGCGCGGACGGACCAGCATGCGGCTGGAACCCGAACTCTGGGACATGTTAGCCGAAATCTGCGAGCGCGAATCGCGGGATATGAGCACTTTGGTGCGTCAGATCGAAGCGGCCGGGCACGCAGGGGGCCGCACGAGCGCGGTTCGGGTCTATGTCGCCAACTACTTCCACGTCGCGGCGACCGAAATCGGTCACGCGGCGGTTGGACATGGGCCGCTTATGGGACGGGTCGCGGAGCTGACACGCTCCGCTGCCTAGGGCGATAACCGCGCGGATATCGCTGTTCAGACCGTTTCGGGGCGGTTCGTCCCCCGTACGGCCACCGCCGACCCGCCGTCATGGCCCCGCTGTTCGGGGCCATGACGATGGCGGCCCGCTATTGTTTAGGCAGCGAGTCGATCGCCGACTGGATCATCTTGGCGTCGTCGGTTCCGGGGGGGATTTTGGTCAGCAGCCTGGTCCAGTATTGCCGCCCGTCATCCGGATGACCGTCCTGTGCCGCGGCCAGGCCCAGATACCACAGCACCAGGGGCTGATCGGGTGTGCTCTGCTCGATCTGCTTCAGCAGCGTCACGACGCGGGCGGGCAGTTTCTCGGACGGAGTTTGGTCAGTCAGCAGTGCGCGGACTTCCCGCAGCGGGATGGAGGTATCGTCGGGCTTCAGCTTCGCGGCATGGTCGAACGCGTCGGCCGCTTTATCCGGCTGGTGCAGTACGGCGTAGGCTTGGCCAAGACGCAGCCATCCGTCCAGGTTCCCGGGGTCGGCGGCCTGCTTCGCGGCCAACTGCGCCACCATGCCCTGGATCATTGCCGCCCTGTCTGCCTCGGACATGTTCGCGGCGTTGGCGATCGCGTTCGCGTCCGGGCCGGGTGCCGGTGCCGGGGTGGTGCCCCTTGCCAGTTCGGGGACCGGAATTCCGGCCGACCGAGCGGCCTCGGCGATTTTGAGGGCAAGCTGCGGGCGCAATGGCGAGTCTGACGGCTGTTCCGCCAGCAGCGCCTGGAACCCGTCGATGGCCTTTTGCGGTTCGCCCGCCTGCATCGCGGCGACGGCTTCGTAATAGCGGGCCAGACCATTGGCCGGATCGGCGGCCAGCACCTGCTTTAGTGCCGCCTCGGCGGCGGGCGTGACCGTGCCGCCGGCTTGCAGCACCAGAATCTCGGCATGGTCGGCCAGTACGTCCGGGTCGTTCTGGCCCAGGGCGATGGCGTGGCGATAGGCTTCCTCGGCCTTGTCATACTGGTTGAGCATCGCGAGGTTGTGGCCGTACTGAACCCAGGCGGCACCATCCGAAGGGTTCTGTTGCAGTTTCGCCGCCAGTGCCGCGGTTGCGGTGTCCAGGGCAGCGGCGGGGTCGTCAACCGACGCCGACGCCGGGCGGCCGGCGAACGGCACGTCCGGGACCTCGGGCGCGCCTAAACGCAGATAGGTGGCCACGGACCCGGCGGCGACGACGAGGAATACCAGCAGCGCCAGCACCGGACTGCGCGACAGGCGCGGCGGGGAGGCAGGCAGCTTGTCGCTGGCGAGCAGGCGGCGCTGGATTTCCAGTCTGGCGGCGTCGGCCTCCTGGCCGGTGATGACACCGCGGGCGATATCGCGGTCCAGCTCCCTCAGTTGGTCGCGATAAACCGCCTGGTCGAAGCTGCCGCGCGACGCGACCGGGCGGCCGCCGCGCAGCAGCGGTGCCAAGATCGGCAGCAGGGCGCCGAAGGCCAGCAACGCCAGTAGAAATGGCAGGATCAAGCGTCGTTTCCTCGGATCAGTCCATCCAGGCGCCGGGTTTCGTCGGCGCTGAGCGGCGTGGTTTCGGCGGGCGCTGACTGGCGGCGTTTCAGCCAGACCAGGGTGCCCAGCAGGCCGATCGCAAGCAGCGCCGGGGGACCGTACCACAGGACATAGGTTGCCGGCTCGACGGGCGGCTTCAACAGCACGAAGGCGCCGTAACGATCGACCACGGCCTGGATGACCGCGGCGTTGGTGTTGCCGGCGGTCAGCCGTTCGCGCACGAACATGCGAATGTCGTGCGCCAGGTCGGCGCCGGATTCGTCGATCGATTCATTCTGGCACACCAGGCACCGAAGCTGGCTGCCGATCGCCCTGGCTCGGGATTCCAACGCCGGGTCGGCCAGACGCTCCGCCGGTTCGACCGCCCGGGCGGCCACGGTGGTCAGCAGCAGCATCGCGAGCAGCAGAAGAAAGCGTCTCATGACCGGTCGAGTTGCTTGAGCAGCGGGAGAAGTTCCTTCTCCACCGACTCGGCCGTCAGTGGGCCGACAAATCGCTTCTGGATGACGCCCTTGCTGTCGATGACATAGGTTTCCGGTACGCCATAGACGCCGAAGTCAAGGCCGACCCGGCCGTCCTGGTCGATGCCGACCTGGCGGTATGGGTCGCCGAAGCTGGCCAGCAGGCGGCTGGAGTCGGCGGGTTTGTCCTTATAGGCGATGCCATACAGCGGGATGTGGTTTTCGGACGCCAGACGCATCAGCAGGGGATGCTCCACCCGGCACGGCACGCACCAGGAGGCAAAGAAATTCAGCACGAAGGGATGGCCCTTCAGCGCGTCCAGCGCCAGCGGCTTGGGATCGTCCAGGCCGGCCAGATCGAACGAAGGGGCCGGCTTGTCGATCATCACGGACGGCAGTTCGCGGACATCCCGGGCGGGACGCAAGGCGACGAGGAAATAGCCAGCCAAGCCCAGGAACAGAACCAGCGGCAGCAGATAGAACAGTCGTTTCATCGTTATTCTCCGGCGGCTGGCGCGGGCTCCGCCATGGCACGACGGACAGACCGAGCGGCGGCGCCGACGCGCCAGCGGCGATCGCTGAGACTGACGACGCCGCCGAATGCCATGATGACGCAGCCGATCCAGATCCAGGGGACCAACGGCTTCCAGTAAACCCGGACGGTCCAATCCCCTTGGGTGTCGGATTCACCCAGCGCCACATACAGGTCGGTCAAGAAGTTGGTGCGGATCGAGGTTTCGCTGGTGGTCTGCTTTTGCAGCGGGAAGAACCGCCGTTCGGGGTGCATGACCTTCACCAACTGGCCGTCCCGGGTAACACGGATGGCAGCGTCGTCAGCCACGAAGTTCGGGCCGGGGATGCGGGTGACGCTGTCCAGGGTCAGCTCGTAACCGGCGATGGCGATGGTGCCGCCGGGTTTCAGGATTTCGATGGCTTCCTTGTCCCAGGCGGAGGCAGCGAAGCCGGCGACCGAGACCGCCAGCCCGAAATGGGCGAACGACATACCATAGGCGGATCGCGGCAAACGGATTGCCCGCCGGAGGCTGTCGCCCAACGGCACCCGGAACAGACGCACGCGTTCGGCGACTTCGGTCAGCACCGCGGACCCCAGCCAAGCCGCCAGACCGAGGCCGAGCACCGCCAGGACCGGCCCGCCATAGGTCAGGTAGAACATCGCCAGCAGCACCAGGGCGGTGGCGATATAGGCCACCCACAGCCGTTGCAGCGCGCCCAGCAGGTCGCCGCGCTTCCAGGCCAGCATCGGGCCGATGCCCACGGCGATAATCATCGGCACCATCATCGGTGCGAAGGTGCGGTTGAAGAACGGGAACCCGACCGACAGTTTCGGCCCGCCCATCGCGTCCAGGAACAGCGGGTACAGCGTGCCCAGGAACACCGTCGCGCAACCGCAGGACAGCAGCACGTTGTTCAGCACCAACGCACCCTCTCGCGAGATCGGCGCGAACAGACCCCCGCCTTTCAGCGACGGGGCTCGGATGGCATACAGCGTCAGCGATCCGCCGATGGCGGCGACCAGCAGCAGCAGGATAAAGGTGCCGCGTTCGGGATCGGTGGCGAAGGCATGCACCGACGTCAGCACGCCGGAGCGGACCAGGAACGTGCCCACCAGGGACAGCGAGAAGGTGACGATCGCCAGCAGGATGGTCCAGGATTTCAGTGTGTCGCGCTTTTCCACCACGATGGACGAATGGATCAGCGCGGTGCCGACCAGCCAGGGCATGAAACTGGCGTTTTCGACCGGATCCCAGAACCACCAGCCGCCCCAGCCCAGCGTGTAGTAGGCCCACCAGGAACCCATCGCGATGCCGATGGTCAGGGCACACCACGATGCCAGCGTCCATGGGCGGACCCAGCGTGCCCAGGCGGCATCGACCCGGCCCTCGATCAGCGCGGCGACAGCGAAGGCGAAGGCGACCGAAAAGCCGACATAGCCGAGGTAAAGGAACGGCGGATGGAAAGCGAGCCCGGGGTCCTGCAGCACCGGATTCAGCCCGTTGCCGTTCGCCGCGGCAGGGAACGTGCGCAGAAACGGGTTGGAGGTCAGCAGAATGAACAGCAGGAACCCGACGGCGATCATGCCCTGAACCGCCAGGACGCGGGCGCGCAGGGCAGGGGGCAGGTTATCGCTGAACAGGGCCACCGCCGCCGCGCACAGCGACAGCATGAAGACCCACAGCAGCATGGAGCCTTCGTGGTTACCCCAGACGCCGGTGATCTTATACAGCAGCGGCTTGTCGGTGTGGCTGTTCTCGATGACGTTGATCACGGTGAAGTCGGAGGTGACATATGCGTGCATCAGCGACAGCATCGCCAGCGCCGTCAGGGCGAAACCCGTCAGCGCGCAAGACCGCCCGACCGCCATCCATCCGACATGACGCCGCGCCGCGCCGATCATCGGCACGGTTGACTGTATCGCTGCGACGAACAGCGCAAGGATCAGCGCGAAGTGACCCAGTTCAGTGATCATCGGTACGCGTGCCCCAATCGGTTGAAAGGCGGACGCGAGGCTCTATCACGCTGCCCTGCGCCGCTCCAGCGGGATGATCGCCTGCAACGCCGCGACCAGTTCGTCCATCATCGCATCGGTGTGCAGCGGGCCGGGCGTGAAGCGCAGGCGTTCCTCGCCGCGCGGAACCGTTGGGTAGTTGATCGGGGTGGCATACATGCCAAATTCGTTCAGCAGACGCTGGCTGACGTCCATGCACAACGACGCCTCGCCGATGTGCAGCGGCACGATATGGCTGACGGACTCGATGCGCGGCAGTCCGGCTTCGTCGAAGCGGGCTTTCAGGGTCGCGGCCCGTTCGAACAGTTTTGCCCGGCGGGCATGGTCCTGGCGCACATGGCGCACGCTGGCCAGCGCGGCGGCGGCGGTCATCGGCGGCAGAGAGGTGGTGAAGATGAAGCCGGGCGCGGTGGAACGGATGAAATCGACCACGTCGGCATCGCCGGTTATGTAGCCGCCGTGGCAGCCATAAGCCTTGGCGAGCGTGCCCTCGATAATATCGACACGGTGGGCGACGCCGTCGCGTTCCGACACGCCGCCGCCGCTTGGGCCGTACATGCCGACGGCATGAACCTCATCCAGGTAGGTCATCGCGTCGTATTTGTCGGCCAGATCGCAGATCGCGGCGATTGGCGCGATGTCGGCATCCATCGAATAGACGGATTCAAAGGCGATCAGCTTCGGCGCGCCCGCCGGGGATGCGCGCAGCAGCGATTCCAAATGCGCCATGTCGTTGTGGCGGAAGATGCTGACCACGCCGCGCGAGCCCTTGATGCCGGCGATCATCGACGCGTGGTTCTTGGAGTCGGAAAACACCTGCCACGGATGGTCGGGGCCGTGCGGGAAGCTGTTCAGGATGGTGGACAATGCCGCCTGATTGGAAACGAAGCCGGAGGTGAACAGCAAGCCGGCCTGTTTGCCGTGCAGGCTGGCGAGTTCCGCCTCCAGTTCGTCATGGACCGGGCTGGTGCCACTGATGTTACGGGTGCCGCCGGCCCCGGCGCCCATGGTTTGGGCGGCTTCGCATGCCGCGTTGACCGGAACCGGATGGCCGCCCATCGCCAGATAATCGTTCGACGACCAGACCAGCACCCGCGTCCCGTCCGGGCGCAGATAGTAAGGGAAACCGTCAGCCCGCTTCTGCAGCGGGGTGAATATCCGGTAACGTCCCTGGTCGCGGATCGAATCGAGGGAACGCCGGCAGTGTTCTTTGAACGCGGTCATTCTGTAGGAAGCCTTCAGCTCGCCAATCCGGTGAAAACGTCGTTAACCCTTGTCGCAGAACGATTACAGGGAACCATTGATCCGTATCAATCCTGTTCGCTTGGCTTGCCCGCCCCATTCAGCGCCAACATGCGCCGTTTGCGCGTTTCGTCAAAGGGGGCATCGCTGTCGATGGACAGGGGTTAATCATCCGAACCGGGGGCGCCCGATGGGCGCGGGGCAGGCATGCCGCCGCCCTGCTTTGCAACCGGGCGCGGCGATGGCATAGGAAAATGTTGCATCGCAATATTTGACCACCATTTTTGCCAGGAGCCGCGCATGCCGTTGAGCCAGCCCGTCCCCCGCGAGCGTTCCCACACGCGTGCCATCGAGATCGCCGGCTACCGCCGGGTGGATGGGCTTTATGACATCGAGGCGCATCTGACGGACTGCAAGACATTCGGGCAGACCAATTTCGACCGGGGATACATCGAGGCGGGGGAACCGATCCACGACATGTGGATGCGCCTGACCCTGGACGACACGATGCATATCCGCGCTGTCGAGGCGGTCAGCGACAAGACTCCATATCGGCTTTGTCCGACCGCCGCGCCGAATTTTACCCGGCTGGTGGGGATGCAGATCAGGCCGGGCTTCCTGCGGGATGCGACGCACAAGGTGGGCGGGACGGTCGGCTGCACGCATCTGCGGGAACTGCTGCAGCAAATGGCGACCACGGCGTTCCAGACGATCAATGCCGCCAAGGCCCGTCACGAACTGGCGGCGGAGGGCGTGAAGGACGAAACCCCCGGCAGCGATGTGCTGGACAGGCGCATTACCGAGAAGTGGGACGGTGGGCGGAAGATACTGAACACCTGCCTTGCGTATGACGAAAAAGGCCCGCTGGTGCAGCGCCGCTGGCCGCATCTGTTCACCGGGGCGGACGCGGCTGAGTAACAGGCTGCCTGTTCCACTCACCAGCCGGCCGCAACGATCTTGTCGTGGACGGTGTCAGGCGTGTCCTCACCGAACCACAGATCGATATACCGGCCGCTCCCGAGCATCGCCGGCGGCACCCAGACCCGCGCGAAGGCGGGGTCGAAACCGGCTTTGGCGTATTGTTCGATCAGCGACAGGTGCCGCGGGCGCCAGAACATCGCTGTCGGTGTCCCAAGAAAGGTTCCCATGATAGGGATTCCCGAAGGATAGCCGACAATGAAGCGCGCCCGCTTCAGAATTTCCCGTGTTTCGACAATGCTGTATTGCCCGACGATGTTGATATAAATGTCATGAAAGTCATCGCCGCAGGCCCGGACGAAATCCTGAAGGTAATCCAGATCGTAAGCGGCACCGGTGATTACGATACGGAGACCGAAACGATCGTGCAGCTTGCGTCCGAGAGCGGTCCAGTCCTCGACACGCCATAGCCCGCCGCGATTGAAACCCTCGATGGAATTCATCCGTCGGGAACTCAGGTAGAATACCGCGAATCCGGATCCGGCATGGGCAGTGAGTTTGTCGGCCCCTTGGGTGTCTTGGGGCAACTCCCGATAGCGGGAAAACACGTCATAATCCAGTAAAGCCGGATCGAGGTCAAGGCTGCGGGCGGTTTCAGCGAAGTCGTGCCCTTGTTCCAGATAGCTGTTCACGACGAAGCGATAGGTAAAAGGCGCGGCCGACGAATAGTCTTCCGGCGCGACCGGACCCGCCGGCAGATAGTTGAGGTATCCGGTTTCCGGATCGACAAGGTCTGGCGGATGAATGTCGAACCGGGCCGGAATCACAGTCTCCACGAATTCGAACCGTTCCAGTAACGCGTTCGACCGCCGGGCGGTGTCGCCGCCGGGGTCGTTCACGAACACGCGCAACTTTTCGACACCGTAACGGGCCAGCAGCGCCGGCACCAGGACAATGCTCCACAGGACATCGCCGATCCCGGAGAAGATGCCGACGTCCAGCACGCGGGGGCCGGTGACAGCCTGCCCGATCAACCAGAAGTCCTCAGCCTCCAACAGGTGCGGTTCGCGAAACGGGCTGTTCCGGAACATGGTTTCCAGGCCGTCGCGGCTTGGAAAATGAAACTGGCTGGATGGCCGGACGACCGGCGAGGCGCCCATCGCGGAGGCATTCAGGTCCGGGTGCGCGGCGCTGCGTGCGCGGAATACCAGAATGCCGCCGGTGACCAGCATCTGCGACAGACCGATCAGTGTCCGGTCGGGGAAAGCGATATGACTGGTGAGGTCGGGCAGGATGATCGCTTGAAACCGAGCCTCGCTGTCCACCTGGACCGATCTGGGGGTGAGGCGGACGATGTTGGGGGTCTGCATATCGGGGTGGTCGGTGGCAACAGCGATCGTGTCCGCTGGAATCCCGCCGGAGATGAGATGGTCTCGTCTTTCCTTAACGAAACGCTCCATATCCTGGATTTCGGACGGTCCATACGGCGGTGCGATATCCGGTTGGTCCGGCTTTCTCAGCGCGCCGACCATGTCGGAAAAAAATGAGCCGCATAGCGGGCAGCCCAGCATGTTGGCGCCCTTCACGTTCATGAACGACGCCAGCCGGCGATTTCCGCAAATGCAAATATGGTCGGACATGTCGATGATGCCGGTCACAACCGGCGCCGTCGACGATGGGTGCGGCGGCGCGGTATCCGGGTTGACGACATTCGTGGCGGCGGGCCGTCCGACCAGCCGGAGCAATCGGTCTCTCATCGCTGCGTCTGTTCCCGCATTCAGGTCAGCGTTCAATCGAGACGATAACGCTTCCGTTTCGGCAGTATTTCAGATTTCTGCCTGCCGATCCACACCCGGCAGCGATCTCAACGTCCTGCCGCCTGACGCATCACGTCGCGGGTTTGGCATCCAGGCGGTTGTCGCGCGGACGGAACAGGCAATCGACCTCGACCAGGGAGACTTCGTCGATCCAATGGAAGTTCACCGGGTGGATTTGTGCGGGTACGAAGCCAGCTTCCGCCATGAATGCGATTGCCTCGTGGAATTGCCAGTTGCCCTCATACAGTTGAATAATGGGCAATTCCATCAGCACGCCCTTGATGCTGGACAGGGTATTCCGGGCGCCGAGGAGGACTTGTTTTTCGAAGCCCTGGGTGTCGATCTTGAGCAAGGTGTTCGCGCCCGCCGTCAGGGAAGCAAAATGGTCCAGGGTGCTGACCTCGATTTCCTCGGTACGCCGGGAGGCGGCGGTTTCGGCAAAGGCAGTCGCTGCATTTGTCGTTGGCAGCAGCGAACTGAATACCGACGATTCAGATATATTGATGATCGCCTTGCCGGGCTCCGCGCCCAGCGCAAGATTATGTGCGTTCCAGCGTGGATCGGAACCAGCGGTTTGCGCCAACGTGCGAAAAACAGACGCCACCGGCTCGAACGACTCGATTTGTCCGGTATAGCCTTTCTCGCGCAGCGACGAGGCGAATTGCCCGACGTTGGCGCCGACGTCGAACACAAGGTCGATATCGCGGTTCACGATGTAATCATCGATCGTCTTTCTGAAGCTTGACCGGCCGATATCGATATCGAATCGCTTTAATGTCCGTTTTACAATTTCTTTCATTCCATGAGTCCCCGACTGCGTTCTTCTCCATGTGGCAAGACGGTACGGGAAATCAAAGGCTGTACTGTTGACAATGCGATGTACTCGCGGCCCGGGCGGACGTTTCGGGGAATTGTTCCGGTTTTGTCTGCCGGTCGATCATGCGTTCGGATGGCGCCGTCGCCCGCGTCCTAACGGGCTTAGACTTCCTCCACCCGATCAACGCCCGGCAGCGATTTCAATGCCTGCGCCAGGCGCGGCGTGACGTTGTAGCCGCCGGGCAGGGCGATTTCGACGTCCCGCGCGCTGCCGATCCGGGGCACCAGCGTGACCCGCCCACGGCCACCGCTTTCGCGGCCCAGAATGGTGCCGATATGGGGGACGGCGGCGGTTTCATGCAGCCAGATGCGGATCGAGGCACCTGCCGCGGCGGCGGCCTGATCCAACGGGGTGACATCCATGGCGGTTATCCGCACGGCCTCACCCTCGGTTTTTAGTTCGGCGTTGACCAGCACGTTGTTGCCGGACCCCAGCAATTCGCGGGACCGGGTCAGCACTTCGCTGAAGCAGGTGACCTCCACCGATCCGGCGGCGTCGGAAATTCGCACCCAGGCCATGCGGCTGCCGGTGCGGGTAATGCGTTCCTTTATTGCAACGACGGTACCGGCGATCTTCACCCGGCTGACACCTGCCGCGGCCCGGGATTCGATGTGAACCGACTGGGTGACACCAAGGCGCCGCAAGGCTTGGGCATACACGTCGAGAGGATGCGCGGTGAGGTGAAACCCCACGGCCTCGGCCTCGAACGCCAGCCGCTCCAGCGGCGGCCAATCCGGGAGATCCGGCAGGCGGAGGGATTCCGGTTTGCTGGACGCACCGCCGAACAGGCCGATCTGCCCGCTTTCCTTTTCCTCCTGGTCCGCCTGGGCTCGGCGCAGGATGGTTTCCGCGCCGGCAAACAGGCGGGAGCGGTTGCCGTCCAGCCGGTCGAACGCGCCAGCGCGGGCGAGGTTTTCGATCTGCATGCGATTGATCTGGCGCGGATCGACGCGGGTCGCGAAGTCGGCGATGTCGGCGAATGGCTTGTCCCCGCGGACAGCGGCGACGGATTCCATTGCCGAGAAGCCAACCTTCTTCACCGCCGCCAAGGCGTAACGAATGGCCAGGCGGCCATCCTCCATCCGCTCCACCGTAAAGTCGGCGTTGGACTTGTTGATGTCGGGCGGCAGGATTTTGATCGAACCGCGTTCGGCTTCCTGCTTCAGTGCTGCCAGGCGGTCGGTGTTGCTGATGGCCAGACTCATGCACGACGCCAGAAACACTTCTGGATGGTTGGCCTTCAGCCACGCGGTCTGGTAGGCGACCAGGGCATAGGCGGCGGCATGCGATTTGTTGAAGCCGTAGTCGGCGAACTTCGCCATCAGGTCGAAGACCTCGGTGGCTTTCGCGGGGTCGATGCCGCGCTTGATCGACCCTTCGGTAAAGATGTTTCGTTGCGCCTCCATTTCCGCCGCGATTTTCTTGCCCATCGCCCGTCGCAACAAATCCGCACCGCCGAGGCTGTAGCCCGCCATCTTCTGGGCGATCTGCATGACCTGTTCCTGATAGACCATGATGCCATAGGTCTCTGACAGGATATCGTGAATCTCCGGGTGCGGCGCGTCCCAGGCCTCGCCATGCTTGCGCCGGCAATAGTCGGGGATATTGGCCATCGGGCCGGGGCGATACAGCGCAACGGCGGCGATCAGATCCTCGAACCGGTCGGGGCGCATCTGGCGCAACGTGTCGCGCATGCCCTGGCCTTCCAACTGGAACACCCCGCCGGCGTCGCCCTTGGCCAGCATCTCATAAGTTCGCTTGTCGTCGAACGGCAGGCGATCCAGATCCACCGGCGTTCCCAACCCCTTCAGGAAGTTTTCCGCCCGGCGCAGGATGGTCAGCGTGGTCAGGCCCAGGAAGTCGAACTTCACCAGGCCCGCCTGCTCCACATGCTTCATCGAGTATTGCGTGACCAGAAAGTCCGATTTCGGATCCTTATACAGCGGGACAAGTTCCACCAGCGGACGGTCGCCGATCACCACGCCGGCGGCGTGGGTGGACGCGTGGCGATACAGACCCTCCACCCGCAAGGCGATTTCCAGCAGCCGGCCAATGGCTTCGTCCTGATCTCGTAACGTCTGCAAGCGGGGTTCGCCGTCCACCGCCTGTTGCAGCGTGACCGGCTTGGCCGGATTGTTGGGGATCAGTTCGGCGACTTTGTTGACGTGCCCGAACGACATGCCCAGCACACGGCCCACGTCGCGCACCGCGGCGCGGGCTTGCAGCTTTCCGAAAGTGATGATCTGCGCCACACGGTCGCCGCCGTATTCGTTGCGGACATAGTCGATGACCTTGTCCCGGCCCTCCTGGCAGAAATCGATATCGAAGTCGGGCATCGATACGCGTTCGGGGTTCAGGAACCGCTCGAACAACAGGTTGAAGCGCAGCGGATCCAGATCGGTGATGGTCAGCGCCCAGGCAGCGACCGAACCCGCACCCGAACCGCGGCCGGGACCGACCGGTATGCCCTTGGCTTTCGACCACTGGATGAAGTCGGCGACGATCAGGAAGTAGCCGGAGAACCCCATCTTGGCGATGACATCCAGCTCATACCGCAGGCGTACGCGGTAGGTTTCGCGGGTGGAGGCGTCGGCACCGATCGCATCCATGCGCCGTTCCAGCCCCTCCGCGGCCATCGCCCGGACGGTTTCCTCCTCGGTCTGCCCGGGGCGGACCTTGGGGCATATCGGAAGCAGGGGTTTGCGGGTTTCGGCCATCGCGGCACAACGGCGGGCAATGGCGAGGGTGTTGTCGCAGGCTTCCGGCAGGTCGGCGAACAGAGCGCGCATGGCGGCGGCGGGCTTGAACCAGTGTTCGGCGGTGACCCGGCGGCGGTCCTGTTCGGACAGGGTGCGGCCCTCGGCGATGCACAGCAGGGCGTCGTGTGCCTCGTGCATGTCGGGCGTGGCAAAGTAGCAGTCGTTGGTGGCAACCAGCGGGATGCCACGGGCATCGGCCAGGCCGATCAGGCCGGGTTCGATGGCGGTTTCGACCGACAGGCCGTGACGGTGCAGTTCCTGAATGGTGCGGCCGGGGAACGCCTCCAGCATGGCATCCAGCAGGCGTTCGGCGTCGGTTTTCTGGCCTTCCGACAGCATGCGGCCGATCGGGCCGGTGGTGGCCCCGGTCAGCAGCAGAAGCCCGGCCGCATGCTGGGCGATCGTGGCGAACGGCAGTTGCGGTTTCAGGATCGGGTCGGTGTCCAGAAAGCCCATGGACGACAGGCGCTGCAGGTTGGCCATGCCCGTCGCGTCCTGCGCCAGCAGAACGATGGGATCGGGGGGCAGCCGAGGGTTGTCGGCGCGGGCGACGCCGATCTGGCAGCCGATGATCGGCTGGATGCCCTTGCCGGTGCAGTATTGGGAGAATTCCAGTGCGCCGAACAGGTTACCGGTGTCGGTAATCGCGGCGGCGGGCATGTTCGCCGCCTTGGCCAGCGCGACGATCTTGTCGGGGCGGATGGCGCCCTCGCTTAGCGAATAGGCGGAATGGGTGCGGAGGTGGACGAAATCGGCGTATGGCATTAGGCCAGGATAGCAGGTGCGCCCGATTCTGGGCAGGGATGGATTGCGATCTGCTTGGGGGCAACCTGTGCGCCGGAAATCCGATTTGCCGACGAAGGTATGCGCGGTCTGCGGCAAACCGTTTGCCTGGCGCAAAAAATGGGCGAAAGTTTGGCAGGAGGTCCGCTACTGCTCCGAACGGTGCCGGCGTAGCAGGGGCGCCGGTGCGCGGTATTAGGTTGCTCACCGCAGTCGACACCAAGCCAACAGGCGGGGGAACTGTCCAGCCTCGTCAATCCCGGGTTCGCAGGGGAGTTGCGTCAGTATTCTGCGACAAGGGCGTCAGAGTCCGGATCAACCGGACCCCGACGAAAGCCGGCGTCAGCCGCGCCGCCGCAACACCGCATCCTTGATCAGCGGGATACGGTCGTTACCGAAATACATGTCGTCACCGCCGACGAATATCGTCGGAGATCCAAACGCGCCCCTGTCGATCGCTTCCTGCGTGTTGGCGCGCAGCGTGTCCTTGACCGGCTGCTGGTCGATGGCCGCGAACAGCTTCGGTGCGTCGATGCCGAGGGCGTCGCAGATCCCGGTCAGTACCGGAATTTGCGAGATATCCTTATCGTCCGTCCAATAGGCCTTGAACGCGGCCCTGGCGAATGGCACCAGCTTGTCCTCCGGCTCCAGAACGATGCAGGCGCGCATTGCCTTGACGCTGTTCACCGGGAACACCGTGGGCCGGTAATGGATCGGCAGCCCAAGATAGCGCGCCCAGTCCTGCTGATCCTTCTTGCTGTAGGCGGATTTCGCCGGCACGGGCGCGTCGCGGGAGTTATAGACGCTTTGGTTCACGGCGTTGAAGACGCCGCCGACAAGAAACGGGCGCCACTGGATGGCGGCGCCGATTTCATCCTGCATCCGCAACAGAGATTCGAAAGCGAAATAAGTCCATGGGCTGGAGCAGTCGAAGAAACATTCAAGTTCGGCCACGGGGTTGTCTCCTGTTATCGTTATCAATAAGCGACAGGACGAGCGCGCTGATTGTACATAATCTTCGCTCTGCGTTCCTGTTCGTCCGGCGGAAGTTTCGTCACGTCCTCGGAAAGACCGGCGCCCGCGGCCATACCGAGCCGGAGGGCCGGGCGGGCCGACAATTCGTCGTGCCAGCGCTTCACGTATTTGAATTCCTCGATGTCCTGGCCTTGGGCTTTCCAGTTGACCGTCCACGGATAGCAGATCATGTCGGCAATGGTGTATTCGTTACCGGCTAAATATTGGCTTTCATACAGACGGTTGTTCAGCACGCCATACAGACGGTTTGCTTCATCGGTGAAGCGGCGGACGGCATAGGATTGATCGCCCTGTTTGTCGCCCAGCCGGCGGAAATGCCCGCATTCGCCCAGTTTGGGGCCTTGGTTGGCCATCTGCCAGATTACCCATTGGGTCACCGCGTATTTGCCGCGGGTGTCCCGGGGGTAGAACTTTCCGACTTTTTCCGCCAGATACAGCATGATCGCGCCGGATTCGAATATCGCAATCGGCTCCCCGCCGCCGGCCGGGGCGTTGTCCACCATCACCGGCATGCGGTGATTGGGGTTCATCTTCAGGAACTGGGGCGTGAACTGGTCGCCGCGGCCGATATTCACCGGAACGATACGGTAGGGGATTTCGGCTTCTTCCAGCAGGATCGTCACTTTCTTGCCGTTGGGCGTCGGCCAGTAGTGCAGGTCGATCATGGTGTCTGGTTCCTCTCGATTAGGGTTAGTGAAATGCTACCGCACTGCCGCCAGACAGGCCAATGGCGGTTGACGCCCGCCGCCCGCCCCGGTCTGATGGCGGTAACAGTTTGGATGGATACAGAACCTTGGCTTCAGACATCGTACTCGTACACAGCTCCGACCTTCACGTCGATGACGACCCGCATCAGGGTCCGTACGGCGAGGACGGCACCACCGGCCTGCGTGTCGTGCTGAACGCGGCCAAAGAGCACAACGCCGATTATGTGCTTCTGGTCGGCGACATCTTCGACAACAACCGCCAGTCCGCGGCGATCGTCGCGCAGTGCGTGGCGCTGCTGGCCGACATCGACCGGCCGGTGATCGTTCTGCCCGGGAACCACGATCCGGTGACGCCGGATTCCGTCTGGCTGCGTGGCGGCCTGAACAAGCTGCCGAATGTCCACATCATCGGCGTGACCCACGACCTGGCGGTTCACTTTCCCGATCACGACCTGGAGGTTTGGGGGCATGCCCATGTCGATTACAGCAACATGGTGCCGCTCCGCGAACCCCGGCCCCGCACTGCCCGATGGCACATTACCCTGGCGCACGGTCATTACGAGGACGACGGCGCCATCCCGCTGCGCCCGTCCTGGCTGATCGCGAACGCGGAAATCGAGGCGACCAAGGCCGACTACCTGGCGCTGGGGCATTGGAACCGGGCGGCGGAGGTTGGCACCGGGACGACGGTGCCGGCATACTACTCGGGGTCGCCCGACCTGGCGAAATCGGTCAACGTCGTGCGGTTGCGGGGCAACGGGACGGTGGATGTCGCCAGGGCGCCGATCGCCTGGGATTAGCTGGCGGCGGCGATCGCATTTCTAGCACGGGCAGATCGGGCCTCGATAACACGATGTCAACGCTGCAAAGTGTGCATCGATCATAAACCGACCAGCGGGTGTTGATCTTTATGCATCTGGCATCGCGGTAAGTAATCGCACTCCTGCCAAGCCGGCTTTTATCGCTTCAGCTGGTCCGTTTGTCTCCTCCGCTGCAAGAATTACGTCCGCCCGATCTGCTACTTGCCCCCGGGCTGACGTCGGATTGATCGCCTTTGCTCAGCCGACCAAGTTAGCATCCCTATTACGATAACATTAGCTAACAATCGGCCTTCGATGCTAAGATATGACAAGCTCGCCAGTTACGCTGGACAGCGATTTCCCCTGATGTTTGTCTGCAGCGATTGAGGCTTATATGGGAGCTGGCCAAAAGCGGAGTGACCTTCAGGCGAATGCCCGGGCAAAGCTCGATGACGCGATCTTGCTGCTTGAAAATGGGCGATATTCCAATGCCTACTATCTCGCGGGATACGCGGTTGAGATCGGCCTGAAGGCGTGTATCGCCGCCCAAATCAGTGCGGAAACCATTCCCGATAAGGCCTTTATCAAAGGCATTCTGAACCACCAGTTTAAGACCCTGGTTGGTCTGGCCGGGCTTGCGGGATTGCTAAAGGATGAGGAGAATAATGACCAAATTTTTGCTACGAACTGGGCTCTCGCAGCGCAATGGGAGCCTGATGCTCGGTATGACGCGATCGATCCTATGTCGGCTCAGCTCCTCGTCGAGGCTATAGCTAGTCCAACCTCAGGAGTTCTGAAATGGATCAAAACACATTGGTAAGCAGCGGGCACGCGCTTGTAACAGAGATGGATGCAACGGGCTTCAGTCCACGCGTGGCAATGTGGGTTCATAATACCGACACCGACACATGGAAGCTATGGCTGGTGCCCCCGAAAGGAAGTAAGGATAAAGCCGATTTCTACAGGCGTATCGCACAGATTGTGTCCGCGCATAGAGCGGAGGTCGGTAATCTAGATGCGAGCGACACGGAAATGGCCTTGGATACGCATCCCGCTGTCCAGGGTATCAGTCAATTCATGCGAATTTCCGGCCTCGGAGCCGCTCATTTTTCTGGTAATCGCTTCAACGGTTACTATTTACCGGACGGAATCATTATGCGCTCGAACTTGTAGATGCCAGACGGTGTAGCGGGTTCACACGCTTCCCTCAAGAACATCACCCGTCGGCGCGCGGAACCCACGGAATTTGCGCCACTTCGATCCCCTCTTCGATCAGGCTCTCGGCCTGTTCCTCCGAGGTCTCCCCATAGATCGGCTTCGCGTCTGCCTCGCCGCGATGCATCGCCCGCGCCCGATCCGCGAAATCCGGCCCCACATACTCGCAATTTTTCTCAACCT
>JAJZEV010000102.1 GCA_021805665.1 Pseudomonadota bacterium
GGCGGTGCGGGAGGTGTTCACTGCCCGCTTCGGGGCGGAACGCATCACCGGCGGCGGCGAATTCGTATCGGTGGCCGAGGGCCTGGCGCTGATCGGACGGGACCGGACAAAGGCGTAACCGGGCGGCCTGTGTCCCCGGGTAAAAATCAGGGTGTCCGAGCGTGCCGGTAACGCAGCGCATCCAGCAGCAAGGTGAAAGCCGGTGTTTGCTGCCGTCGGCTTGGGTAGTACAGATGGTAACCCGAAAACGGCTGGCACCAGTCGGCGAGCACTTGAACCAGTCGTCCGGCAGCGACATGTCCACACACCCGGTCCTCGGGCAAACAGGCCAGACCCAGGCCGGCCAGCGCCGCGTCAATCCGCAGGGCAAGTGTGTTGAAGACCAACTGCCCTTCCACCCGCACATTCACCTCGCGCCCGTCTTTCTCGAACTCCCAGCTATACATATTTCCATACGTGGGCAGACGAAGGTTGATGCAGCTATGGGTAGCAAGGTCTTCCGGACCGACCGGCTTCGCGCGCTCCGCGAAATAGGACGGAGCGCCGACCACGGCCATGCACATATCCGGACCGATGGGCACCGCGACCATGCCACTGGCCAATTGTTCCCCAAGACGAACCCCTGCATCGTAGCGGTCGGCCACAATATCCGTCAAGCCGTAATCGATGACGAGTTCCACGTGGATATCAGGGTATTGTGGCAGAAACGTCTTCAGCGCCGGCCAAATAATCGTTTCGGCCGCGTGCTCTATTGCCGTGAGCCGAATGGTTCCGGACGGCTTTTCCCGAAGTTCGCCTAACGCGACGAGTTCGGCGTCGATTTCATCGAAATGAGGGCCAACTCTTTGAAGCAGGCGCTGGCCCGACTCGGTCGGCATGACGCTGCGTGTGGTTCGGTTCAGTAGGCGAAGCCCAAGCCGAGCCTCCAGCACGCGGATGGTATGGCTGAGAGCCGACTGAGAAACCCCCATCCGCGCTGCCGCTCGGGTAAAGCTGCGCTCTCTGGCGACGGTGAGGAAGGCGAGGAGGTCATTCAGGTTCTCGCGGCTCATTCATGAATTCCCCTCATCGTTCTATACGCATTTTACCGTCTAACAGCGCGCCGCTCCACCCGCTAAATGACCACCTGTTCGATACCACCCATGCGATTGAACCGGAGCGAAGCGATGAAGGATTTAGATGCGATGACCCCGCATGAGGTCATTGAGGAATATGACCGGCAAGGTCGGCGCGAAGGGTGGCCACCGACGGAGCCGCGCCTGCTCGCAAAGTTCCGATGGGCCAGCGACCAAATCCGGCTCGCGTATGCGCGGGACCAAACGCTGGCACGCGCGGCCCGGGTATCGGCGGTCGCATTTTCGGCAGGTCCAACAGCGCGGGTCCGCACAGACGGAACGTCGCGACGGTTGGCGGTTGGCGGTTGGCGGTTGGCGGTTGAAGTCTGTTCGTCATAGAAAAGGAACTGCCATGACCGATGTTATTGTTGTGATCGGAGCGGGGTCGATCGGCCAGGCGATCGCCAGGCGTGTCAGTACCGGCAAGCACATCCTGCTGGCCGACTTGCACCGGAAAAACGCTGGCGATGCGGCGAAAATTCTAGACGATGCGGGGTTCAGGGTCAGCACCGCCACCGTGGAGGTGTCGTCGCGCGAGTCGGTCCAATCGCTGGTCAAGGCAACGGTGGCGCTGGGCGATGTCACCGGATTGATTCACGCGGCCGGCGTTTCCCCAACGCAGGCATCGCCCGAGACGATCCTTCGGGTCGATCTGTATGGCACCGCGCTTGTGCTGGAAGCATTCGGCACTGTCATCGCGCGCGGCGGCGCCGGCGTTGTCATCGCATCGCAATCCGGACATCGGTTGCCCGCCTTGACCGCCGAACAGAACGCCGAGTTGGCCACCTTACCTGCCGATGACCTGCTGTCGTTGCCAATGCTCCAACCGGACCGGGTGCGAGATCCGCTTCATGCCTATCAACTTTCCAAACGCGCCAATTCGCTGCGGGTGATGGCAGAAGCGGTGCGGTGGGGTAAACGGGGCGCCCGGTTGAACACCATCAGCCCCGGGATTATATCCACCCCTCTCGCCAGGGACGAATTATCCGGCCCGCGCGGCGACGGATACCGGCGCATGATCGGCATATCGCCCGCAGGACGCGTCGGCACGCCAGACGAGGTGGGAATGGTCGGCGCGCTGCTGATGGGGCCGGACGGCGGGTTCATAACCGGCAGCGACGTCCTGATGGACGGCGGCGTCACCGCTGCCTACTGGTATGGCGAACTCAACCCCGGCTAACAGCTTGCTCAAAAAAACCGGGACAGCGGCAGCGTCGGGAAACCCCTGATATACTGTTTTCAAGACAATTTTTATGGCGTTCCTACGCACGTACCGGCCACCGTTGCCCAGCAGCCCCGGGCACTGATCAGACCGTGGGACCCGTTGCGGCGCGATAACGCTCCGCGACCTCCCGCCGGGATAGATTTGGTCCCATCGCCAACCGCGATTCGGTATAATCGATCCATTGGCGTTCATCGGCCAGGGGCGGGATGGTTACCGTCTCCCCTTTGTCCAGGCCGACGAGGGCGGCATCGACCAGATCGCCGGCTTCCATGACCATGGCAGGGGGGAAGGCATCGATATCCTTGCCCGACCGAGCCCATATTTCGGTTCGCGTGGCGCCGGGCAGTACGGCTTGAACGCGAACGCCCGTCCCCTTCACGGTCCCGGCCAACGACAGCGTCAGGTTGAGGATATAGGCTTTCGAACCGCTGTAAACGCCGTCGAAGCGCTCCGGCGCCAGGGCCAGCACCGATGCGATGTTTACGATCGCACCGCCCTGCCTACCCTGGAATGCGCGCCCCGCGGCAGCGGCCAGCAATGTGGGGGCGGTCACGTTCAAGGCGATCAACTGCTGAAGCGCCGCCAGATCGCTGTCCAGCAGACCGCCGTTCAGCGACATCCCCGCGTTATTGATCAGCATCGTAATCGACGCATCGGTTTCGAGCCGGCCCGCCACCCTGGCCACGTCGCCAGCGTCGGTCAGGTCGGCCGGCAGAACGTCCACGGCGCGCCCGGTTTCCGCCCGCAGGCGTTGGGCGATCGCCTCCATCTTCGCGCCGTCGCGGGCGACCATGATCAGGTCGTGCCCGCGACGGGCCAACCGGTCTGCGTAAACGGCGCCAAGGCCGGTGGATGCCCCGGTGATCAGGGCGGTGCCGAGAGAATTACCTGTCATGTCTTGCTCCTGTATAAACACCGGCGGGAAAGTTGGATTCAGTGGGCATCGACTGACGCGGGTTTGGGTGCGACGCTTCGCATCAACGGCACCAAAAGGGCCGCCAGCACGAACGCCACCATGATCGCGCGGAATGCGTCCGCGTAAGCCAACGTCGATGCCTCACGATACGCCAAGCGCCATAATTGCCTGATGGCAGCGTCGTGACCGTCGTCCAGCCCGCCCGGCACCGCGCCATAGCGTTGGGCCACTCCGGCCACCAACCGCCCCATCGCGCCATTGGCCGGCGTCAGGTTTCCGGCGATGGTTACGAAATGGGCGTTGGTTTTATCGTTCAGGATCGCGGCGACCGCGGCGATTCCGACCGCACCACCCAGGTTGCGCATCATGTTGAACAGGCCGGAGGCATATTTCAACCGCTCCGGCGGCAGGCTTCCCAGGCCCAGATTGACACTTGGGGCGACGGCGAACACCTGCGGAAAGCCACGCAGGATTTGCGGAATCAGGAACTCCGCCGCGCTCCATTGACTGGTGATAAAGCTGTAGGACCACATCGCGACGGCGAAGCAGGCCATTCCGAACATCATCAGCCAGCGCGGGTCAATTTTTTTCGATAGAATAATGAAAACCGGTGTCCCGAGGAGCGACGCAACGCCGGTCGAGAAAATCGCCAGTCCGGTCTGCCAGGCGCTGTAACCCCGGATGTAGCCAAGAAACAACGGCGTCAGGTAAATGGTGGTGAACATGCCGACGCCGGTCACGAAGGACAGCAGGCATCCCAAGGCGAAGTTCCGGTTGCCGAGTGCGCGCAGGTCCACCACCGGATTTCGGAACGTCAGGCTTCGCAGCACGAATAAAGCCAGTGCGATGCCGGCGGTCCAAGCCCCCAGGACGATTTTCTGGTCGCCAAACCAGTTCCAGCGCGTGCCTTCCTCCAGCACGTATTCCAGTGTCCCGAGCCCGACCGCCATCAGGACGATGCCGGGGTAGTCCGCGCCTTTCAGCAGCGACAGGTCGGGTTTATCGATGCGGACCAGTATGGGTGTCAGAACAGTAATGATCAGTCCGGGGACCAGATTGATGTAAAACAGCCAGTGCCAATCCCTGGTATCGGTTATCCAGCCGCCGATCACCGGCCCCAGCGAGGGAGCGATCGATGCGATCGTTCCGACCACCGCCGCTGAGTAAACCCGGCGCGGGCCCTGAAAGAAATAGAACGAGGATGTGAAAACAGTGGGGATCATCGACGCGCCGAGCAAGCCTTGCAATGCCCGAAACACGATCATGCTTTGGATGTTCCAGGACAGGCCGCACAGCATACTGGCGAGGGTAAAGCCGGCGGCCGATGCCGTGAACAGCCAGCGGGTCGAAAATACCCTGGTCAGCCAGCCGGAGAGCGGGATCATGACGATTTCGGCGATCAGGTACGCTGTCTGCACCCAACCGATTTCGTCTTGCGCGGCGGACAGGCCACCGCCGATATTCTGCAATGACGACGCAACGATCTGGATATCCAGCAGGGCCATGAACATGCCCGCACACATCACCACGAACGGCAGAACGCTGGGTGCGTCGGGCTTGGTCATGACCCGGCCTTGGTGTTCACGCTGACCGTCGTGGACAGTCCTGGCCGTAAACGCGCGAGCAGCGGATCGGCGGGATCGAGTTCGATGCGGACGGGAACCCGTTGCACGATCTTGGTGAAATTCCCGGTGGCATTTTCCGGCGGGATCACGCTGAAAACAGCACCGGTTCCGTGCGCGATGCTGACGACCCGGCCTGTTAGCGCCGTACCCGGCGCCACATCCACAACAGCCGACGCCGGCTGGCCCGGCATCATCCGCGCGAGTTGATCTTCCTTGAAATTGGCGTCCACCCAAAGCCCGTGCGCCGGAATCACAGCAAGCAGATAACTGCCCGCCGCGGCATAGGCGCCGACCTGCGCCGCCCGGTTGCCAACGTAACCCTCGATCGGCGCCCGAATGTCGGTATAGCCGATGTTCAGACTGGCGGTTCGCAGATCGGCCTGCGCCTGGACAAGATCGGCCCGGGCCTCGGCGATCCGGGCGTCGAGGACGGGCAACCGCTGGCGTGCGGCCTCCAACCCGGCCTGTGCCCCGGCCAGTTCCGCATCCGCCTCCTGACTTGCCGCCCGGGTTTTCTCCGCGTCCTGCCGCGATCCGGCGGCGGTCAGGGCCAGCGCTGCGTAACGGTTGCCGTCGCCACGGGTGAACGCTGCCCGGGCGGCCTTGGCTGCCTGATCCGCCATGGCCTGCTGGATCGAAACCTGCTGCAACCGGTATTGCGCCTGAAGCCCGGTCAGCGCCGCGCCCCTGGCATCGACCACCGCCGCCGCCTTATCGTAGGCTGTCTGCAGATCGCGCCGGTCGAGTTGGATCAGTATCTGCCCGGCCTGCACATGTTCGTTGTCGGCCACCAGGACGTGCGCCACAAATCCCGAGACGTAAGGCGCGACCATGGTGACGTTGCCGCCGACATAGGCATCGTCGGTGGATTCGACAAACCGTCCGGTGGTCCACCAGTCGGACCCGAACCAGGCGGCGCCCAAACCCACCGCGACGGCGGCGGCGGCAATTGCAAGGCGCTTAGCGACGTACCGCGGGCGGGACCGCGCCGGGGCCGCCGCGGTGTCGCGCTGAACGGCGGTGCTGCTCATGCGCCGATCCGCCGAACGTGGCGAACCCGCACGGGCTCAACGGTTTCGAGGCTATCGCGTTGCATCGGCTTGCCCTCGGTTTGCTAGCGTCATGCAACTCACATAGTCCTGACACTATCATCGTGCAAGTATCTGGTCGCAAACGAGCGTCCGCCGGATCCACAACCTCCGGTCGTCTCAATTTCGCAGTCGTTATGCGTCCAGAAGAAGCGCGATCTCAACAGCGACCGCATCGCCAGTAAGACCGGTTCGGCAGCCGGCATATCCGCGGTCAGAACCGGTTACGCAGCGGCGGGATGTTTCGTCCTGCCCCCAATGCCGAAAAGCCGCGTCGAGAGCAGGGGCAGGGCTGCCGAACCGGGGAGAAATCCCCCGGCCAGCAGCACCCGCATCCGGGACGTTTTATCCGCGATCGACGCTCAGCCGGCCGCCGCCGAACGCCACGGCCTGCAAGAACCCGCCCGCCATAGCGACGTTCTTCATGAAATGGATCATTTGGCCCTGATCGTTCGGATGGTAATGCGCCGCCATCGCGGTGGCGATGCACCAGACCCCCAGGATCAGCGCCGTTACCCTGGTCTTGTATCCCACCAGGAACAGAATGCCGGCCCCAATCTCGACGGCCAGGGTCAGCGCGTAAGCCGCCCCCGGCATCGGCAAGGCCAGTTTGCTGAAGTAGCCCATGGTGGCGGCCGGCGCGAGGGCCTTCATAATGCCCCCATAGACGAAAATCGCGCTCATGAGCACGCGCCCCGCCAAAGCGATCCAGTCTCTGGATGAGGATTTCATCCGACGATCTCGGTTCCGGCGAAGAAATATGCGATCTCGACCGCAGCGTTCTCCAGGCTGTCGGAGCCGTGGACCGAATTGGCTTCGATGCTCTCGGCGAACAGCTTGCGGATGGTGCCCTCGGCGGCGTTGGCGGGGTTGGTCGCACCCATCACGTCGCGGTGGCGCGCCACGGCGTTTTCGCCTTCCAACACCTGCACGACGACCGGGCCGGAGGTCATGAACGTCACCAGATCGCGAAAGAACGGGCGGGCGGCATGCACACCATAGAATGTCTCGGCCTGCGCGGTGGTCATGTGGATGCGCTTCTGGGCGACGATCCTCAGACCGGCTGCTTCCAGCACCGCGTTGACCTTACCGGTCAGGTTCCGGCGGGTTGCGTCCGGCTTGATAATCGAAAACGTGCGTTCAATGGCCATCGAGGCCTCCTCGGGTTCGGGTTCGGGCGGCTGAGTAAGGGTTTGCGCGCAGAAGGGCAAGGCAGGTCGTTGGTCAGCCGTTGACGCCGATGTCGGTCAGCCGCTTGTGTTCGTCCATCGCATAGCGGTCGGTCATGCCGGCAATGTAATCGCCGACGATGGTGGCGGATCGCTGCATGCCCCCCTCGCCCGCCCTGGCGCGCCAGTCGTCGGGCAGCAGGGTGGGGTCGGCGTGCAGCAACCGGTACAGATCCTCGGTCAGCCGCTTCGCCTTGGCCGACATGCGGTTGACCCGCCAGTGGCGATACATCCGGGCAAACAGGAAGTCCTTGATCGCCTGGTTGGCGTCCGCCATCGCCGGGCTGAAGCCGATCACCCGATGTTTGTGGCGGCGGATCGCGTCCGGGCTGTCGGGCTCCAGCTTCGTCAGCCGCCGGCTCGATTCCGCGATCAGGTCGCTGACCATGGCATCGATCACCCGCCGCAGCATCTCGTGCCGCAAACGGGGCGGCGGCACGTCCAGGCTGGACTTCCGAGCGGCGGCGAGCGACTCGCCGACCACGGGCAGATGCTTGAGGTCATCGATGGCGAACAGGCGCGCCCGCAACCCGTCGTCCAAATCATGCGAGTGATACGCCACATCGTCGGCAATGGCGGCGACCTGGGCTTCGGCGCTGGGCTGCGTATGAAGATCGAGCCGGTGCCGATCGTTATAGTCGGCGATATAGGGCACCGGATGGCGCAACGGGCCATTGTGCTTGACCAGCCCCTCCAGCGTCTCCCAGGTCAGATTAAGTCCATCCCAGCCGGCGTAGCGGCTTTCCAGCAAGGTCACGATCCGCAGGCTTTGGGCATTGTGATCGAACCCGCCCCACGGCTTCATCGACACGTTCAGCGCTTCCTCGCCCGCATGGCCGAACGGCGGATGCCCCAGATCGTGCGCCAGGGCCAGCGCCTCCGTCAGATCCTCGTCCAGCCCCAGTGCCCGGGAGATGGAGCGGGCGACCTGCGAGACCTCCAGGCTGTGCGTCAGCCGGGTGCGGTAGAAATCGCCCTCGTGGTTCACGAAAACCTGGGTCTTGTATTGCAGTTTCCTGAATGCGGAGCTGTGGATCACCCGGTCGCGGTCGCGTTGCCAGGGCGATCGGGTGTTCGCCTCCGGCTCGTGATGCAGCCGGCCGCGCGCGGTGGCGGCGGATACGGCATAGGGAGCCAGCGCGGGACGAACAAACATTGTACGCCGATACACCCTGCCTTGTTTGGCTTCAATCGCTGGAACCGCTTCAAATTCGCCGCGGATATGCCTATCTTGTGGGTATGGAAAAATTCGCCGTTACCGATCGCGCCGCCACCCGGATCGCCGAGATCGTCGCCGAGACGAAGCAGGCCACCGAAACCGCCCTTCGCGTTGCCGTGCTGGCAGGCGGATGCAGCGGATTTCAGTATAAGTTCGAGCTGGATCGTCAGGCCCAGCCGGACGATCTTGTCATCGAACGCGGGTCGGCCCGGGTCGTCGTCGACTCGGTCAGCATGGACCTGCTGGCCGGTTCGGAACTCGATTACACCGACGAACTCATGGGCAGCCATTTCGCGGTGCGCAACCCGAACGCGAAATCCGCCTGCGGCTGCGGGACCAGTTTTTCCCTGGACTGTTAGCGGTATCCCCAACCGCGCCCGTCTCGTCCACGACCGTCTGAACCACGTCCTGGCCGGACCCGGACGACTCAACGGGCGCCGGCGTCCGGATGAGGCGCGGCTCATCGGCTGTTTGCTACCCTCGCTACGCGCAGACCTGCCGGGACCAATCGTCCGGGCGCGCCCGCGATTGCTGCGTTCGCCCGTCTTCCCGGCAGCGGCAGGGTGAGTCGCGCGAAGTGTGGGGCTCTCACGAAGCCTTTGAACCCGACCATCGATACCAGGAAAGCGGTTTCGACGAAGAGGTCACTGCTCTTGACCCCGAGTGAATTGGACGTCGAGTCGATTGCCAGGGCCGACAACATCAACAGCCAGCCGTTCAAGCTGGCGGTTCGGCGGGCCAGATGGACAAGGAAGCCACCGAACAAGCAGAGGAATGGAACGAAGGCGATGGCGCCCAGGTTGAGAAACGTCAGCAACCAGAAATTCTCGATGTCAGTATCTACGGAACCAAGCCCGATCTGATACTTCAGCGCCGAGAGATCGACCATGGAAATCCCAAACAGCCAATTACGCAACGACAGCCGCCCGAGTATCGCCCATTGCGTGGTGCGAACAGCAGCGCTGTCGTCGTAATACAGCGTGTCCATGATGCGATCGCCGATCGTGGTCTGGGTCACGACGATCGCGATAATAACCGGCACGACGATCCCGGCCACCAGAACAGCAAGCACAAAATCAAGCTTCAAGTCGCGGCGTACGATGCCCGCCATCAGGTGATAAAATGCGGACAGGATCGACACGACCAACGTGACGCCGAGGGCGGTCCGGCCGCCGAACCCGAAGAGAGCGACCAGCAGGACGGCGAAAATCGGACCCGCGACGAGGAAACGCATCCGCATGCTATAGATCAGAAAAATCGCCATCGCCGTGATAAGCGAGGCGGTCAGCGGATGAGCATAGAATGCGTTGGCGCGGAAATCGACATCGGTGTCGGTCAACTTATCGAGCAAGTCGGGATCCAGCACCAGCGGAAACCAGTTCGTATAGGTCAAGCTTTCGTAAATCCCCACGAATGCGTCGATGACGCACAACGTGATGAGTATCCAGGCCAGTATTCGCTTCTGCTTGTCGGTGGCCGATTCCAGCGATATCGCCAGCAGCCCGGCCGACCAAAAGCTTTCGATGTAAACCATCGATCCGCTAAAGCCATTAAAAAATATAGAATAAATTCCAAGTAATGGAATGCCAAACACAAACAACATCAGCCCCGGCGCTTCGCGAAATCGAACCTGGATCGGAACGTCTGCTTGAAGCAAGAGGTAGACGACACATAACAGAACGATGATCGACGCCGGGTGGATCTTGATGGGAACATTGAGACCGATCGCATCGAGCAGGTTGGCGGTAATCAGGAATTGCAGGAATATAGCCAAGACAGCCCACCAGAAAACCGCGGTGTATCCACCGGAACGCCGAAGCGAAGTTCGGGCTGGGTTTGGCTGCAAAAGATGCAAGGCTCTTGTCACATCGAGGTCCTTTTGTCGTAAGGCAGCAGAAAATGGGGAATATTTAAATTCCTGTACAAAATTATCTCACCACCGGCCCTCGCCGGACGAGCCGACGTGGCTCCATGTCTGAAGTCAGCCCCGTTAAATAGCATGAATCGTGGTCGGCCACAGCGCATCACGCAAAACATTTGAGTGATGTTCGCGGCTGGAAGCCTAACCCGCGATCGCCCAGTCAATCCGAATTAGAAACGAAACCACTCGGGATGCCGAAGCCGATAATCCCAAGTCAGCGACGCCGCTTCCGCGCCCCGCAAGTCATCCGCGCATCCAAGATGATCGGCCCCTGGCATGTTGCCGCAGTTGTCATGTCTGACGGCGTGCCCGTCTGATATTGTCGATACCGACAAAGCCTGAACCGCCCCGCCGTCAGATCGCCGACGGAAGACATGCGCAACGACCGATGGAGACCCGATCCGATGCCGCCGTCTGTAATCTTGCCTAAATCGAACAGAGTTCCGATCTCCGACCGGCATTTCGGATCGGTCAGCCGAATGCTCGGTCTGATAGCAGTCTTGATCTTTGCCATGGGCGTCGCGGTGAAGTTGTCCTGGCTAAACCGGGCGATTGATCTCAAGGCCAATCAAGCGGCATGGGATGCCTTCTACTATCATGTCCCGCAAATAAACGAATTCATCACTAACGGATTCCGGCCGGACTATTCCAATTTCGTCGCAATGACTCCGGGCCTCCATCTTCTCTATGCCTACCTGGCTCGCGGGTTCGGGATCACCTCTTTCGCTTATGACAGCGGTCTGTTGTTCGCCGTCCATAGCCTGTGGATGGTCGCTTATCTCGCGCTCAATATGTTCATCATCGGGAAAGTCTATCAACGCAATAACGCCGGCTTGATAATAGTACTGCCGATGCTGGCCTCTGCCTATCCGGTTTACAGCTGGGTCTGGCCTACCACCGACCTGCCCGCCACCGTCCTCTATCTTACCGCGATCGCGATCGAATTCCGCACCTGGCGCGAGATAAATCGCCTGGCTGCGTATGCCGTTCTCGGCGTGGCCGGCGTCCTTTTGCGACAGCACTACGGATTCCTTGCCGCCGTGCCCGCAGGTATTCTGGTGGCGAATGCGATCATCCACCGGACCCGCCTCGACCCCGTGAAACTGCTTGTTTACTTGCTCCCGGTCGTCCCCGCACTCGCGGTCCTGGCTTATTTTGTATCGATTTGGCATGGACTTGTCCCGCCGGATCAGGCGTACCATTTCGCGCCATTCAGTGAACCGGTCTCATTGGCGCACGTCCTCGGGTTTACCGGGCTGGTGGGGCTTCCGTTCGCGGTCAGCCTTTGGCGCCTGCTGGCCGGCAACAACCGCACACCAATCCGTATATTGGTCGCGGCGATTGTCTGCGGATTGGTTGCCGTGGTGGCACTGCCGCTTGATCCGAGCGTCGCAGCCGGTCGGTATGGGTCGATGCTATGGACGATCGAAGGAAAAATTCCTTCGCAACTTTTACGCGACGTCTTTCTGTGGGGTGCGATTTCTCTCGGGGCCGCGATCTGGATGGCCGTGGCGACGCTGTGTTGGCGGCAGCGAGACGTGATCCCAACGGTCGTGGTGTACACGATGTACGCAGGCACGTTGCTGGTTCAGGAATTCTGCTTCCAGCGGTACGTCGAGGAGCCGATACTGCTGACATTGGCGATCTTCATCGTGTGGCAGACGCGGTTGCCGAAGGCCGAGTCCATACTCTGGGGCATATGCTTCGGCGGGTATATGCTGCTGGGGTGGGGTAAGCTTTTCCAGGGCGTTGGCGGTTTTGGCCAATAGCTTATTCTTTTATCCGCCCGGATGATGCCCGGCCACAGCGGCAAGCATGAGAGGTACCCGAACTCCCTCAACGCGGACTCTGCCTGTCAAGGCGGATCTGTCCGCGATCTTGCAGAAACCGCGGCCAAGCGGCCATCGCCAGTTCCACTAATCGCTGTCCAAACCATTTGGTGAAGATTTCTACAGGCTCGAACAACACCGCCGACACAAGGCAGACTGCCACTGACGAACCGGCGATCAGGTAAACGATCCCCGATCCCAAACCGCCGTGGGCTGTCGCAAAGACAATCGCGCCCGACGTGAAGGAAATCAGCACCGGGAACTGTACAAGATACAGTGGAAATGACACCCGCCCGAGCATTTTGGACAGTGTTGAGCTGAAGAAGCGGCATGCGGTTCGATCGCAGAAGATTGCCAGCACCAGCGGCACGGCGAAAAGCGGTGCAACGCCTTCCGGCGCCAGCCCTTCCCATTGTAGAAATCCATCTGCGATAGCAACGACACAGATTACTGCCCAGCATAGCACTGGCATGAACGGCGTGCGCTGGATCCGGTCGAACATGCCGTGGCTTCGTGCCGCAGCGAACGCAATGCCGACGGTGAAGCAAGCCAAATCGTGGGTTGGCGTCAACCACGCAAGCAGCACGGTCAGCGCGGCCAGGATCAGCCACGCCAAACGAAACCAACCGAACGTGAGCAGAATGGCGAAAACGATAACAGACCCGACGAGTTCCAGGCGCATCGTCCAGAGAAATGCGTTGAGCGCCGTCGTTGCATTGCTGGTCGTGTAAACCGAGACTAACGCGTATCGCAGGACATAGCCTAGTCCGAAAGGAAATCTGACCCAGGACCCGATCCAATCCGGCCTGCCGACGATCATTCCCGCCTGGCCGTTGAAAAGCATGTCCGTTCGGGAAAGCGCGAAGGTTATCAGGCACGTCGCCAAGACCGGGATGGTGAGCCGCGGATAGCGTTTGATCGCCAGTTTGATCACGGCGAGTTTGCCTTTGCCTGCAAAAAACGCGGCGCTTAACGCCTCGCCGGACAGGAGGAAAAAGATCGACACAGCCAGCGCCCCGTCAAACAGAAAGCCGGTGGCGGGATTCTTGAATTCCGGCCTTACAAGGCCAAATGTTTCCCAAAACACATGGTAGCAAACAACGCTGAGCGACGCCCAGCCGCGAAGACCGTCCAGAACGGATGACCGGCTCGATTTTGCGCCGCTGGGGGCCGGCGCGAACCGGGGCAGTTTTGCGATTTGCGAACGTTCCATCCGTACACCCTGATCCTGAGCTGCGCGGTTACGAAATCAAACCAAGCCAGGTCCCCGCTGGCAGAGATACCGGCCCTATACGAGACCGGCGGTTTGCAGCGGACCTTTAGGGAAAATCGTTTGGCGGGGCGGCCCGGGCGTCGGACTGACATGCCCGCTTGCGGCATGACTGTCGGACAGTGCGCCAGGATGGCAGCCCTGAAAGTGGCGAACCTCCTGTACTACGGGTTTTGTTCGATTTCTGCCAGTACCCGGTCGTTCCATCAGCGGGTCAGACATTCAGGCACATTCACATCGTTGCCAAAGTGATGCTTCCGAATGCGAGAATCTCTTCCCCGCACATCATCGTGCCCTGATTTTCGTCTGCCCATTGCTCTCCGAACGCTGCGACGGTCGGGCTGACTAGCATGTCACAGGGAGCATCGCACGCTGTGCAGCCGCGAATTTGGCGATGCAGCAGTAACAACTGCGCTAGCCCATCTTATTCATCGCGGCCACGAGTGTTCGTGGCGCCGCCAAACATTGCTATCACATAACTAAATGCATCGTGCGTCGCCCCTGCTGGGTTGACCGCGCTTCAGACCGTATCTGGGCCGGCGTTGGGGGTTGATGAGCGTCGGGATTGGCGGGCACACGCCCGCGTTGTCATCCCGCGCGCGGCATCAACGCCCCAATCAGATCGCGGAACAGCGCGGCATTCGGGCAATGCGCTGCAAACCCCAGTCGGATCCGGCTGGCGGTCTCGCGCACCAGCACCGCAATCTTCAGCAACCACAGCCGGAGGGTCGAGAACTCGCCGCTGGCCAGGGACACGATCGGGGTTCGTGCTCGGGAATGGCATCGCGCACCGTGCGCACCAGCCAATAAGCAGCGGTGTGGAGGATGAGGCGCGTCTGATTGGCCAGCGGCGAGCCGCAACTGGTCCGGTCGAAGACCATCTTGAAGGCCGGATCGGCGCGCAGATCGTCAAGGTCATTGCCGTCCGGGTATCCGCAGGCGATCGCAAAGACCCGCTCGCGCAGCGGATCGGCCATGGAATGGGTGACCTGCGCCGGATCACGGGTATCGGGGAACAGCGCGGCCAGCCGATCGATCAGGCCAATCCGGCGATCCGCACCTGCCAGCAGGAAGACCCCGCCGTCCGAACCGATCGTGCCGCCATCGAATGCCGCGGTGACCTTCTTCTTGCCGAGACTTGGCAGACTGAAGGGCAGCAGGGTATCGTCGTCATCGGCGGGCATGGCAGAAACTGTCCGGAGCTTGAAAGTGGCGTCAGCACCCAATCTCTAAGTGTCCGTCCCGGAACTTATTGAGTCGTTAGAATCGGTTAGCGGAGGGGGCTTGAACCCGTTGAATCTCTTGTGATTCGCTGTTCTGCGAACGATTCGCGAGGTACCCGATGTGGACGGAAGAGAACCGGCAGCGCTACAACCGGGACAAGCTTCGCTACCCAAGCGACCTGACGGACGACGAGTGGTCCGTGCTGGAACCGCCGATCCCGCCCGCCAAGCGCGGTGGCCGTAAGCGGACGGTCGAGATGCGCGAAGTGGTCAACGGCGCCATGTATGTGCTGAGTACCGGCTGCCAGTGGCGCGCGGTGCCCAAGGACCTGCCGCCAAAAAGCACGGTGCATGGCTATCTCAAGC
>JAJZEV010000315.1 GCA_021805665.1 Pseudomonadota bacterium
GCGTCGTGTTCCTGGCGATGCTGGCCGGGGTTGGCGTGCGTGCGGCACCAGGGGTGATGATCCTGCCGCTGCAACAGGCGTTCGGCTGGGATGTGTCCACGATTTCGGGCGCCGTGTCGCTGAACATCATCCTGCTGGGCGCGACCGGTCCGTTCCTGACCGGTTTGATGCAGGTCGTCGGGCTGAAGCGCACCATGATCGGCTGCCTCACCATCCTGATGGCCGGCACCGCGCTGTCCACCTACATGAACCAGCCTTGGCAGTTGTTCCTGACCTGGGGGCTGATGGTCGGCATCGGGTCCGGGGCCGGCGCCGTCGGCTTCGCCGGGGCGGTCGCCAATCGTTGGTTCATCCACCGCGTGGGGCTGGCGATGGGCCTGCTGACCTCGGCCAACGCCGCCGGGCAGTTGATCTTCCTGCCGCTGCTGGCGCTGCTGGTGCAGCATTATGGCTGGCAAGGGGTGTCCATCGCGCTGACGGCGGCGATCGCGCTGGTCATTCCCTTGGTCATGCTGCTGCTGCCGGAATCCCCCGCCGCGATCGGCCTGCCCGCATTCGGCGGCCGCACTGTCGAGCCCGTCGGCACGTTCGAGGGCGGCAATCCGTTCACCGTGGCGTTCACCGCCCTGGGCCGGGCATCGAAGTCGATGGACTTCTGGCTGTTGTGCCTGACGTTCGGGATCTGCGGCTTTTCCACCAACGGCCTGATCAACACCCATCTGATCGCCTATTGCGCCGATTACGGCATCAGCCCGGTGAACGGCGCCTCCATCCTGGCGGTGATCGGCGCCTTCAGCCTGATCGGCTCCACCGCCTCGGGCTGGCTGTGCGACCGGTACAGCCCCCGCGTGCTGCTGTTCTGGTACTACGGCTTGCGCGGCCTGTCGCTGGTCATCATGCCGTTCACCAGCTTCGACCCGATCAGTCTTTCGATTTTCTCGGTGTTCTATGGCCTCGATTGGGTGGCCACGGGACCGGCGACTTTCGCGCTGACGAACGAGATCTTCGGCCGCCGCGACTCCCCGGTGATCGTATCCTGGATTTTCGCCGCGCATCAGGTCGGCGGCGCCATCGCCGCGTTCGGCGCCGGGGAGGTCCGGACCCTGTCGGGCAGTTACCTGATGGCGTTCATCGCCAGCGGCCTGGCCTGCCTGATGGCGTCCATGCTGGTGCTGCGGGTCAGCCGCCGCGGCGGGCTGGCGCTGGCGGAATAAACGACATATCCGTGCAAAGTCCGACAATCGATCCACCCGAAGTTGTAATTACTCCCACTATGCAATTGTCTCTATGGAGACAATTGCAGAAGGGAGGGAAAGTCGCACTTCGACGTCGAGCGCCAGGGTTCCACGGGCACAATCCGTGTCGGTATCTCGGGTTGGGCTTACGAACCATGGCGTGGCGCCTTTTACCCCCGGGATCTGCGGCATGAGGCGGAGCTTGGCTTTGCATCCGCCCAGTTCCGCACGCTTGAGATCAACGCCACCTTCTACGGCACGCAGCGCGCGGAAATGTTCGCAAGCTGGGCGCGTCAGGTGCCGGCCGAGTTCGTATTCGCCGTCAGGGGGCCCCGGCAGATTACCCACATCCTGCGATTGCAGAACCCCCGCGTGGCGCTGGCGAACTTCATGGCCTCCGGCCTGCTGGAGCTGGGCATCCACCTTGGCCCCATTCTGTGGCAGTTTCCGTCCAACTTCCGTTTCGATGCAGGCCGCTTCGAAGCCTTCCTCAGCATGCTGCCGCATGACACCGACGCAGCAGCCGCCCTTGCCCGCGAACACGACGCATCGGTTCGGGTTCCGGATGTTTTGCGCCCCGAAAACCGCCGGGTCCTGCGGCATGCGTTCGAGGTTCGGCACGACAGCTTCCGCTGCCCGGACTTCATCGGCCTGCTGCGGGCCTACGACGCCGCCCTCGTCTGTTCGGATTCATCCAGATGGCCGCGGTGGATGGATATCACCTCCGACTTCGTCTATTGCCGCCTGCATGCCGACCGGGGAAGACACCCCGACGGTTACGACAACGCCGCCCTGGACTGGTGGGTCAGCCGGATCAAGGACTGGGCGCGCGGCGCGGAGCCGTGGGACGCCGAACGGATCGGCGGCAAAGCCCGGCCGAAGCGGCGGGACGTGTTCGTGTTCTTCGATAACGACCGGAAAGTGCGCGCCCCGGCCAACGCGATGGAACTCGTGCGCCGCTTGCGCGCGTGACCCCGACCGCCCGGTCCTGTAGCCTGTACGACAGAACCGACAGGAAAATGCCATGGAAGCCATAGCCCGACCCGCTGCCACCATCATGCTGTTGCGCGATGGCCCGGACGGCATCGAAGTCTTCATGGTCGTCCGCCACCAGGCGATCGCATTCGCCGGCGGCGCCCTGGTGTTTCCCGGCGGCCGGGTCGAGGATGCCGACCACGAGCTCGCCGCCAGCATCGGCGCATTCCCGGTTCAAGGGGGCAAGGACACCGCCCCGCCGGCGTTCCGCATCGCCGCGATCCGGGAAACGTTCGAGGAATGCGGCGTCCTGTTCGCCCGCCCCCGCGGATTCCGGGAGCTGATCGACGGCGCCACACTGAAGCGCCTGGAGGAGCGGCACCGGGCCGCCCTGAACGCCGGGTCGATCGGCTTCGATGCCGTGCTGGAATCCGAGGGCCTGCTGCCCGCGCCGGACCTGCTGGTGCACTTCGCGCACTGGATCACCCCGGCCTCCCAGCCCAAACGATACGATACCCAGTTCTTTCTGGCCGAGGCGCCCGCCGAACATCTGGCGGTTCACGATGGGTGGGAGGCTGTGGAGTCCGTGTGGATCACCCCGGCCCGCGCCCTGGCCGACACCGAAGCCGGTCTCTACAAACTGGTCTTCGCCACCGCCAAAAACCTCGAAAAGCTCGGGCGATCGAACACCGTGGCGGAAGCGATCGCGACAGCGCGCGCATCGGACGTGGTGACCGTTCAGCCGAAGGGCACCAAACTGGAAGACGGCAGGCGACTGATGCGCATACCGGAAGAAGCCGGCTACGGCGGCAGCGAGTTCATCGTCAACTATATGCCGGGATCCAGTTGACCCTCAGGCAACCAGACGAACCGGCACACGAGCCTCGAACGCTTCGGCGAAGCGCGTGCAGACTTCCCTTGCGTCGGTTTCATCGACGTCGTCCACGCGCAGGTAAAGCTTGTCGGTCAGGCGTTCGTACAACCCCTCTCCGTTACGGGAAAAGAACCGTGTGCCGGCAACCGGCTGCCAGAGATCCTTCATGCTCGTCCCTCCTGATCGCGCCCCTTCGGTCCCGGGTCTTGGGCCGGAGCGTTCCTCGATTTTCCGTCGTTTCCGCCAATCATGTAATTTTGTCAATATCGGGTAGGTTAACAATCGATAGGGTCTTGTGCAGGGCAGTCGTTGGCGATTTGGGTGTGCATCGCAACATGAAATCGCGGGTCCGTGACTTTTCCGGCCGGGCTTTGTTTTGCCGGCTGTTTGGCTTGCGCCGCACCAGGGGCCGTCCCGCCGGCCATTGCGTCGAAGCCGCATTGGCGCAGAGCCGCCTGCATGAATGCCGGCGGCGGTGCGGTGGCTTCAACGGGCGGGTTCAGCGGCAGGTGGATGGACCGGGCCAGCAGATGCAGCCCGCCGCCGGCGGTTCCGTATCGCCCGTCCCCCAGGATCGGGGTGCCCAGT
>JAJZEV010000290.1 GCA_021805665.1 Pseudomonadota bacterium
GGTTGCCGTCCGGTCGGTGTAGCGAAGGCCGGACGGGATCGGGGCGATATCCCAGTCCTGGCCGCGCAGGCTGACGGGGGCGCCCCGGGCTTTGGCGTGGTCCAGCAGGACGCGGAGGATGTCCCCGGGCTGGGCGCCGATGGTCACGGGCACGCCGGGTTTCATGATGCCGGCTTTCTCGGCGGCTATGATCTCGACGGTTGGACCGAGCAGATCGCGGTGGTCCAGCGAGATGGAGGCGATGGCGCAGGCGCCGGGGGTTTCGACGATATTGGTGGCATCGCCCCGGCCGCCGAGGCCGACTTCCAGCACGCACAGATCGGCGGGCGTTTGGGCGAACAGGTCGAAGGCGGCGGCGGTTATGACCTCGAACACCGTGATCGGGGCGCCGTCGTTGATTTGCTCGATCCGCTCCATGGTGGCGATCAGGCGTTCGTCGGACACCAGTTCGCCGGCTATCCGGATGCGCTCGTTAAAGCGGACCAGATGGGGCGAGGTGTACACATGCACAGTCTGGCCGGCGGCTTCCGCCATGGCCCTTATGAAGGCGCAGGTGCTGCCTTTGCCGTTGGTGCCGGCGACGTGGACGATGGGCGGCAGGCGCTTTTCGGGGGAACCGAGCCGGGTCAGGAGGGTGGCGAGGCGGTCGAGGCTGAGGTCGATGAGCCTTGGGTGCAGCCGCTCCAGCCGGGCGGCGATTTGTTCTACGGCTTGGTTCACGCGGCTGCGGCTTGCCCGCTTCCGGTCAGCAGGCCGACGATCCGGGCGAGGGTCGATTGCATGTCGGTGCGTTTGACCACCATGTCGATGATGCCGTGGGCCAGCAGGTATTCGGCGCGCTGGAAGCCTTCCGGCAGCTTCTCCCGGACCGTTTGTTCGATGACGCGTGCGCCGGCGAAGCCGATCATGGCGCCGGGTTCGGCGATCTGTATGTCGCCCAGCATGGCGAACGAGGCGGTGACGCCGCCGGTGGTGGGGTCGGTGAGGACCACGATGAAGGGCAGGCCGGCATCTTTGACCAACTGGGTGGCGATGACGGTGCGCGGCATCTGCATCAGGCTGATGGCACCTTCCTGCATGCGCGCGCCGCCCGAGGCGGTGAACACGATCAGCGGCACGTTCTGCAGCACCGCCAGTCTGGCGGCGGCGACGAGGGCATCGCCGACGGCGGCACCCATGGAGCCGCCGATGAAGTTGAACTCCATGACCGCGACGACGGCTTTATGGCCGCCGATAGTGCCGTGGGCGACGGTGATGGCGTCGTCGGTATGGACTTTGTCGCGGGCTTCCTTCAGGCGGTCGGCGTAGCGCTTGGTGTCGCGGAATTTCAGCGGGTCGGAGTGGGTTTTCGGCAGCTCGATCCGGGTGAAGGCGTTTTCGTCGAAGGTCCATTCCAGACGCTCCGCCGAGGTGGCGCGCATGTGGTGGCCGCAGTGCTGGCACACCTTGCGGTTGGCGGTCAGGTCGCGGTGGAAAATCATCTGCTGGCACGATGGGCACTGGTGCCACAGGTTGTCCGGCACGGACGACCGGGCGAACAGGGTGCGTATCTTGGGGCGGACGTATTCTGTGAGCCAGTTCATGGCGGCCGGAATAGCGGGGGACGGCGGGTGCGGCAAGCGTCGGTTGGATGGTCATGCCTTCATGCTGTCCGGGTATTGGGTTTGGCGCGGGCGGTGGGGGGTGATTCAGGGGGTTGGGGCTGGTTCCGGGCCCGGAGCGGGGTTGGCTGGCCAGGGGTGGGGTTTGGGTCTTGCCGGCGTCTCATTTCCCGCGCTGTGGGATTTTGGTTCCATTTTTGGTTCGAGGGGCGGGACATTCAGCATCTCGCGGGTGGCGATGTGGCGAGTCCATTCGTCGGTGTCGCCTTGGGCGGTTAGTTTTTCGCGCTTATGGCGGATTTGCTGGACGCGGGTGAGCAGACCGCGGGCGGAGAGCGAGGTCCGCACCATGGTGGCGTATTGGGCGTTGAGTTTGAGTTTGAGGGTCAGGGGAATGTCGTCGGACTGTTCGCGGATCAGGCGGAGGATATCTTCGGCCTGCGCCCGGGCGGCGACGCATTGGGCGGCGAGGTCGGCTTCGTCGGCGTTGACCGGGAGCAGGTCGGCGACCTTGGCGAAGGCGGCCTGGTCGCGGGCCTGCCAGGCTTCTGGGGTGTCGATGGGCGGGGGCGGCAGGAGAGTTGCGAGGGTGTGGACGAGGTGTCGATAGACCTGCGGGGCGAGGTCGAGGTGCTGGTGTTCCATATGGGATAATTTGGACGATCATAGGAAATAAGTCAAGATAAACTGTTGCGAGCGTGGCGCCCGGGGGGGTATGAGCGGACGGGTCGCGATGCCCCCGGGTAGGCCAAATCGATTTCTCCCGATCGGATGTAACCCGGTCTAGAGGCCATCCGAGAGCCAAAGGTTGGAATTTCGCAGCTTTCGCGGCAGCGGCCGGATGCTGCCGCGGGGCGGTTCGAGGGTTTGCGTCACTCCCGTCAAGAACCGCGCGCTGAATGGCCCTCGATCTCGCTCTGCCGTCTGGCGGCCGGCCCGGCATGGAACCGCTCGACCCGTCCTCCATCGCCCGGGTTGGATCGGATAAGTAAGGGCGCGCCGTGCCGCCGAAGCCAAGCTGCCGGATGCGGGTGCCGGCGCCTTGCATAATGACGATCGAAGAAACAACCGCGTCCGTCCAACAGCGGCGGGTAGCTGATTCCGAGGCAATGTTAAGGTTAATTTAATCATGAAGTGCTCAATGGCGCCGACAACCTACGTTTCTTGATCGGAACTTAAATGCAGTTTTAACCATAAAACCCGGTTGACCGAAGCCATTGCGAAATATACCGTAACAACACGGTCATTCCGACGAACAATAACAACCAAAATATGAGGATCGAATCTTAGATGCACCGGATTCCTTCGCGGGCCAATCTGGCAGACCGATGAATTAATGGAGGGGGAGATTTTGCAGCGTCCGGCAGTATAACCATAAGCGCCAGCGGAACCACGCTCCATCTTGTCGATGGCGTGTCATATATCGTCACTGGATCGAACGATACGGTAACCCTTGGAAGCGGCGTGACCGTCACGATACAAGGTACAAACGACAGCCTTGGCGCTTCCGGTCAAAATGACGTTGTTAACATTGTGCAAGCTGGCAATAGCGTCAGCATCGGCGGCAACAACGACACGGTCACCGCGGTTGCGGGGGACACCGCCGGATTCTCCGGCACCGATGAGACTCTGATCGGGAACAACGACGTGGTTTACGAAACCGCGGCCGGGGCGAGCGTAACGGTGGCTGGCAACTACGATACAGTCGGCGCGGTCGCGGGCGACGTCACGGGGTTCACCGGCACAGGCGAGGGCCTGATCGGGAATGGCGACATAATATATATGGACAACAGCAGCGCGAGCGTGACCGTCTTCGGCAACAGCAATGCGGTCAACAGCGCCTATTCGGGCAACGTCATCGGTTTCGCCGGCAATGCCGACACGGCGCAGATCAACAACGGCCTGATCTACCTCGACAACGCCGCGACCAGCGTAGCGGTCGAGGGCAGCGGTGACACCGTCAACAGCGCATATTCCGGCAATTCTGTCGGGTTCACCGGCTCCAACGACATCGCCCGGGTGTCCAACGGGACGATCGACGTCAACAACACCGG
>JAJZEV010000058.1 GCA_021805665.1 Pseudomonadota bacterium
GGTGGCCGGTGAGCGCGGCTGGGATTTCGGATGGATCAAGACCGGATAATGGATATTATGTAAAGTTAAAGCCGCTTGCGTCTAAACGCCCATTCATGGCAACCGCCCGGTGCAACACCATGGCTGAACCCTCATGGCCGACCGCTTCGTCATCGCCGCCACCGTCGATCGCCTGATCTACGACAACGAGACAAGCTTCAACCCGGACGACGCCCGCGTTCTGCTGGACGCATTGCCGCGCAAGCCATCGCCGTGGATCCAACTCGGCATCGCCGGCAAATTCTCCGGCGGTTCGACCAAGGGCTTCGCCGCGGGCGTCGGCGATGTCAGCATCAAGGACGACAAGGAGCGCCAGTTTCAATACAACTCCAGCGAGGACGCCTATACCCGGGCCGGCCAGTGGAAACTGATGTGGATCGGCAAGCGCGGTCGGCAATACGTTGAAATCGAACAAGTCATGGCAGACGCCACCGATGACGGCCGAGGCGCCCTGATCTGTTATGAGGCCGATGGAACCCCGATCCGCATGGATATCCGCTTCAACCGCTCGTTCCGGCTGTTCTGGTCGCCCGTGGTGGTGATGTTCCCGGGCTGGAAGCCCTGGAAAACGCCCGAATCGCGATAGTTTATCCAATATCCAGCACCAAACCGTCGTATCCGGCCTCGATACCGGCGGGCAGGTTGGCCTGCATCCAGGCCCAATCCATCTCGGTGCCCATGTGGGTCAGCACGGTGCGCCGCGGTTTGATCCGATCGACCCATGCCATCACCGTCGGCAGGTTGGCGTGGGTCCAGTGCGTGTCGCTGCGGAGGAAGCAGTCCACCACCCAGGTGTCCACGCCCGTGAGAATGTCCAGCGCGGCGTCGTCCAGCGCCACGACGTCGGTTGAGTAGGCAAACGATCCGGTCCGAAAGCCCAGCGTGTCCACCCGGCCGTGGTTCTGGTCGAACAGGTGCAGGCTAAGGCCGGCAACGTCCAACAGGTCGTTCGGCTTGGCTATATTTGCTTCAAGAACAGGACGATAGAAGTGCGGGGGATCCCACGGTCTGAAGGCGTAGCCGAAGCGCTTGGTAATCTCCCCCAACGTACGTTCGGTGCCATGGGCGGTCAGCGGCCGACCGGCGATCCGGTTCAGAATACGGACATCGTCGATCCCGGTGATATGGTCGGCATGGGCGTGCGTGAACAGGATGGCGTCCACGCCGGGGATGCGGCAGTCCAGCAACTGGTTGCGCATATCCGGTGAGGTATCGACCAAAAGCCGTTGTTTTTGCGGGGTTTCGATCACGATGGATGGCCGCGTCCGGCGGTTCCTGGGTTCGGCCGGATCGCACAGGCCCCAGTCGCCGCTGCCATCGGCCCCACCGATCATCGGCACCCCGGCCGATCCGCCGGTGCCCAGCATGGTCACCTTCATGCCACGGCCTTGCGGAACAGCCGGCGGAAGTTCGCCGTGGTCAGATCGGCCATCGCCTCGGGCGTCATGCCCCGCAGGCCGGCCAGCACTTTCGCGGTATGTGCGACCCACCCCGGCTCGTTCCGCTTACCCCGGAACGGTACCGGGGCGAGATAAGGGGCATCGGTTTCCACCAGCAGCCGGTCCAGCGGCACATCCAGCGCGATCTCCCGCAGTTCCGCCGACCGGGGAAAGGTCAGGATGCCGGAGAAGCTGATATACCCGCCCATCGCCAGAGCCGCCTCCGCCAGTGCGCGGGTGGAGCTGAAGCAGTGCAGCAGGAAGTCGAACGCCCCTTCCCTGTCGCGTTCTTCCCGCAAAATCAGTGCGATATCGTCGTCGGCATCGCGCGCGTGAATGCACAGCGGTACACCGGCCAGCCTGGCGCCGCGGATATGCGCCCGGAAATTCTCCGCCTGAATGTCGCGGGGCGATTTGTCGTAGAAGTAGTCCAGGCCGGATTCGCCGATCCCGATCACCTTGGGGTGCCGGACCATCGCCGCCAGGGCTTCGGGCGTCGGGATTGGCGCCTCGGCGGCGTGGTGCGGATGCACGCCGATGGTACACCACAGGTTCGGATGCCCCTGTGCCAGCAGCGGCAGGCGTTCGGATTGGGCCAGCGTGGTGCCGATGGTGACCATTTCGCCCACGCCGGCCGACCGAGCGCGCGCCAGGACATCCGGCAGTTCGTCGGCGGTGTAGTAGTCCAGATGGCAGTGACTATCGATCAGCATCAGGCGGCCGGCTCCTGATAGCGGGGGAAAACGCCCTGCGGAGGCGGCAAGATTTGCCCATCGGTCAATGGTGCCGACGGCTGCTCCAATGCGGCGAAGGTCCGCGCGTCCGACGGTACCCCCAGTTGGTCAAGCATCCGGCTCATACTTCCGGGCATCACCGGCTGTAGCAGCGTGGCAACCACCCGTAATGTGCGGAGCAACACACGCAAGACGCTACCCATACGAACCTTGTCCGTCTTATTAAGTGCCCAGGGTGCCTGACGGTCTATGTAACCGTTCGCGGCCCTGATCACCTTCCAGACTTCCTCCAGGCCTTCATGGAAGGTCTGGCGGTCAATATTCTCCCGCAGCACGCGCAGCAGCGATTGAGCCCCATGCAACAGCGTCGCATCGTCTTCGGTAGCTGCCCCGATGGGCGGCCGTGCGCCGCCGCGGTTGCGGGCGACCAGGGACAGCGTCCGCTGCGCCAGGTTGCCCAGATCGTTGGCCAGATCGACGTTGATCCGGCTGATGATCGCCGCGTGGCTGAGGGAGCCGTCGGCACCGAACGGCTTTTCGCGCAGCAGGAAGTAGCGGATCTGATCCAGGCCGAAGATCTCCGCCAGCTTGCGCGGTTCGACGACATTGCCCAGGGACTTGGACATCTTCTCCCCGTCCATTAGCCACCAGCCGTTCGATGTGACCCGCCGGGGCAGCGGCAACCCGGCCGCCATCAGGAACGCCGGCCAATAGACCGCATGGAAGCGGATGATGTCTTTTCCCACAAAATGAACGTCCGCCGGCCAGTACTTCCACCGCGGGGCGCTGTCGTCGGGGAAGCCGCACGCGGTGACATAGTTGTTCAGCGCGTCCAGCCAGACATACATCACATGGCCGGGCGCGTCCGGCACCGGGATGCCCCAGTTGAAGGTGGTCCGGCTGATCGACAGGTCGTTCAGGCCGCCCTTGACAAAGCTGGTCACCTCATTGCGCCGCGAGGATGGCGCGATAAACCCGGGGTTTTCCTCGTAAAGCTTCAGCAGCCGGTCCTGGAACGCGGACAGGCGGAAGAAGTACGACGGCTCCCTGACCCATTCCACAGGGGCGCCGCTGGGGGCGACCTTGGAGCCATCGGGCCGGGTGGTCAGTTCCCCTTCGTCGTAGAAGGCTTCATCCCGAACCGCATACCAGCCTTCGTAATGCCCGAGATAGATATCGCCGTTCTTCTCGATCCGCTTCCACAATTCGGCGCAGGAGACCTTGTGCCGCTCCTCGGTCGTGCGGATCCAGTCGTCGTAGGAAATGCCCATGGTGTCGCTCATGGCCCGGAAGTCGGCGGAGACCATGTCGGCGAATGTTTGCGGATCGACGCCCTTGTCGGCGGCGGCCTTTTCGACCTTCTGCCCGTGTTCGTCGGTGCCGGTCAGGAAGAAGACGTCGCAGCCGTCCAGCCGCTTGAAGCGGGCCATCACGTCGG
>JAJZEV010000294.1 GCA_021805665.1 Pseudomonadota bacterium
GCCCGCGTCCATCAGCCGCCGGCGAATGCGCAACGCGTGCTCCGGAGACGGATCGTCGACCGGTAGGCGGATCGTGGCCATTGCCCCGGCCGTGGCCCCGGTGGTGCCGACATTGGTATTCAACCGTTGCGCGATCAGCGCCGCCCCCTGCTGCGCCAGCGTTTTGTTGCGCGCCCGCAGCGACGCACCGCCCAGTTCGTGGTGGAACGCGATGACGGCGTCGATCGCCAGGAAACGGCTGGGGTCGGTGGTGCCGGTCCAGTCGAACTCCGCCAGGAAGCCTTGGCCGTAACCATGTGAAATCGTGCCGGGATGCAATCCGGCCTGAGCGGGAGGTCTGGCATGCAGAAACGCGCAGCCCTTCGGCGCGCAGAGCCATTTGTGGCAGTTGCCCACGTACCAGTCGGCGCCGATCGCCTGAAGGTCCAGGTCGATCTGGCCGGGCGCGTGGGCGCCGTCCACCAATACCCTGACGCCGGCTGCATGACAGGTAGCGACGATCCGCTGCATGGGCAGGACGATGGCGCTGCCGGAGGTGACGTGGTCCAGCACCGCCAGCTTCGTTTGGGGGGTCAGTACGGCCTCGACGGCGGCAACCAGCCCGTCCTCGGTTGGGTCGGGGAATGGAACCGCCGCCTGAACGACATGCGCCCCGGTCTGTTCCGCAGCGAACCGGATCGCGTTGTCGACGGCGCCATAGGCGTGGCTCAGGATCGCGATTTCGTCGCCCTTGCGCAACGGCAGGCCGCGGATGACGGCGTTGCATCCCGTGGTGGCATTATCGACAAAGACCAGATCGTCTGGATCGGCGTTCAGAAACGCCCCCAGGGCGGCGGCGGCCGAACGGATCGCACCGGGATAGACCGTGTTCATGAACTGGCTGGGCTGGCGTTCCATCCGGTCCTGCCACCTGCGCTGCGCCGCGATCACCGACCGCGGAGCCGCGCCGAAGGACCCGTGATTGACGGTCAGGAACGCGGGGTCGAGATCCCACTCCGCACGGCGGGGGAAATCCAGATATGTTGCCATGAACTCAGGCTACATGCCGCGGCGAAAGAGTTCCACATCGGCGGCGTTTCAATCAGGCCCGCCGCCTTCCCGCAACCGGCAGCTTCGGCGGTTTGGCCGGTCTGTCCGGACCCCACAGGCGGCTGTAGTAGCTGTCCGCCAATTGCAACGCGGCGACGGGGTTGTGACCCAACACCCGGTCCTTGGCGACCAGCACCGTGCTCAGGCCCGTCGCATACTTGAAAAACAGGCTGTCGTGGCCGATGCACAATCCCATGACGACATTGAACTCGCAGCCATGCCGGTTCAGCATTTCGGCCTGGGCGATTGGATTGCACAGCGGTTCGAACCCGCCGGGACGGATTTTCTCATCGTCGCGCAGGCCGATTTCTTCCTTGGGGATGTTACCGTTCTTGCAGGCAACCGAAACAACCTCGAAACCATGGCTTTCCAGGATACCGGACAGCACATAGGCATGCTCGACGAAACTTATGCAGTTGGCGATGCCGATCTTCTTGAATCCCATCTTTTGGGAGAACCGCACGATCTCCTCGACCCGGGTCCATTTGCAGTAACCCTCGGCCTCCACCCGGGCTGACTCCACGGCGACCCGGCGTGTTTCCGGATCCTCGTACAGCGCCCGGGCGGCCGACTGCCCGTCTGGATCGACCTTGCCGGGACAGAATCCCGGCCCATCGGATTCGGCCTTACCTGTGCGGCAGGCGCGGACGCTGGACGGGCAGTAGGCGCAAGCCGGGTCGATATAGGTCATGGGGCGTCCGCATCCGATGGTCTCGGCTGTCGGATGGTGCTGTGAGTAAGGATGGGCACATTGATCTGGATCAAACCGCCCTACAGTGTGGCGCCGCCGTCGATGGCAACCTCGGCCCCCGTGATGTAGCGGCTTTCGTCGGAGATCAGGAACAGCACCAGATCGGCGATTTCCTCCGCGGTACCCATTCGTTTCATCGGCACCGATTGCAGGCGTTCGCGGTTTTCCAGCGGCGTGCGGACATTCAGCATTTCCGTATCGATCGGGCCGGGGTGGATGGAGTTCACCCGGATATTGCGATCGGCGAGGTCCAGCGCGGCTGTCTTGGTCATCCCCCGCAATGCCCATTTCGTCGCGCTGTAAGCGAACGCCCGCGGCGAACCCTTCAGCCCGGCGGTGGAGGAAATATTGACGATGGCGCCGCCGCCGGAACGATCCATCAGCGGCACCACGGCTTTCATGCCGAGGAACGGTCCGAACTGGTTGATCGCGACATGGCGCTGGAACAGCGCGGCATCGGTGTCCAGCATACCCTTTGGCTGATAGATGCCGGCGTTGTTAACCAAGCCGTGCAGACCGCCCAGCGCCGCGGCGGCATCGACGGCTTTCTGCCAGTCGGTCTCGGAGGACACATCGTGGCGAACGAAGATCGCATTATCCTGCCCGAGTTCGTTGGCAAGCTGCTGGCCCCGGGCTTCCAGGATGTCGGTGACGATGACCCGGGCGCCTTCGCGGACGAACAGGCGCGCTTCGGCGGCACCCTGACCGCGGGCGGCGCCGGTAATAAGGATGATTTTGTTCTGTAGGCGGGGCATCGGCGTTTCCTCCTGATTTTGCGGTTAGGAGAGGCGGAGGGTGGTGGAGTTGTCAAATCAGGAAATCACGTCGCTGGGCGCGCAACTATTTCTCGTGCAGTCGCTGTGGGGAGTGCCTTCAACTGCTTCCGGTGTCTGACGGCACCGCGATAGGTCATGGCGACCCCACACTCCCGCCGCAAACCCGCTCCCCGGCAGGCCGCTAAGCCTTCGTCTGCACCTTTGCCCAACTATCCCGAAGCCCAACCGTCCGATTGAACACCGGCCGCCCCGGCCGCGATTCCGGGTCCAGCGCGAAATACCCGGTGCGTTCGAACTGCACCGCCTCACCCACCAACCCATCCGCCAACGCCGGTTCCACCAGCGCCCCGGTTAGAACCTCCAGCGAGTCCGGGTTCAAATCCGCCAGCGCATCGCCATCCGCGCCCGGATCGGGGCGGTTGAACAGATGCGAATACAGCCGGACCTCGGCCGCCACCGCATCCGCCGCCGCGACCCAGTGCAGACTCGCCTGGACGCTGTGGTCTAGGCGTTCGAGGTGGCTGGTAGATTTACCGGAAGCATCCCATCGCGGCAATGTGTTCGGAGGTGGCGTTCCGAACTCTGCTTCCGGCGGTGTGCAGGGCATATGCCCGGGCGGCGGCAGATGCTGTTTCCGCAACGGGGTTGTCATAGTTGGAGGGAGAGGCCCAGCAGAGGGACTGACGCCCGCTGTCCATCGTAGGCGGATGGTGGATATGTCAATATTCTTGCGAAGACTGAGCAAAGAAGCTTGCAGCACGGCGACCCAATTCCTCTCGTAACATGGTGGTTACTCCAAATGAGGATTGAAGGTTAGTACTCCATGCAACAACGCACAGCCTCCCGATAAGCCACCCGCAATAGAGCTACGGGACTCTCACATTTGTCTCGGCCTTCATGTTGGCCGCGATTATGAACCCTGCGACCATTGTCTCGAGTTGTACCCACCCGGCCCTCATGGTCTTCGGTCCGGGTGGTTTATAATAGCAGTTCCACCCGCCCAGCCTTGCAACGATCCAGGCCA
>JAJZEV010000078.1 GCA_021805665.1 Pseudomonadota bacterium
CTGCGCCGTTTCACCATCGACCGGCTGATGGACATCCTGGAGGCCCTCGGGCAGGACGTGGAAGTCTCGGTCACGGTGCATCCCCGCGACCTGCCGCCCCCCGGCGAGGGTTAACCCCCCGCCATCGTCAGTCCATCGACCCGAACCGTGGGCGAATCGGTGCCGCGCCGCAACACCAGATCCGACGCCGGCACCATGGCCGCGAACATCTCCAGCAGATTGCCGGCAACCGTCACTTCAGCCACCGGTTCGGCCAGTGCGCCGTCGCGGATCATGTAGCCGGCGGCGCCACGGCTGTAATCGCCGGTCACGCCGTTCACACCCATGCCGATCATCTCGACGATATACAGGCCTTCCTTGATGTCGGCCATCAGTTCCGCCGGGGTCAGCGTCCCCGCGGCGAGGTAAAGATTGGATGGCGACGCCGATGGCGGCCCGCTGGTGCCCCGAGAGGCATGGCCGGTCGGGGTCATGCCCAACTGGCGCGCGGAACGGCTTTCCAGCAGCCAGGTGGTCAGAATGCCGTCTTCGATCAGTGCGCGGGCCTTGGTCGGCGTGCCCTCGCCATCGAAAGTGCGGGAGCGAAGGCCCCGCACCCGCCTCGGATCGTCGTAAACGTCGATTCCAGCGGCGAAAATGCGTTGCCCGAGCTTGTCTTTGAGGAAACTGGTGCCGCGGGCGACGGCGGCGCCGTTGATCGCGCCCATCAGATGGCCCAGCAGGCTGCCGGCGACGCGCGGATCGAAGATGACAGGCAGTTTGGCGGTCTTCGGGCGCGTCGGGTTCAGCCGCGCGATCGCACGCTCCCCCGCGCTTTTGCCGATTTTCGCCGGGTCGTCCAGATCGGCGAAATAGACCGCGCTGTGATGGTCGTAGTCCCGCTGCATGTCCGTGCCGGTCCCGGCCAGCGCGGTGGCGGAGATCGAATGGCTGGTGCCAACCCGCCGTCCGGCAAACCCGGCGGAGGTAACCAGAACGATTTCGTTACGGCCGTAGCCGGCCTCCGCGCCTTCCGAATTCGTGACCCCATGAACCGCGAACGCCGCCTCCTCGGCCGCCGCCGCCCTCGATGCAAGATTGTCGGGTTCGGGCGCGAACGGGTCGGCCATGTCCAGATCGGCTGTGTCGGGTGGCGCCCAGGTTTCGGCAAAACCGGCGAATTTGTCTTCGGGGACAACCTTGGCCATCGCCACGGCGCGCGCGACCAGATCCGGGAAGCCGGCCGGGTCCAACGAACTGGACGACACGATGGCAGCCCGCTTGCCGATGAACACGCGCAGGCCCAGATCGCGGCCTTCCGAACGCTCCAGATGCTCGATCTTGCCTTGGCGGGAGGCCACGGAGAGCGACGTGCCGTTCACCAGCACCGCGTCGGCGGCATCGGCCCCGGCGGCGCGTGCCTGCCGGATCAGGTCGGATACGAGGTTTAGCGAGTCAGTCATTGAGTCGGCTCCTCCGCCGTGAGGCTGGTGGGGGTTCATAGAGCGTTTGGTTTCGGAACCATAGATGGGGCTATGCGACAGGTTTGCACGGTGCCTGCCGCCGAACCGGCGAAACTTGACACCACCCCGTCCGGCTTCATCATCCCGGGATCAAGAGGGAACAGGGCATGTCCAGGCTCGACGATTGCTACAACATCCACGATCTGCGCGACGCGGCCAAGCGGCGGCTGCCGAAAGCGGTATTCGAGTTCGTGGACCGCTCGACCGAGGATGAACTGGCGCTGCGCAATAACCGCGCGGCGTTCGAGACGATCAAACTGAAACACCGGGCACTGGTCGATGTGTCCGGACGGTCCACCAAAACGACGTTGTTCGGCAAGGAAATCAGCCTGCCGATGGCGATCGCCCCCACCGGGGCCGCCGGCCTGTGTTGGTATGAGGGCGAGTTGGAACTGGCGAAAGCCGCCGCCCGCGCGAAAATCCCGTTCACCCTGGCGACCGGGGCCATGACGTCCATGGAGAAGATCGCCAAGGAGGCAAACTTCCGGCTGTGGTTCCAGCTTTATGTCTGGAAGCAGCGCGAACTGTCCTATCAGTTGATCGAGCGTGCCAAGAACAACGGGTTCGAGGCGCTGATCGTCACCACCGATACGATCGTCCCGCCGAACCGCGAATACAACGCGCGGAACGGTTTCCTGCTGCCGTTCCACCCGACCTGGCGGTTCACCCGGGACATCGTGCAGCATCCCACCTGGTTCGCGACGGTGCTGCTGAAGTATTTCACCACTATCGGCATGCCGCGCAACGAGAACTATCCCGACCCGTATCGCCGGCCGATCGGAACCGACCCCGGGACGCGGGAGGTGATGCGCCAGGACAGTCTGAACTGGGACGACATCCGGATTTTCCGTGATAAATGGCCGGGAATTTTGATGCTGAAGGGCATCAACCGGGTGGACGACGCGTTGAAGGCGATCAGCTATGGTGTCGATGGACTGATCGTTTCGAACCATGGCGGACGCAACATGGACAGCGCGGCGGCCACGCTGGACATGCTGCCGGAAATCGCCGAGGCCGTGGGGGACAAAGCAACGGTGATCCTGGACTCCGGCATCCGCCGCGGATCGGACATCGTGAAGGCGATGGCGCTGGGGGCGAAGTGCGTGCTGACCGGACGGGCGACGCTGTACGGCACCGCCGCCGGCGGAGAGGCCGGGGCGTCGAAGGCCGTGGGCTTCATCCAGACGGAGATGGACAAGACCATGGCCTATACCGGGCTGAACCGGGTCGATGAGATTTCGACCGACATTTTTTTCGGCGACCGGCGGACCAACCGCCTGATCGCCGGGTAGCCCCTCAAGCCGCGCTCGGCCAGCCCTCGGCCACCGCGCGGGCCTTCCAGCCGGCCACGACACCGGCCGCCTCCCGGTGATGCCGAACATTGTCCTCGGCGTTTTCGCTGCGAACCGTCATTTCCAGGCGGTGGCCGGACGGATCGGTGAAATAAACCGACTGGCAGAAACCGTGATCGACCGGGCCGACGACGGCGATGCCGCCGTCTCGCAGCCGCTGCACCGCGTCCATCATCGTTGGCATGTCCGCCACTTCCAACGCCAGATGCTGCGCCCAGGCCGCGCCCGTGGTGTCGGGTTGGGCGGCATCCGCCATCGGCACCTCGAAGAAGGCAATGAAGCTGCCGTCTGCCATTGCAAAGAAGATATGAATATGCGGCGCATGGATACCGGACGACGGCAGGCGTTCGTTGGTTAGTGCATGCACCAGGTCCAGGCCGAGATACCTGGTATAGAACTCGACCGTTTCGGCGGCATTGGTGCAACGATAGGCGACATGATGCAGTTTTTGCAGCAGCATTTTCGTATCTCCCGGGTGTTGTTACAGCAGTCCTTTCCGTTCGCTCCAGGCCCGCACCGCCGCCAGGCATTCCGCCATGTGCGCCGGCTGGCCCTTGTAATAATGCGATGCGCCCTCGATCCGGACATATTCCTTGTCCGGCGTCGCCAGCGCGGCATGGATCGCCGGATTGTGCGAAGCGGGCACCGCGTCGTCAGCCCCGTTTTCGATTTGCAGCACCGGGGTGCGATGGATCCGCGCCGCGTTGGCCGGGCCCTTGGCCTGGCTGCGATCGTAGCTCCACTGCGACAGCCATGACCGTAACGAGCTGTAGCGCG
>JAJZEV010000293.1 GCA_021805665.1 Pseudomonadota bacterium
TGACTCTGGCGCAGGCGGTGGCCGCGGGGATTACCGGGGGCGCAGGCGGGACCGCGCCGGGGACTCCGGCGCCGGTTCCCGCGCAGGTGCTGAACGCGGCGGCACAGGGTGTGGGCGGTGTGTATGGCGCCGTGCAGTCGGCCGCGAACGGCAATGCGGCGGGCATCCTGGCCGGCGCGTTGGAGGCAGCGGCGGCCGGGGCGGCCGGGGATCGGGCTGTCTTATGGCGGTCAGACGCAGACGCTGAACCTGATTTCGGCCGCGTTGGGGTCGGCTGGCCTTGCCACCAACATGGCGAGCGACTTCGCCAGCGGCAATCTGGGACAGGGGCTGCTGGACAGCCTGAACCTGTATCTGCCGGCGGTGGCGCAGGCGTTTGCGAATGCTCAAAGTAACTTATCCGCCCTTGCGATGAATTCCGCCGCATTCGCGCAGGCTACCGCCCAGGCGACAATCGTTCCTGACTATAGCACTGCTATTCAGCAGGCGTTCGAGTCCGTGATACCGCCTACCGCCGAGAGCAGCGGTCAAACCGAGGCCCCGACACAATACGGTTTCGCCATCAATACTGCCGCATTCGCGGCGGCCGAAGCGGCTGGTGCGAGCAGCGTACCCAATTTCGGCGGCGCCATCAGCCAACTTAGCGCGGCGGCAATGCCTTCGACGGGCGGGACATCGGAAACCGTTTCGATCAACGGGACGAGTTGGGATTTGACGTTCGCCCCGGCCAGTGCCGCGACCAACGGCGCAGCCACCCAAATCGATGTGACAGCTGCCGAAGCCGGGACCGTCGCCGCCGTAACACCCGATACGATCCAGGCTACGCTGGCAGGCATTGCTAACGACATCGTGTCATTCTTGGGATATCTTAACCCAATTGCCACGGCGGAGGCTGCGGGACCGACACCTGACACATCCCCCGGGCAGCAAGCGCTCTTTAGTACTGCCGCTCAGGCTTTCGCGAATGCGCAGGTACCGTACGTGTTGGGCGGCACGACGACAGCGGGCGCGGATTGTAGCGGATCGATAGACGCAATTTATGCTGCGGCCGGCATTAGTATCGGGCATATGCTGAGCGGTGACTTCCCTCTCAGTCCTCTATTTACCCCAGTCATAGGGGCGCCAGAAGTTGGTGACGTTGGATGGGAGCAAGGACATGTCGTGATGTGGGGCGGCAACCTGGGATTCAATGCACAAGGACAGCAACTCAGTATTTGGAGCGCTACGCATACTGGCGGCCCCGTGTTCGGTGCATTTACAGCAAATTATTTTGGCTCGGTTACCTATTACAGATACATCGGTCACTAAGCCAAAAGGCATGATTTGTGAGGTTGGGATGCCATCCGCTTTCATTCGCTAAGTCTGCAAGGATCACCATGCTAAATTTTTTCCCACTGAAGCAGAGCCGAGTCATGAGGCGCGACGGGAGGTTACTGCGTAGCGCATTCGTCGCTTGCCTTATGTTAGCCGTCGCTGAGCCCGTCCAGGGTCAACCTCTTGACGGGCCACACTCGGCTTGCGTCGGCGTCGACCGGAGCCTCACGAATGAACGTGCGGTGGAACTGGCTCCGTTGATCGCTAAGCAGTTGAGGTCTCCCAACCCACCCGTCAAAGGAACAATCGTCTTGGAATCCGCAGGCCACTTGGAGGTAAAGGTCCTTAGATCCTTCAGCTTTCAGGGTTGGAGCATCATCCAAGTATCTACAGAAATGTCGGACGATGCTTATCTATTTTATCGCCAAAAGCCGGAAGATGGAAAATTTGTCGCCCTGTATGGCGGGGTCGCTGGGTACGATCCTGACGACCCCAACGGGGCCGCTAAGGCTGAGTCCGAAGTTGAATCTTGGCTCCGCCGGGAGATGGCTGACATTCCGTCACACCTCGCCGACTGCTTTGCGTGGCATTTTGTGGTTGAACAAAGACAATAATGCATTGGGGAAATGTAATGATATCGGAACGGCATTGCGTTTCGGTTTTGCGCGCCGGCCGAGGCGCGATCCGACATGGCCAGCACCTACGCCCCCATCGGCGCCGCCGCACCATCGCAGGCAGAGTTCGCGGCCTTTGCCGATGCGATGTCCACCAGCTATGGCGCGCCGATCGAACTCGTCTCGGTCGATCCGGGCAGCGGCCAGCAGACCGAACTCGCCGATACCGGTATCACCAACCTGCTGGCCGAGCTTCCGGTGCTGGAAACGACGGCTAATGGGGTCAACCTCGGGCTGCGACTGGCGGATGGGACGCAGGTGCGATCCGCGTCCACCGCCGGGTTGGCCGATTTCCTGTATGCAACTGCCGTGCAGCAGATGCAGGCGACGTCGTTCGTGACCGACAATTTCAACCTGGATGTCCAGTGGTTGAACACGGTCGATCAACCGCTGCTGAACGAGGCGGTCTGGTGGAACGAACATGCGACCGCGCTGCGGGCTTTGGGCGGGGCGAATTATGACCAACAGGCGGTGGAAGCCAACACCATGGCCAGCCCGGGCTGCAAATCGCAGCGCAGCCCCCGGCCAGCCGGCAGAACCTGACGGTGACGATCGCCAATCCGGTCGCCGGCTTATGCCGGGGTGTCCGTCAGCCTGTCTTCGCGATAAGCGACACCCGCGAACTCTCAGCTTTCCGCTCGGCGCGGCCGAGCGGGACCGGCCGTTCGACCGCACCAGCTTGCCCGGCCGGGCACCTGTGTCCTGGCCTCGTTCGAAGGTCGGCATGCCAGACGCAATGGTCGCCTCGTAGCCGTCCACACGCTGCACCAGGCGCTTGCCGCCGGCCGGCAGGTCGTGCCGCAATTCGGGATGGCGCAGCCGCAACGCGGACAGATCGACCACGTTGACGCCGGCCATCTTGCCGACCGCCAAACGCCCGCGATCGTTGAAACCGAAGAAGTCCGCCGTCTGGCTGGTCAGGCGCTTGACCACGAATTCCAGCGGGAAGCGCGGGCCGCGATGGCGGTCGCGGACCCGGTGGCTCAGCATGTAGCACGGCAACGAGGAGTCGCAGATCAGCCCGCGATGCGCGCCACCGTCGCCCGGGCCCGGGATCGTGTCGGGGTCCTTAATCATGTCGTGGACGTAGTTGGTAACCGGATAGAACAGCATCCGGTCGCCGGTCAGGTGGTCGTAGCAGAACTCGTCCGGGGTCGGGTTGGTCCTGGCGGCCATCGCCTCGACGCCGCGGCTCTGGTCGGGCTCAGGGTCGGGCGGGTCACCCAGCACATATTGCCGGCCCCGGCGCCTGGCGATCGGTGCCTGGCGATCGGCCGTTGCAGCGGCGGCAGGATGGCCAGAAGGTCCTCGGAAGCTGGCTGCGACAGGATTTCCCTCCGTGCCGCCAGATCGCGCAGATTGACATATCGTTATTTTATATTAATATTACTCAGGGCGACGAAAACGGGGTGGCCGGCAACCTGTGCGGTGAGCGCTGCACCACCCGCCCGGGCCTTGCGGACGGGCGCGAAGCCGACGTCGCAATTGCCCATCAGAACCGTGCCAGGAGGATGACGCCAGCACCGGATCCCACGTCGCCTGGCCGTCGTAATGGGTATGACTATCGATCCAGCCGGGGGTGACCAGATCGCCACGTCGCCGATGCAGCTTTTCGCGCCCGTTCCATCGACGATCGTGCCG
>JAJZEV010000138.1 GCA_021805665.1 Pseudomonadota bacterium
TTTGGCGAACGCCGGAGCAACCACGCGATGGCAACCTGCATTGGCGTTGCCCCAAGCTGAGTGGCGATATCACCGAGCGTCGCTGATTGAATCGGCGTGAAACCGCCAAGCGGGAAGTAGGGCACATAGGCGATCCCCTTGGCGGCCAGGTCATCGATCAGCGCGTCGTCGTCCCGATGCACCAGATTGTAATGGTTTTGCACGCAGACAATGTTCGCGATGGAGTGCCCCTGCTTGATCTGCGCGGGTGTCACGTTGCTGAGGCCGATATGCCGCACCAGCCCCTGTCGCTGAAGGTCCGCAAGCACGGTGAGCGGTGCCTCAAGCGAGCCCTCGGCTGGGCCATGAACGTCGAACATCAGCCGCAGATTGACGATATCCAGCACGCCCAGGTTCAGGTTGCGCAGATTGTCGTGTACAGCGCTCGTCAGTTCAGCCGCCGAAAAGGCGGGAATCCAGGCGCCATCGCCGCCACGCCGCGCGCCGATCTTGGTGGTGATGACCAGATTGTCGGCATACGGGTGCAGTGCCTCACGAATGAGCTGATTGGTGATGTGCGGGCCGTAGAAGTCGCTGGTGTCGATGTGGTCGATGCCCGCCGCCGCGGCGGCGCGGAGCACCTCGATGGCGCGGTCTCGATCCCCCGGTGGCCCGAATACCCCCGGGCCGGCAAGTTGCATCGCGCCGTAGCCAAGCCGTTTCACCAATCGGTCTCCCAGCGAGAATGTGCCTGCGGTGTCGATCTCGGTCATGTCATGCCTCCTATCCGTCGAACACGCATGTAAGCGAAGAAACTTTGTGCGATAATGCTGAGCAATCGGTACAGGCCGTTCGAAAATTCGCACAATGACTCCAAACCTCGCCGACCTGACGGCGTTCATGGCGGTGGCCCGCGCTGGCGGCTTTCGGGACGGAGCCCGAGCGAGCGGCTCCAGCGCGTCAAGCCTTAGCGAAGCGGTGCGCCGACTTGAACGCCAGCTTGGTATACGCCTGCTCAACCGGACCACGCGGAGCGTGGTGCCTACCGAGGCGGGTGCCCGATTGCTTGAGCGGCTCGCCCCGGCACTTGGGGAGGTCGCGGCGGCGCTGGATGTGGTGAACGGATTTCGCGACCGGCCGGCGGGCACGCTTCGCCTGAACGTGCCGATCAGCGCGGCGCGTCTTGTATTGCCCTCGATTGTGCCGCCATTCCTGGCTGCGTATCCCGATATCCATCTTGAGGTGGTCGCCGAAGATGGTTTCGTCGATGTCCTGGCGGCGGGATGCGATGCGGGCATCCGGTATGATGAGCGGCTGGAGCAGGATATGATCGCGGTGCCGATCGGCCCCCGGCATCAGCGTTTTGCGGCCGCGGCGTCGCCTGCCTATCTCGGACGGCGCGGACACCCCGTGCATCCCAGCGAATTGTTGCATCACGCCTGCCTGCGCGGCCGGTTCGCCAGCGGCGCGATGACGGCATGGGAGTTTGAACGATGCGGGGAGATCGTTCGCGTCGAGCCAACCGGGCCATTGGTCGTTCGTGCGGGCACCGCGACCGATCTGGCCATCGACGCGGCGATCGCCGGCACCGGAATCATCTTCTTATTCGAGGATTGGCTGCGTCCGTTCCTTGACAGTGGCGTGTTGGTGCCTGTCCTGGAAGATTGGTGGCAATCGTTCTCTGGCCCGTTTCTTTACTATCCGGGGCGTCGCCACTTGCCCGCACCGCTTCGGGCCTTCGTTGACTTCATCGCCAAGGTTCGCCCGTCGGTCTGACCATGTCATGCAAGGGGCTTTTGCCCGGTGTCCGCATGGTCATAGGTGCAGGGGGGCTAAGGAAGCCGGTTTGCGGTTCGGCTCCGCCCGATCGGCCCCGGCGCCTCGTGCATCAACATAATCGCCGCCTCTTGGAGAGGATGTCGGTGGTTCATTTGCGGGCCTGTACAAGCTACCGTGGCTGTTCGTCATCATATGGCCGGTGCCGATGTGCAATATTGAGGTCGTGATGCGGAGCGTTATGTTCGGGTGGCTATCCGGACGATCTTCGTGTTCTTGTCGCGTCGTGTGGTGGCTTCGGTAACAATCGCGAACCTCTCGACCGGCATTTCGCCGGCGGTTGCAAGGATGCAGGTGGCGCATCGTCATCGTTACGGAGGGTTACGTGGTGACGCGCCCGGGTGGCGGGGCACACAGAGGCAGACGTTCCCCGCACAGCCACCTGGTTGCACCCTGTCGTCAAAGCTCCTGGATGAGCGTGCTACTCCGCACCCGCCTCGAACCGCCCCAAACGCACCGCCGTGTGCCCCCGGCTCGGGCGCAGGCTGGGCATCACCAGCAGGCAGTTGTCGTGCGGTGTGCGAATTTCGGTTTCGCCATCCATCGCGATCAGCGTATCGCGGCAGGGAATGATGTCGCCGCCACGAAAGGTCTGCACGAACGTGAAGTTGGAGGTCATCGCCGTAATTGCCGTCGTTACTGTCGCGACGCGCGGCTTGGGGGGCTGCTGGCAGCGCGGCAACGGCGCATCGCCGGCAACGAGTTCCAGGTGCCTTAGCAGACCCGACACGCTGGCCATCATCGTATCGACGGTGGATTGTTCCCAGTGCTGGCCCGCTTCCACCAGACAGGCGGCATAAGGTGTCGCCGGGTCGGCAAAGCGGGGGAAGTCGATCAGCCGGCGGCCGTTGGCGTGGCCGTGGTCCGCGACAACAAGCGAGGGCACGCCGATCGCCATGGCCAGTTCGCGGCCCTTGGCGGGCGCGCCGCTAAGAATCAGCGCCTCGGACGTCCAGAGCATGGAGTGCAGGTCCAGCAGCACATCGACGGTATTAGCGAACGGACGGATTTCCCGGGCGCGGTCGAGTTCGATGGAGTGGCGCGGCCCGTCCAGCAGGGCATTATCCCAGACCCGGTTCATGTCCTCGTCGAGGAAGCGGGACGTGGTCGGGCGCTGGGCATCGAATCGCTCGAAGGCCGCGATGTTCAGAAACCCGAACGACAGTTTCCCCCGGGTGGGACGCAGGCCGGCCCGCAGCAGGCGATCCAGCACGATCGCCCCGGCCAGTTCGTTGCCGTGCATCAGCGACAGCAGCGCGACGTGCGGGCCGGGGACGCCGGAGCCGCGCGTGGTAACCCCCGGTATGCCGGTATTTCCTTCCAGCCACGGGGTAATATCCGGGGCCGCCAGGCGCACCTTGAACTCAGGCAATGGAATTTGGGAGGGAAACTGGCCCATTGCCGTGCCTAGAGCAGCAGCCGGTCGGCAATGCGCCGGATGAAGCGGTCGCAGGAGTCCAGTTCGGATTCCTCGATCCACTCGTCCGGCTGGTGTGCCTGTGCGATATGGCCGGGTCCGCAAATGATGGCCGGTATGCCGGCTTCCTGGAAGAAACCGCCCTCGGTGCCGTAGGCGACTTTGCCGGTGGCGTTGGAGCCGGTGATCTGCTTCACGATGCTGGTCAAGTCGTGGTCCGCCGGCAAGGCCATGCCGGGCATTTCCAGTTCGACGCTGTAGCTGAAACCGCAGGACGGATGAACCGCTTTCATCGCCGGTTCGATCGTTTCGGCGATCCAGGCGCGCAAGGTGTCCATATAGCGATAGGGTGAATCCCCCGGGATCGGGCGCCATTCCATGGTGAACGCCGCATGTTCGGGGACGATGTTCAGGATCGTGCCGCCCTGAACGGTGCCGACGTGGATCGTGGTGTGCGGCGGATCGAACCCATCCTCGAACGGGCCTTCGGCTTGCAGGCGGCGGGCTTCGCGGGCGACCCAGGCGATTGCCTCGCCGGCGGCCTGCACGGCGTTGACGGCTTTTCCCGGTTCGCTGGAATGCCCCGGGAGGCCGCGCACCGTTACATTCAGGTTCACTTTGCCCTTATGGGCCAGGATCGGTTTCATGCCAGACGGTTCGCCGACCACGCAGAGTTCGGGGCGCAGGCCGGATTCCCCTAAATCCTGGATCAGGCGCTGGACGCCGTGGCAGCCGACTTCCTCATCATAGCTGATGAACAGGTGCAGCGGGCGGGCAAACGGGCGGGCCTGGAAGTCGGGAATGGCGGACAGGCAGGACGCGACGAAACCCTTCATGTCGCAGCTTCCACGCGCGAACAGTTTGCCGTCCTGCCTGCGCAGGGCGAACGGGTCGCTGCTCCATGCCTGGCCATCGACCGGAACGGTGTCAACATGGCCGCTGAGGGCCAGGCCGCCCGCTTGTTGTGGGCCGACGATCGCGTGCAGGTTGGCCTTCTGGCCCGATGGGTCGGTGCTGACGCGATAGGGCACCCCTAATCCATCCAGATAGTCGCGAATGAAGCCGATCAGGCCGAGGTTGGAATTGCGGCTGGTGGTGTCGAAGGACACCAGCCGCTCCAGTATTTGGGTTGTTGTCATTCTGGCGGACAAGGGACGGCTGGAATTCATGGGATCACTCTATACGGCTGTGCGCGCGCGGCAACCGATGGCAACGAATTCAACGGTGGGTAACTGGCAGGCAAACACGATTCCGAACGATCGGCACCGCATCACATTTAGGTGAGGTTGCGCGGGCGTTAAGTGCCCCGGCGACGGGCACCGATCGAAGTTTTGCACGGCGTTCGCGGCCCCGCCGCGGTTTGTAGGATCGCGGGTTCGTCGCTAACATCGATCGCCAATACAACGCGGGGGAGGAAGCATCGTGGCAACACAGACGTTCAGGATCGGGGACACCGTCGTTCACCGTATCATCGAGATGGAGTGCGGGTTCACCCCGGCATTGGAGTTCCTGCCGAAACTGACGCCGCAGCAGCTTGCCGACAGCCGGGAGTGGATGAAAAGCCCGATGGCGCTGGACCCGCAGGATCGGCTGGTGCTGTGTTTCCAGGCATATATCATTCGCACCGCCAGGCACACGATCCTGGTCGATAGTTGCGTCGGCAACGACAAGGATCGCCCGGCGCGGCCGATCTGGCACATGAAAACGGACAGCGTGTTCATGGACGGGCTGAAGGAAGTCGGGCTGACGGTCAACGACATCGACTTCGTGCTGTGTACACATCTGCACGTCGATCACGTCGGCTGGAACACGCGGCTGGAAAATGGCCGCTGGGTGCCGACCTTCCCGCGGGCGCGTTACCTGTTTTCCAAGACCGAACTGGATTTCTGGCTGGCGGAGAACGACAAGGCGACCGTTCCGCCCATCGCCGACAGTGTGATCCCCATCGTCGAGGCCAAGCGGCACGATCTGGTGACCAGCGATCACGCGGTCAACGATCTGGTGTCGCTGATCCCGTCGCCCGGCCACACGATCGACCATTACGCCGTCACGCTGGGCAAGGGCGGCAAGGACGCGATCTTTACCGGCGACTTCATTCACTCGCCGTTGCAGGCGAAGTGGCCGGATCTGGGGATGCGCATCGACTACGATCCGTTGCAAAGCTCCGCTACGCGCTGGAAGCTGCTGGAATCGCTGTGCGATACCAATACGCAATGCTGCTTCGCGCATTTCCCGACGCCATCGCGCGGCTACATCAAGCGGTGGGGCGACGGATTCAAGTGCGAGTATATCACCGAATAGCGGGAAGCATGCGGGCACGTCCGCCCGGGCAGGGCGGGCGTGCCAATGGGTTACAATCCCAGATCGGTTAGTCCCGGGTGATCCACCGGGCGCGGACCATTGGCATCCCAGTGAAACAACCGATCCTCCGCGCGGATCGGCAAATCGTTGATGCTGGCATGGCGCGCCCGCATCGACCCGTGTTCATCGAATTGCCAGTTTTCGTTCCCATACGCTCGGTACCACTGTCCTGAGTCTTCCCGGTATTCGTACGCAAACCGCACCGCGATCCGGTCGTCGGTGAATGCCCATAATTCCTTGATCAGCCGGTAGTCCAGTTCGCGGTTCCACTTCCGCGTCAGGAAGGCAACGATCGCCGACCGGCCTTGCAGGAACTCGCTGCGGTTCCTCCAGACGCTGTCTTCGGTGTATGCCAGCGACACTTTTTCTGGATTCCGCCCGTTCCAGCCATCCTCCGCTGCCCGGACTTTCAACCGAGCGGTTTGGAGGGTGAAGGGAGGGAGCGGCGGACGGGGGGAGGGCATTGGTTATGCTCCGGTAATCGAATGTCCGGTCATCTCCGCTGGCTGCGGGATGCCCAGCAGCGCCAGCAGCGTCGGCGCGAGGTCCGCCAGCCGGCCTTCGTGCAGGGCATTGGCACCGCTGCCCATCAGCACGACTGGGACCGGGTTTGTGGTGTGTGCGGTGTGCGGGCCACCGGTTTCGGGGTCCTTCATCAACTCGCAGTTGCCATGGTCGGCCGTTACCAGCAGCGCGCCGCCCTGGCGGTTAATGGCGGCGGCGATGCGGCCGAGTCCTGTATCCACGGTCTCCACCGCCTTGATCGCGGCCGACAGCACGCCGGTGTGGCCGACCATGTCGGGGTTGGCATAATTCAACACGATCAGGTCGTATTTGCCGGAATCGATCGCCTCGACCGCCTTGTCGGTCAGTTCGGGGGCGGACATTTCGGGTTGCAGATCGTACGTGGCGACCTTGGGGGAGGGAACCATGATGCGATCCTCGCCGGGATAGGCGATCTCTCGGCCGCCGTTCAGGAAGTAGGTGACGTGCGGGTATTTCTCGGTTTCCGCCATCCTAAGCTGGGTCTTTCCGGCTTTGGAGACGACCTCTCCCAGGATGTTTTCCAGATGATCGGGCGCGAACAGCACGCCCAGGAACGGAGCCAGTGCGTCGGAGTAACGAGTCATCCCGACCGCCGCGGCGAATTTCAGTACGCGCTGACGCGGGAAGCCTTGGAACGCCGGGTCCAGCAGCGCGGCGAGGATTTCGCGCACCCGGTCGGCGCGGAAGTTGAAGCACAGGATGGCGTCGCCGTCCTTCATGCCCGCGTATTCGCCGATGACCGTGGCGGGGACGAATTCATCGAACTTGCCGGCGGCGTAGGCCGCTTCGATCGCGGCTTCAGGTGAGTCCGCCCGGGCGCCGTCGGCTTCGGCGATGGCGTTATAGGCTTGGGCGACACGGTCCCAGCGTTTGTCGCGGTCCATGGCGAAATAGCGGCCGATCACGGTGGCGACCGGAACGCCGGCCGGCAGTGCGGCTTGCAGGCGCTTGAGGTCCTCACCGGCGGATTGCGGGGGCGTGTCGCGGCCGTCGGTAATGGCATGGACAGCGGTCCCGATGCCGGCGTTGTGGAGGTAGCCGGCGATGGCCGCGCCGTGATCCTGGTGCGAATGGACGCCGCCGGGTGAGACCAGGCCGATCAGGTGGCAGGTGCCGCCGGTCTTTTTCAGTGCATCGACCAGTTCGACGAAGGCCGGCATCTGGGCGATGCTGCCGTCGTGAACCGCGTCGCCGATACGGACCAGCTCCTGCTTCACCACGCGGCCGGCGCCGATGTTCAGGTGCCCGACCTCGGAATTGCCCATCTGGCCGTCCGGCAGGCCGACATCGCGGCCGGAGGTATGCAGGAAGGCGTGCGGACAGGTTTCCCACAAGCCGGTGAAGGTTGGGGTTTTGGCCAGACGGACCGCGTTATCGGCATTCACCTCTCGCCAGCCGAAGCCGTCGAGGATCACCAGCATTACCGGTCGCGTTGCCATGGGCGGGTATCCTTCTGTTGACCCGGGGTTCGGGCGCCTGCGTAGCGCCCGGGGTCCGCCGCGGCAAGCTGGGGCTACTTCACGCCCAGCGCCACCAGCCCCGCTTTCGCGGTCACTGCGTCCTGTGTGAAAATGCCGCCGCTGGCGCCGATCGCGCCGACCAGCTTGCCGTCGATCACGATCGGAAAGCCGCCCTCGCTGGCGACACCGCCATTCACCGCAAGCAAGCTCAGCATGTTCGGGGACCCGCCGTTGGCGGCCGCCTGGAACACGCCGGACGGCCGGCGGAACAGCGCGGCGGTGCGCGCCTTGGCTTGGGATATCGGGATCGACGCGTACTGCGTGCCGTCCATCGTTGCGTGGGCGACCAGATTGCCGGCCGGATCCACGACAGAGATCGACATTTTCCAGTTGTGTTTACTGGCTTCAGCCGCGGCGGCTGCGATTGCCTTGTTCGCTGCCTCCAGTCCAATCGGCGTGCCATAGGGAATGTCGAACGGCATCGCCTCCGGCACCGGTGCCGGGGCGGCGGATGGCGTTTGTGCGTGTGCCATTGGCGCGGCAAGGGCCAGGGCAGCGATAAGTGTCGCGGCGATGCGCATTGTTAAAACCTCCCGTTGATACCTGCCGCTTCAGCGACGGTTCCCGGGTAGTACTTGCGAAACGGATTCCCGGCAATGCCGCCCGAAACTTGACCGTTTGCTTCGGCGGGTTTCCCATACCGGTCAGGAAATACGAAACCAGGAGGGGCTTCATGCACGATACGGTGATCAGGGGTGGCACCATCGTCGATGGTACCGGCCAGCCAGCCTATACCGGCGATGTGGCGATGGACGGCGACAAAATCGCGCAGGTCGGCGGCAAGGCCGGCCCCGGCAAGCGGGAGATCGACGCGGACGGTCTGCTGGTGACGCCGGGTTGGGTCGATGTCCATACCCACTACGACGGTCAGGCCACTTGGGACCCTGTCCTGGCGCCGTCCTCCTGGCACGGGGTGACCACGATCCTGTTTGGCAATTGCGGCGTCGGGTTCGCGCCAGTGCGGAACGAAGACCACTCGGCGCTGATCGGCATGATGGAATCGATCGAGGAAATTCCCGGTATCACCCTCGCGGACGGGCTGAAATGGAACTGGGAGACCTTCCCGCAATATCTGGATGCGCTGGAACACCTGCCCCGCGCGATCGATATCGCCGCGCAGATCCCGCATCACCCTTTGCGGGTCTATGTGATGGGCGAGCGGGCGATCCGGCGGGAAGCCGCGACCGGCGACGATATCGCGGCGATGCGCGATGCGGTGCGGGCCGGGCTGGAGGCGGGAGCGTTCGGATTCACCACGTCGCGGACAAACTCCCACAAGACGCCGACCGGGGAGATGGTGCCGGGCCGGTATTCGGAGGTGGACGAGCTGCTAGGCATCGGTTCCGCGTTCAAGGGGCTGAAGCACGGTGCGTTCGGGGTGAACAGCGACTTCGACGATGAAACCGAAGAACTGAAATGGATGACCAAACTGGGCCAGGACACCGGGCGCCCGGTCTGGTTCCTGCTGACCGACCGGCCCACCGACACGGTTCGCTGGCGGCGTCTGATGGATGGGGTTCACAAGGCCCGTTCGCAGGGCGCGATGGTCACCGCCCAGATCGCCGGCCGGCCGGTCGGGGTGATGCTGGGGATCGATACGGCCTTGAACCCATTCTCCATTCGGCCGAGTTATCAGGCGCTGCTGGCGTTGCCGGTGGCGGAACGGATCAGGCGGATGCAGGACCCGGCATTCCGGGCCCGGGTGCTGTCGGAGGCACCGTCGCCGCAACTGTTGAACCGGCTTTCGCAGTTCCGTCAGCATATCGTGACCCGGTGGAACCGCATGTTCCCGATGGCCGATCCGCCGAATTATGAGCCGGAGGAAAAGGACTCCATCGCGGCGATCGCGGCCCGCACGAACCATACGCCGGATGAGGTGGCTTACGACTACCTCGCCGGTGGCGCGGAGCGGTTCCTGTTCTTCCCGATCGTCGGCTACAACGAGGATAATCTGGACATCATTCACACGATGCTGACCGACGATGCCACGATCCTGGGACTTTCCGATGGCGGGGCGCATTGCTCGTCGATCGTCGATGCCAGCGTGCCGTCGTGGATGCTGATCCACTGGGCGCGCGACCGGTCGCGTGGGCCGCGCTTTCCGCTGGAGACGATGGTGCGGCGCCAGACCAGCGAGACGGCGGACTTTTTTGGCTTCCATGATCGCGGCCGTCTGGCCCCCGGCAAGAAAGCCGACGTGAATGTGATCGATTACGCGGCGATGCGCCTGCACGTTCCCGAGGTCGTGTACGATCTGCCGATGAACGGGCGGCGGCTGGTGCAACGGGTCGATGGTTACCGGAACACGTTCGTTTCCGGCGCTTCGACGTTCGAGAACGGGGTCTATACCGGCGCCACGCCCGGCCGTCTGGTGCGTGCCCGCGCTGTTTGACGCACGTTGACGGATGGGGTGGGCGGTGCCATCAGGTATCGCCCATTTCCCTTGCGATCGAACCGGGAGAGAACGATGGAAAAACGTAGGCTGGGTCAGTCATCTTTGGAAGTGGCGCCGATTACCTTCGGCTGCAACGTGTTCGGCTGGACAGCCGATGAAAAGACATCTTTCGCTCTGTTGGACGCGTGGGTCGATGCCGGGTTCAACTTCCTGGACACGGCGGATGTTTACTCCCGCTGGCATACCGGCAACAGCGGCGGCGAGTCGGAGACGATTATCGGCAAATGGTTGAAGGCGCGCGGCAACCGCGACAAAATCGTGCTGGCGACGAAGCTGGGCATCGAGATGGGGCCCGATAAGAAGGGGCTCTCCCGAGCGTATATGCAGACGGCGGTGGAGGCGTCGCTGCGGCGGCTGCAAACGGATTATATCGACCTCTACCAATCGCACCGCGACGATCCGGAAACGCCGATCGAAGAGACGCTGTCGGCGTATGCCGATCTGATCGAGGCCGGAAAGGTGCGGGAGATTGGGGCTTCGAACTTCTCGGCGGATCGTTTGGGTGAGTCGTTGAAGGTCAGTGCCGCGAAGGGGCTGCCGCGCTATCAGAGTTTGCAACCGCAGTACAACCTGATGGAACGCGCGGCGTTCGAGGGGCCGTTGGAAGACCTTTGTCTGGCCGAGAAAATCGGTGTCATCGGATACTATTCCCTGGCCAGCGGGTTCCTGACCGGGAAATACCGGTCCAAGGCCGATATCGAAGGCCGGGCGCGCGGACCCGGGGTGGCGAAATACCTGACCGATTTCGGTCTTGGCGTGATCAAGGCATTGGATGAGGTTGCCGCCCGGTATGAAGCCAAGCCGGGACAAATCGCGCTGGCATGGCTGATCGCCAGGCCGGCGGTGACGGCACCGATTGCAAGTGCAACTAATTTGGAGCAGGTGGCCGAATTGGTCGAAGCAGCGGAAATCGAGCTGGACGCGGATTCGATCGCCATGATCGATGCGGCCAGCACACCGCGATAACCGGCGCGGTAAATCCTCCTGAACCCTGGTTCGGGCGGAGCGAACCGCGCGCAAATTTGCTTTACGTCAGTCCAAGTGCAGGCGCAGGATGCCCGGACAATAAGACGGCTGGAACAATTCAGCCGCGTCAGGGAGCCTTCGCCATGAAAACAACAAGCGCGTTTCCGCGCCGCCTTGTGCTGGCCGGTGGAATCAGTTTTCTTGCCTCTCCTTCTGTCGTTGGACGAGCGGCCGCCGCGACCCGCGGCGTAACCGATACCGAAATCGTCATCGGGACGATGACGGACCTGTCGGGCGTGACCGCCGTGCAGGGTGTGAACAATGCCAATGCGATGCGCATGGCGTTCGATGCAGTGAATGCCGCGGGCGGTATCCATGGCCGCAAGATCAAATGGGTTGTAGAGGACATGGAATACATTGTCCCCAAGGCAGTACAGGCAATGAACAAACTGCTGAACCTCGACGATATATTTTTCGCGCTCGGTAATGGCGGCACGCCGCATAACGACGCTGTCATGCCGGCCATGTTTGAGAAGAACGTCCCGAATGTCTTTCCATTGACCTGTGCAAGATCGATGTACGAGCCATTCAACAGACTCAAATTCGGGCAGTTTTCTTCATATTACGATCAAATGCGTGCGGGTGTGAAGTATTTCGTCGAGAACGGCGGCAAGAAAACCGTGGGATCGATGTACCAGGACACAGATTTCGGCAGGGACGTGCATGCCGGGGTGGTGGCGCAGCTTCAGGCCATGGGATTGAAACTGGCGGCCGTAACCGCGCACCGGCCGACCGACACCGACTTCAATGCGGCGGTGGCCCGCCAGCGGGACGCCGGTTGCGATCTGATCTGCATGGGCACGATCGTGAAGGACACCACGATCATCCTGCAAACCGCCCGGAAAATTGGGTGGAACGTCGATTTTTGCGGCCAGTTCGCCAGCTACTCCACCGCCGTGGCCGAGGCGCCGGGTGAGCCGGCAGAGGGTTTCTATTCCATGGCGCCGGCGCTCTACCGCTACCCCGACGACCCCAAACCAGCCGTGCGGGCACTGACCACGGCGTACCGCCAGAGGTTCGGTTTCGATATAAACTATCTGGGCGAGGCCGGTTATACCTGTGTAGCGTTCACGGTTGCCGCACTGGAAAAGGCTGGGCGCGACCTGACGCTGGACAGCTTCATCGCCGCGATGGAGAGCATGAAGGATTGGCATGACATCTTCGACGGACCCGCGCTGTCGCTGAGTCCGACAAACCATCACGCGTCCAACCATTCCTTCCTGTCGATGGTCAAGAGCAAGCGCTGGACACCGGTAGTCGAGCAGCCGTTGAGCTTCTGAGGCTGGGCGCCGGCCGGCTGCCGCCGACGCCCAACCGGAGGAGGGTTCACGCCGCCGAACTGGGGCGCGCTGCCATCCGTTCGTACCAGGCAGCCAGATTCGTGTTCGCCGGGTCCAGGCCCTGCCGCACGGTCGCGGCAAATTGCAGGAACGCGAACAGGAAGATATCGGCGAGGCTAAACCGGTCGCCGCAAATAAACGTGCGTCCGGCGATCTGCTTGTCCAGCCAGACCAACTTGTCCCTGGCGATTGTCTTCAGGTCGTCCGCCGCGTGAGGGAGACAGCGCATCCGGTTGGCGAAAAGTTTCAGGCCTTCGGCGGCCCGGAAGCCAGCGACCATCGGCTCGACAATCCCCAGGTCGATACGGCGCGTCCACATCCGGGTCTCCGCTCGTTCCTCGGGTGTGGTCCCGATCAGGCTGGTACCGGCGGCGGCAATTTCATCCAGGTATTCGCAGATCACGGTGATTTCGGCCAGGTAACCGCCGTTATCCAGTTGCAGGGCCGGCAGGGTTCCCGCGGGGTTTTTGGCGAGATAGGGCTCCTGACGGTTCTCGCCAGCAAGCAGATCGACTTTACGGGTCTCGATGCCGGGTACACCGCGTTCGGCGATAAACATCCGGACGACTTTGGGGTTCGGTCCTATGGAATCGAATAACAGCATGGTTGCGTCTCCTTCGGTTTCTTAACTGTATTGCTTACGCAGTTCCCGCTTCAGCAGCTTGCCGGCGGTATTGCGCGGCAGGTTATCCACGAACAGGATTTTCTTCGGTAATTTGTAAGGCGCCAGATGCGCCCGGGCGTGGGCGATCAGGGCGGCTTCCTCGGCTTGGTGTCCGGGGCGCAGAACCACGAAGGCCGAAACCGCTTCGATCCACTTGTCGTCGGGCAAGCCGACCACGGCGACTTCCGATACGGCGGGGTGGGTGAACAGCACTTCCTCGACCTCGCGGCTGGCCACCAGCACGCCGCCGGTGTTGATGACGTCACGAATGCGATCGACGATGTACAGATAGCCCTCCTCGTCGAAGTAGCCGACGTCCCCGGAATGAAACCAACCGCCAGCGAACGCCTCGGCGGTCTCGGCCGGTTTGTTCCAATAGCCGGTCATCAGATGCGGGGAACGATGGACGATTTCCCCGTGCGTGCCGGGGGGAACATCGTTCATGTCGGTATCGACGACACGGGTTTGCACGTTCAGGCATGGCCGCCCGCAGGAGGCCGGGCGAGCGTCGTGCTCCTCGGGCCGCAACGATGTCGCCAGCGGCGCGATCTCGGTTTGGCCATAGCAGTTGTATGGGCGGGCCTTGGGCAGCCGCTCACGCAGTTCATGCAGCACCGGCACGGGCATGATCGACGCGCCGTAATAGACTTTCTCCAGCGAACTCAGGTCGCGTTTCGCGAAGTCGGGGTGGCGCAGCAGGCTTATCCACACGGTTGGCGGCGCGAAGAAAGAGGTGATCTTCTCCTGCTCGATCAGCCGCAGCACGAGTTCCGGCACCGGCGATTCGATCAGGATGTTGCGTGCGCCGACCAGGATTTGCGGCAGGGTGAACGCGTGCATCTGTGCGGTGTGATACAGCGGCAGCGCGGCAAGGCATTGATCGGTCTCGGCATAGTCCATGTTGTGGATCACCGAATAATACTGCGACACCATCGCCTTGTGGGTCATCATCGCACCCTTCGGTGCGGCGGTGGTGCCCGATGTATAGACGATTTGCGCCAGGGAATCGTCTTCCAGGTCGGGTTCCGGCCCGATCGGGGCATCCGGGTCCAGCGCCACCGGAAGCAGCCCCTGGAGCGGCCGCGAGGGCACGTCGATCGCTTTCAGGTTGGCTTCCAGCCCGGCCCCGACGAGCACCAGCCGGGACCCGGACTGGCCGACGATGTAGGACAGTTCCTCGTCGGTCAGCGCATAGTTGATCGGAACATGCACGAATCCGCCGCGCAAACACGCCAGGAACGCGATGAAATAGGCATCGGAATTCCGCCCGTAGGCGGCGATGCGATCTCCGGGATTCAGGCCCAGCGCGGCGAAATGGCCGGCCACGCGGTCGGCCGCCAGGTCCAAGGCGGCAAACGACCAGTCTCTGTCTTCGAAGACCAATGCCGAACGGCCCCGGTACATCCGCGCGGCTCGGCGAAGGGCGTCGCCAACCGTGTTGCGGCGGATTGGGTCCATATCAGGCAACCGCTTCCGCTTCGATTTCTATCACCCAGCGCGGATCGGCCAGTCCGGCGACGATCAGCAGCGTGGAAGCGGGGGCATGGGTGCCGAATGCCTCCGTGCGTGCCTTTCGGTAAGCATGCAGCAGGTCGCGATCGATCAGGAAGGCGGTGGTCTTGACCACGTTGGCCACCGTCATGCCATTGGCGGTCAGCACCGCCCGCAGATTGGCCAGCGCCCGGACGACCTGGGCCTCCCGCGACTCAGA
>JAJZEV010000215.1 GCA_021805665.1 Pseudomonadota bacterium
CATGCGGCCAGCAGCTTGGCATAAATCTCCAGGATGATCGGCTCCTCGCGATCCAGGATCGGGATCAAACCCAGCGACAGACCCATATCGGACGGCCCGATATAGATGCCGCTAATGCCCGGAACACTCAGGATTTCGTCGATGTTGTCGATCCCCTGCTGCGTTTCGATCATCGGAATAATCAGGATTTCACCGTTGGCGGTGGCTTGATAGCTGCTCGCTTCCCCATACATCGCGGCGCGGATCGGGCCGTTGCTGCGCTTGCCCATCGGCGGATACAGACAGGCATCAGCCAGCGCCTTGGCTTCCGCCGCCGTGTTCACCATTGGGCAGATCACGCCCATCGCGCCGCCGTCAAGCACCTTGCCGATGATACCCGGCTCGTTCCACGGAACCCGGACCATCGGGGTGATCGGATGCGCCTGCATTGCCTGGAAGCACTGCACCATGGACTGATAATCCTGCACGCCGTGCTGCATATCCACGGTCACGCTGTCCCAGCCGCACTGCGCCATGACCTCGGCCGAGAAGCCGGACGGGATGGCAAGCCATCCATTGACGTTAGCCTTGCCGGCGTCGATGCGCGCCTTGAGTTTGGTCGGCATAAGAGCGTTTCTCCCACTTTAATCCTTCGCGGCAGGCTAGCCTCGGTGGTCCGAAGCGTCAACGCGAACGGGATTCCGCCAATGGTAGCGTTCGCACGGGCCGGCCACCGCGTTGGCGGCGCTAGTTCAGCATCGACTTCAGGATATCCAGTTGTACCCGGACCCCGTTGGCGGCCACGCCCTCCGGCACCAGTTCCAGGAAACGCAGATAGCAATCGCGCGCCGCCGCCACCTGCTCCAGCCGCTGGTTCATGATCCCCGCCTGCCGCCACAACTCGGACTGGTCCGGCGCGATCAGCAGCATATCCTCGGTACACCGCAGGCCACCGCGCAGGTCGCCCGACTCCAGCCGGCGGGTCATGATGTTGTTCTGCAGCCGCAGCAGCACCCGCCGCGTACTCATCGGCTGCAACAGGCCGGGCCGCAACTCGGCTTTCTCGCCCTCCACCCGCTTCAGGAGCGCCCGCAGGTCCTTCGCGGACATCGTTTGGCCGCGGTTGAAGACATCGACCACAACCTGAGTTTTCGGGCCCTCTAGCGCGATCAGGAAATGTGCCGGGAAATCGACCCCGTGGCCACCCCACCCGGCCGACCGGGCGGCGTGCAGCCACAACACCCCCAGCGCGACCGGCAAGCCGCGGCGGCGTTCGATCACCCGAATCAGATTGGCATTGGCCGGATCGTCATAGGTTTCGGTATCGCCGACATATCCGAATTCGCCTGCCAACAGGTCGGCCAACACAGGTCGGCCAACGCAGCGGCCCGCCCCTGCAGGTCCTCGCTGTCCAGCATCCGGGCACGCTGAACCGCGCCCTTCGCCAGGTCCGACAAATGCCCGGCGGCGGACACCCAATCCGCTTCCGGAACATCGATCCTGGCGAGCTGCAGGGCGGCGTTGCCGATATCGATTTCGGCATCCGCCAGTTGACCGATCGCCGTCAACGCCGCCCCGGGTTCCGTCATCGTGCTGACGCGGCCCTATTCCGCCGCGGCTTGCGGCAGATAGATTTCCTTGCCCGCGTCGGCGAACTCCGCGCTCTTGGCCTCCATGCCGGCCATTCGTTCGGCCTCCACCCGCAGATCCTGCGTGATCTTCATGGAGCAGAATTTCGGACCGCACATTGAGCAGAAATGGGCAACTTTGTGCGCTTCCTTTGGCAGGGTTTCATCATGGAAAGACCGCGCGGTATCGGGGTCCAGCGACAGGTTGAACTGGTCCTCCCAGCGGAACTCAAACCGAGCTCGGCTGACGGCATCGTCACGCAGCTTGGCGGCGGGGTGACCCTTCGCCAGGTCGGCGGCGTGGGCCGCGATCCGATATGTAATCACGCCGGTCTTGACGTCGTCGCGGTTCGGCAGACCCAGATGCTCCTTTGGCGTGACGTAGCATAGCATCGCCGTGCCGTACCAGCCGATCATCGCCGCGCCAATGGCGGAGGTGATGTGGTCATAGCCCGGCGCGATGTCGGTGGTCAGCGGCCCAAGCGTATAGAACGGGGCCTCGCCGCATTCGGCCAGTTGCTTGGTCATGTTGACCTTGATCTTGTGCATCGGCACGTGGCCGGGGCCTTCGATCATCACCTGGCACCCCTTGTTCCAGGCCACCTTCGTCAGTTCGCCCAGAGTCTCCAGCTCGCCGAACTGGGCGGCGTCGTTGGCATCCGCATTCGACCCCGGACGCAGACCGTCGCCCAACGAGAACGAAACGTCGTATTTGCGCATGATGTCGCAAATCTCGTCGAAACGCTCATACAGGAACGATTCCTTGTGCTTCGACAGGCACCACTTGGCCATGATCGACCCGCCGCGCGACACGATTCCGGTGACACGCCTGGCGGTCAGCGGCACGTATTGCAGGCGCACGCCGGCATGGATGGTGAAATAATCGACGCCCTGCTCCGCCTGCTCGATCAGCGTGTCCTTGAACACTTCCCAATCCAGCTTGGTCGGGTCGCCATCGACCTTTTCCAGCGCCTGATAGATCGGCACGGTGCCGATGGGCACAGCCGAATTGCGCATGATCCAGCTACGGATGTTGTGGATGTTCCGGCCGGTGGACAGGTCCATTACAGTGTCGGCGCCCCAACGGGTGGACCACACCAGCTTTTCGACTTCCTCGGCCACGCCCGACGTGACGGCGGAGTTGCCGATATTGGCGTTGATCTTCACCAGGAAGTTGCGGCCGATTATAACCGGCTCCAGCTCCGGGTGGTTGATGTTCGCCGGAATGATCGCCCGCCCGCGCGCGATCTCGCTGCGCACGAATTCCGGGGTGATGAAGGCGGGGATTTCGGCGCCGAAGCTTTCGCCATCGGCCACACGTTCCTCGGCGCCCGGAATCATCTCGGTGCGGCCCATGTTTTCGCGATGGGCGACGTAGATCATTTCCTCGGTAATGATGCCTGCGCGGGCGAATTCATACTGGGTGACCATCTGGCCGGGGCGGGCGCCATAGATCGGTATATCGGCGGGGCATAGCGGCACCAGCTTGTCCGCACCGATATTGCCGTTGTCTTCCGGCTTGACCGCGCGGGGCACCAGCCGGTCGAAGCCGCGCTTCGCAAGCCATTCGCGGCGGATTGGCGGCAGTCCGGCTTCCAGGTCGATGGTCACCGACGGATCGGTATACACGCCGGAGCAGTCATAGGCCCAATACGGCTCTTCCTTGGCGCTGGGGTCCAACGCGATCTCCCGGAACGGCACCCGGATGTCGGGGCGGCCCTCCGGGCTTGTGTAGATCTTGCGCGACCCGGCGATGGGACCGGTGGTCACCGAACTGGGGCGGGTGGTGGCTTTCGACTGGACCGTCATGGACCTCTCCGTTGTTGCGCGGGTGTCCGCCGACGAATCGGGAGGGGTCTTGCGGTGTTGACCCGTCCCTCCGCCGGCATGACCCGGATCAGGTTCAAGGGTCACCGCCCCGCCGGACTTCCCGGCCTTTCGCGATATCTCAGCCCCTCTGGCGGGGCGCCCCTGGGTAGTAGATTAAGATGCGGCGGGTTGGGACGGGAGTCAA
>JAJZEV010000329.1 GCA_021805665.1 Pseudomonadota bacterium
CGATGCCGAAGCCGGCAGTGAAGACCTGGCTACGACGAGGGCTCGTGGCCGCAGGAAATGTCAGTCTCCTATGTCAGTCCGCCAGCGCGGTCACGATCCGCGTACGGTTGGCGATCTGATAGTCGATCACCTGCTGCGATACCGCAAACTCGTTGGCAATCGTGACCGTGTCTCGTCTTTCCGTCCGCATCGCCTCAACTTCGTCGGAGGGAGCGAGGAACTCGGCCGCGAATGCCCGGCCTGCCGCCTGCCGGTATGCCGAACGTAGTTCGGTGATCGGCCCCAGTTGGGGTTCCGGAAAGCAGGCGGCATCTCCGACCGCCCTTGCGAAAGCGAAGAGATGCGCGGAAGCCACCTCTGGAGTGTCGCCATGGTTGCGGAGATGTACGTGGAGGCCGTCCTCCCGATCACGGCGCAACGCACGGATACCGTCAACCTTAGGAGCCAAATTATAGCCTTTGGAGGCGCCGAGGCAGCTCGCGAGTTCTTTGAAGGACTTGAACCGGGCGTTCTGTCCAAGGTTTAGTTTCTGCCGCATGTCACGAGCTCGGCGATAGCCCGCCGCCCAGGCCTCCTCGTTCGACCTGTGCGGCTTATCGCGGACAATCTGGTCCACGATGGGCCGAAGGTTGGCCAATCGATATTGGAACCCTTTATTACCAGCCATCCTCTCGACCCATTCGAGAAGTCGAGGCTGGTCAACATCGCCCGCTCCCGACACAAACTCGATAAGTGCCTCATGGCCGAACAGCGCCTCTGCCTTCTCGATGAATCCGGCCGTGGCATCGTCTATCTGGTATGGGTCGATCCCGAGTGAGCCCGCAGCCTCGCAAAAGACCGCCTCCTCCGAACGCCGCGACGCCGAAACGCGCTGCCATCGGAGAGCCGCGCTGGTCGTCGGCAGGCCGCGCTGACGCAGGCGCAGGAGCACTTCATCTATCAAGCTGGACAGCCAAGCTTCGGCGTCTCCCCGGGACATCACCTCGCTCGGTCCTGCCCAGAAGCGCACATCCGGCTGCTCATAGACACGCTGGTGCGCCTGCATCTCGAACGCCGCGCCATCGAAGCCAAAGCGTAGATCAGGTAAAAGATAGCCAGTGCGATAGCGGGTCAGTGAAATCGTCTTGTCCCGGACTCCGAATATCGTCCACCAGTCGTGCGCGAGCCCATGCGCCAGACCATAAAGCGAGACCGTAATACGGTCGCCCAAGGTGCCAGCGGCGAGATGCTGCGTGACGTTCAAACTCCCAACGAACAACTGCAGGTCAGCTACCGTCGCTTGCTCCTCCGGCGCGGCGTTGGACGCATTCTCACACCAGACTATCGAATGTCGCACGCTTCTCCTCTTCGTCTATCGGCCAACCCTTGTAACTGCCCAATATCTGGTTGACCGCAAAGCCGAACCAGTATTGGCCGTCTCCGTCTTTATACCACACGTGCTTGGGATACGTCCCATCGCCCTCGTAGAAGCGAAACTGCCTCGCGGCCAGCGCATGGCGAACCCAGCCCGACGCTTCCTCCCTCTGTTCCTCGGTCGTCCTTAGGCAGGGCGTGGTCAGTTGCTTGCCCGGACGGCGTGCAAGCCCGTCTTTGCCGATAAATGCTCCCGGCAGACCACCCCACCACCGTTTGGATTTATGCTCTCCACTGCCCACATAATGAGCGGCATGGATTTCCGCTTCCGTCAGTTCGGGGCGTGGCGGTATCTGGCGAGGACGTGTCATCTCTCAAAATCATCGCCGACGGATGCGACCTCCACAAGCATGGGGCTCGCAGACGAAGAAGACCCTGCGGGGTAACCGGACAAAACCTCCGTGCCGAGGCGGCAGTCCCCTACCGCCACCGGCCGGGCAGGGCTTACGCCGTTACGATGGACCGCACCCACGCGCACGCCTCATCCATTGCCGCACTCGCCCGGTCCACTACGCCCGGCCAGAAGAAGAACCCGTGATTGACGCCGTCCCACCGCTTCATCTCCGTGGGCACGCCGGCTTCCCGCAGACGAACGGCATAGGCCTCACCTTCATCGCGCAGCGGATCGTATTGCGCGGTGACCACCAGGGCCGGCGGCAACCCTGACAGGTCGCCGACGCGGAACGGGCTGGCGTGCGGATGCGCCCCATGCGACGGATCGGCCAGATAGTGGTTCCAGAACCAGATCATGCCATCGCGGCCCAAGCCGTACCCCTCCGCGTTCTCGGTCATCGAGGGCATGCCCGAATCATAATAGTCGGTGACCGGGTAGATCAGCAGCTGCCCGATCAGCTTCGGCCCGCCCTCCTCGCGGATACGGATCGCGGTGACAGCCGCCAGATTGCCGCCCGCGCTGTCGCCCGCCACCAGCACCCGTCCAGGATCGGCCCCCAGCGCCGCCGCGTTTGCCACCGCCCAACGGGTCGCCGCCAGACAGTCATCCGGCGCGGCGGGGAATTTGTGTTCCGGGGCCAGCCGGTAGTCCACCGACACCACGACGCAGCCGGTGCCGGCGCACAGGTTGCGGCACATGCCGTCATGCGTATCCAGGCTGCACACCACGAACCCGCTGCCATGAAAGAACACCATCAGCGGAAACGGGCCGTCGCCCAGCGGGGTATAAACCCGCAAGCCCAGCGAGCCGCCTGGCCCCTGCATATCGCGGTTCACCACGCTGGCGACCGCGGGTTTGCGCAACCCGGGGAAATCGCGCGCGCCGAACTGGATGCGGGCGTCGGCCACCGACAGCGTGTGCAACGGCGGCAGCTTGGAGCCCAGGTCCAGCAGCATCTGGATTTGCGGATCGACGGTCATGGTCAGGCCACCTCGAACAGGCCGGCCGCGCCCATGCCGCCGCCGACGCACATGGTTACGACGACATATTTGGCACCTCGACGCTTGCCCTCGATCAGCGCGTGGCCGGTCATGCGGGCGCCGGACATGCCATAGGGATGGCCGATGGAAATCGCACCGCCGTTCACGTTCAGCCGATCCGGATCGATGCCCAGCCGGTCGCGGCAATACAGCACCTGGCAGGCAAACGCCTCGTTCAGTTCCCACAGGCCGATGTCATCGACGGTCAGCCCGTGCTTCGCCAACAGCTTCGGCACCGCGAACACCGGCCCGATGCCCATCTCGTCCGGCGCACAGCCGGCGACGGCCATCCCGCGATAGATGCCAAGCGGGTGCAGCCCGCGGCGGGAGGCTTCGGCCGCCTCCATCAGAACGCAGGCCGAGGCGCCGTCGGAAAGCTGCGAGGCATTGCCGGCGGTGATGAATTTCCCCTGCTTCACCACCTGACCATTGGCGAACACCGGCTTGAGGCTGTTCAGGCCGTCCAGCGAGGTTTCGGGACGGTTGCCCTCATCCTTCGCGATCGCGACTTTCTTGTGGCTGGTTTCGCCGGTCGCCTTGTCGGTCACCAGCATGTCGGTCGGCATGGCCACGATCTCATCATCGAAGCGCCCGGCCTGCTGGGCGGCGGCGGTGCGCTGCTGGGACCGCAGGGCGTATTCGTCCTGGGCGTCGCGCGAGACCTTATAGCGGTCGGCGACCAGTTCGGCGGTTTCTATCATCATCATATACAGGCCCGGCACCCGATCCAGCAGGTCCGGGTCCTGTGCCCGGCTGCGGTTCACCGCGTTGGTTTGGACCAGGGAGATCGATTCCAGGCCGCCGCCGACCGCGATCTGCATGCCGTCATCCACGATCTGCTTGGCGGCGGTGGCGATCGCCATCAGGCCCGATGCACATTGCCGGTCCACCGACATGCCCGCCACGCTGTCGGGCAGGCCGGCACGCAACGCCGCCTGGCGCGCGACGTTGAAACCCTGCGCGCCCTGCTGGAGTGCGGCGCCCATGATCACGTCCTCGACCTCCGCCGGGTCGATGCCGGCGCGCTTCACCGCATGGGCGATGGCGTGGCCGCCGAGGGCCTGGCTTTGGGTATCGTTGAAAGCGCCCCGGTAGGCCCGGCCGATCGGCGTGCGGGCGGTGGAGACGATGACGGCGCTGCGCATTGGCATGTTTCCTTGTGGACGTTGGCACCACTATGCGCGGTGTCCCGGCGAATTTGAAGACCGCTAAGCGGACGATGATCGTCGGCTTCATGCGCTTGGGGCGTGCGTCCTGACCCGAAAGACCGAAAGGGGCGGATCCATATCTGAATTTGGCGAGGTACGGGCAGGTCATCCTGGCGGCGGAGACCAAGCGGGGGCGGCGGTACCGGGATTATGCGGGGTGGAATGAATGGGCAAAAATCGCGCACGGGCTGTCGATCCACGCGATTCGGGCTTGACGCAAGCCACGCACTACGAACCGATACTCCACCACGGGATCGAATAGGTGGACAGATGTAATGACGCACCCATTTCGTTGCGTATCCGCTGTTGCAGCCAGTCTCGCAACGGCCCCTCGGCCGGGAGTGGCGGCGGGACAGCAACGCAACGTCCGGCGCCCGGCAATCGCGGTACAGTCAAATCCAGGAGCGTAGTCATGCGGGTTGGCGTCTTCATTCCCATCGGCAACAATGGCTGGCTGATTTCGACAACCTCCCCGCAATTCAAACCCTCGTTCGACCTGAACCGCACCGTTGTCGAACAGGCCGAACGTTACGGTCTGGACTTCGCACTTTCGATGATCAAACTGCGTGGCTTTGGTGGCCCGTCGGAGTTCTGGGACTACAATCTGGACTCCTTTACCCTGATGGCCGGACTCGCTGCCGTCACCAAGCGTATCCAGTTGTTCGCCACCTGCTCGGTTTTAACCGTCCCGCCAGCCATCGCCGCACGCATGGCGGTCACGATCGACAGCATTTCGCACGGCCGTTTCGGCCTGAACATGATCACCGGCTGGCAGGAGAAGGAATACTCGCAAATGGGTATCTGGCCCGGCGAGGCCCACCATCTGCGCCGCTACGACTATTGCGCCGAATACGTCGCCATCATGCGGGACCTGTGGGACACCGGCCGGTGCGACCTGAAGGGCGACTTCTTCCATATGGACGATTGCCGCTGCCTGCCCATGCCCACCACCCGCATACCGCTGATCTGCGCGGGACAGAGCGACAGCGGAACCGCGTTCGCCTCGGCCCATGCCGATTTCAACTTCTGCTCCAGCTTCGGCATCAACGATCCTCTCGCGGTGGCACCCAGCACGGAACGGCTGGTGGCAGCCAATGCGAAGACCGGTCGCGATTGCGGGGCGCTGGTGGTGATGATGGTGATCGCCGAGGAAACCGACGCCGCCGCGTTCGCGAAATGGGAGCATTACCGCGACGGCATCGACCTGGAGGCACTGGGCTGGCGGCAGTCGCAGGCCGCTGCCGACCCGAACGCCGATAAATTCGCCGCCGCCGGACGGTTCACCGAAAAGGTGCGCAACCGCATGCCGACGATGCACGGCGCCCTGATCGGATCGTACGAGCGCATCGCCGCACTGCTGGACCTGTATGCCACCGTGCCGGGGGTCAGCGGGGTGATGCTGACCTTCGACGATTTCGTGGAAGGCATGGATAAGTTCGGCCAGCGCATCCAGCCGCTGATGAAGACGCGCAGCCATGTGAACGCCGCCATGGCAGCCGCATGATGCTTACCATTTCATCGTCCGTGCATGCTTTTAGCCCACGCCACCGGAGCAGCCGATGAAGACCGACGAGGACTATGTCCGCCGTACCAACGAGATCGCGCGGGAATCCCGGGGCGCCGGCAACCATCCGTTCGGGGCCATTCTGGTCGGGCCGGACGGCGCGATCCTGATGGAACAGGGCAACACGCATGGCGACACCGGCGACCGCACCGGCCATGCCGAACGGGTGCTGATGACACGCGCCAGCCTGGCCTATCCGGCGGCGTTCCTGGCCGGATGCACGATGGTTTCCAACGCGGAACCATGCGCGATGTGCGCCGGATCGGCGTATTGGGCCGGCATCGGACGGGTGGTGTTCGGCCTGTCGGAACGGGCGATGAAAGACCTGATCGGACCGCATCCCGACAATCTGACGATGGATTTGCCATGCCGCACAGTGCTGGCCGCCGGGCAACGCAAGGTCGAAGTCGTTGGCCCCCTGCTGGAGGACGAATGCCGAACGGTGCATGAAGGATTTTGGTAACCCCCCCTTGTTTGGCCTGCCATTTGCATAACAAACTGTCACGGGTTCGTGAGGAAGGGGAAATGCGGCCGCGTGACGGCCGGGGCAGCATTCAGCTTTGTCGCAATCCGCTTCCAGGTCCACGGAGTTCAGCATGCTAAGACGTCAATTCACCCGACTGCTCGGCGCCGGTGCGGCGGCGACAGCGCTGCCAGGTCTGATCGGGTCGGCGAATGCGACCGATCCCTTGAAGGTCGGCTTCATCTACCTTGGCCCGGTCGGGGATTTCGGCTGGACCTACCAGCACGACATCGCGCGCAAGGCAGCGGTCGAGCATTTCGGCGACAAGATCAAAACCACTTACGTGGAGAACGTGCCCGAGGGTCCGGATTCCGAAAAAGTGCTGAACGATCTGGCCAACCAGGGCCACAAGCTGATTTTCGCGACCTCGTTCGGCTACATGAATTACGTGCTGAACTCGGCCAAGAAGCACCCGGACGTGTTCTATGAACATGCCACGGGCTACAAGCGCACCGCGAACGTGGCGGATTACAACATCCGCTTCTATCAGGCGCGCTACGTTCAGGGCGTGATCGCCGGTAAAATGAGCAAGGCCGGACTGGCCGGTTACGTCGGTTCGGTCCCGGTGCCCGAAGTCGTGCAGGGCATCAACGCCTTCATGCTGGGCATGCAGTCGGTCAACCCGAAAGCCCGGATGAAAATCGTGCTGATCGATTCGTGGTACGATCCGCCGAAGGAAGGCGATGCCGCCAAGGCGCTGATCGACCAGGGCTGCGATATCATCACCCAGCACACAGACTCGCCGGCACCGTTGCAGGCCGCCGCCAGCCGCGGGGTGAAGGCGTTCGGCCAGTCCACCGACATGTCGAAATTCGCCGCGGACACCCAGTTGAGCGCCAGCACCGACATGTGGGGTCCGTATTACATCAAGCGCATCGGCGACGTACTGGACGGCACCTGGAAGAGCACCGACACCTGGGGCGGTTTCGACAGCGGTATGCTGGCGATGTCGCCGTTCACCAACATGCCGGCCGATGTGGCGACCCTGGCAACCGCAACGGTGGACGATATCAAGTCCGGCAAGAACAAGGTGTTCGTCGGGCCGATCGAGGATCAGAGCGGCGCGGTGAAGATCGCGGCCGGCACGGCGATGGACGATGGCGCGCTGTCGGGGATGCAGTGGCTGGTCCAGGGCGTGGACGGCAAGCTGACCTAGACCGTGATCGCCCGGGACTGCATCGCCGGATATCCGAAGCACGCCCCGGCATCGGGCGAACGAAGGGGCGCGGGCGCTGCCCGCCCCCTTTTCGTTGCACCCGTAATCCATAACCGCGAGTGCTGTCATGACTGACGCCGCCCCGTCCGGTCCATTGCTGACGATGACCGGGATGACCAAGCAATATCCCGGCTGCCTCGCGAACGACCATGTCTCGCTGACGGTCGAGCGCAATCAGATCCACGCCCTGCTGGGCGAAAACGGCGCCGGCAAAAGCACGCTGGTGAAGATCATTTATGGCGTGGTGAAACCGGATGAGGGCCACATCGTCTGGGACGGCCGGAAGGTCGCCATCCAGAATCCCGGCCATGCGCAGCGCCTTGGGATCGGCATGGTGTTTCAGCACTTCTCGCTGTTCGAGGCGCTGACGGTTCAGGAAAACATCGCGCTGGGCCTGGGGTCGGCGCGGGAGCGCGTGGGCCTGCGCGAACGGATCGTCCGGATTTCCAACGAATACGGCCTGCCGCTGGATCCCGACCGCGTGGTGCACGATCTTTCGGTGGGCGAACGCCAGCGGATTGAAATCGTGCGCTGCCTGCTGCAAAACCCCAAACTGCTGATCATGGACGAACCGACGTCGGTGCTGACGCCGTCGGAAGTGCGGAAACTGTTCGTGACGCTGCGGCGGCTGGCGGCCGAGGGCTGTTCGATCCTGTATATCAGCCACAAGCTGGAGGAAGTGCGCGCGCTGTGCTCCGCCGCGACGATCATGCGGCTGGGCAAGAACGTCGCCCGGGTGATCCCCGCGGAAAAGACCGTCAAGGAACTGGCGGAAATCATGATTAACATGGACCTGCATGCGCCGACGCCGCGGCCGCTGGCACCGAGTTCGGCGCCGTCCCGGCTGGTGCTGAACAAGCTGACGATCCGGTCGCCCAACCATTTCGGGACGGACTTGAAGGACATTTCCCTGTCGCTGAAGGGCGGCGAAATACTGGGCATCGCGGGTATCGCCGGCAACGGGCAGAGCGAGCTGATGGACGCGCTGTCGGGCGAAATCCTGGCGGGCAAACCGGATAGCGTGCTGATCGACGGCGTCCCCGCCGGCCATATGGGGCCCCACGACCGGCGGCGTATCCACGGCTGCTTCGTTCCGGAGGAGCGCAACGGCCATGGCGCGGTGACGACCATGACACTGGCGGAAAACGCCTTTTTGTCCGGCTTCACCCGGCGTGCGCTGGTTCGTTTCGGGGTGATCGATACGAAAAAGACCGCGGCGTTCGCGGAAAATATCATCAAGGTGTTCGACGTTCGCACCACCGGACCGAAGGCGCAGGCGCGGTCGCTGTCGGGCGGGAATTTGCAGAAATTCCTGGTGGGGCGGGAGGTTTTGCAGGAACCGGCGGTGCTGGCGATCAACCAGCCGACCTGGGGTGTGGATGCCGGGGCGGCGCTGGCGATCCACGAGGCGATCATGGCGCTGGCGGCGGGCGGGGCGGCGGTGATGATTATCTCCCAGGACCTGGACGAGATTTTCGTGCTGGCGGACCGGATCGCGGTGATCGCCGGCGGACGCGTATCCGCACCGGTGCTGACGCGCGATGCCACGGTGGAATCGATCGGCCGGCTGATGGGCGGCGGTTCGGCACCCGCGGCAGCCGGGGAGATGGCGGTTGCTTGAGGTCTATGGCGGCAAGGGCGAAGCAGTTGACGGAAGCCACCTGCCGTTCATCGACGTGTTGAATGTCGCCGCCATGACGGAGGCTGCCGCCCATGCTTAAAATCGAAGCCCGCGGCTATGAGTCGCGGTTCTGGCGCTATGCCTCGCCGGTTCTGGCCTTGTTGCTGACTGGCGCCACGTCCGGCCTGATCTTCATGGCCATGGGCCGGCCCGCCGGGCTGACGGTCTATACCTTCCTGATCGCACCATTACTGCGGCAGGACGGATTCGAGGCGCTGGTGGTGAAGGCCGCCCCGCTGATCATGATGGGCGTCGGGCTGTCGCTGGCCTATCGCGCCAATGTCTGGAACATCGGCACCGACGGGCAGTTCACCCTGGGGGCGATCTGCGGCGGCGGGATCGCGCTGGCGTTTCCCGATGCGCCCGCCTACGTGCTGTTCCCGGCCATGGTAATCGCGGGCACCCTGGGCGGCATGGCCAGCGGCGGACTGGTGGCCTGGTTGCGCATCCGGTTCAACGCCAACGAAATCCTGACTAGCCTGATGTTCGCGTATATCACCCAGTATCTGCTGGTGTACCTCGTCACCGGCCCCTGGCGGGACCCGCAGGGATTCGGCTTCCCGCAGACCGCCTTGTTCTCCGACACCGCGCTGGCGCCCCGGCTGATCGAGGATACCAACGTCCATATCGGTATCTTGCTTGCGCCGCTGATCGCCATCGGCTTGTGGTTCATGCTGGAGAAATCGCTGCTGGGCTTCCAGTTTCGTGTGTTGGGCCAGGCCACGCGCGCCGCCAAATTCGCCGGGTTCCGCGAAAACCGGCTGGTGTGGATCGCCATGCTGATCAGCGGCGGGCTGGCCGGGCTGGCCGGGCTGCTGGAGGTGACGGGAACGTTGGGCCAGCTCACCACCACTCTGTCGCCCGGTTACGGATTCACCGCGATTATCGTTGCGTTCCTGGGCCGGCTGAACCCGCTGGGCGTGATCCCGGCCGGGCTGCTGCTGGCGCTGACCTACCTGGGCGGCGATGCCGCGCAGATCGACCTGGGCCTGCCGAACGCCGTCACCGGAATTTTCCAGGGCATCCTGCTGTTCTACCTGCTGGGCTGCGACATCCTGTTGCTGAACCGGTTCCGCTGGGTACCCTCTCACGCCAAGGCCGTCCGATGACCGCTCTGCTGGTTGCGTTTCTCGTCAGCACCATCGCCGCCTCCACCCCGTTGCTGCTGGCCGCGACGGGGGAGTTGATCGTGGAGAAGGTCGGCGTCCTGAACCTGGGCGTCGAGGGCATGATGCTGGCAGGCGCCATCGCCGGGTTCGCTACGGCGAATCAGACCGGAATCACCTCTCTGGGCGTGCTGGCCGCCGTGGCGGCCGGGATCGCGCTGTCGATGCTGTTCGCGGTCGTTTCGCTGACCTTACAGGCGAACCAGACCGCGACCGGGCTGGCACTGACAATTTTCGGGCGGGGCTTCAGCGCGCTGGTGGGGGCAGGCTATGTCGGCATCCCGGCGCCGACGCTGCCCAAGATCCATCTCCCGGTGCTGTCGGATATTCCCGTGCTGGGGCCGGTCATTTTCGGGCACGACATCCTGGTTTACCTGGCACTGGCGATCCTGGCGGTGGTGGCATGGTGCATCCGGTCCACCCATCTGGGGCTGATCCTGCGCGCGGTGGGCGACTCGCACGATGCGGCGCACGCGCTGGGCTATGCGGTGATACCGATCCGCTATGCCGCCGTGGCGTTCGGCGGCGCGCTGGCCGGGCTGGCGGGCGCCTATATGTCGCTGGCCTATACTCCGTTATGGGCGCAGGACATGACGGCTGGCCGGGGCTGGGTGGCGGTGGCGCTGGTCACATTCTCCGCGTGGCGGCCGTTCTGGCTGCTGATCGGGGCGTGGTTCTTCGGCGCGCTGATGTATCTGTCGCTGTATGTGCAGGCGCTGGGTGTCGCGGTGCCGTCCGCCTTGCTGTCGGCGGTGCCCTATATCGGCACCGTGGTGGTGCTGGTACTGATTTCCCGCGATGCTCGGCGGATCAGGCTGCACCGGCCGGCCATGCTGGGGCGGCCGTTCCAGGCGCGGGTATGATCCACAGACCCGTACCAAGTTCCCAGCGCATCGACTGTCTCCGGGCTTCTGGCCCACGACCGGCTTTTCCACTCAACTTCGGCACGAAACCCGCTGAAAACCGAATGCATCGCCAATACCATGTAAACCGCACCATCCGCACCATCCGCACCGGCCCCGCGGCGCCAACGGCAGGATGTTTGCTAAACGGCCGTCACCACGCGACAACGCGAACGAAAAGAGCATCATGACCAAGATAGGCGTATTCGTCCCCATCGGCAGCCGCGGCTGGCTGATCTCCACCACCTCCCCGAAGACCATGCCCAGCTTCGACCTGAACCGCACGGTGGTCCAGCAGGCAGAGCATTACGGCATGGATTTCGCCTTGGCGATGATCAAGCTGCGCGGCTTCGGCGGTCCCAGCGAGTACTGGGACCACAATCTGGAGGCGTTCACTCTGATGTCCGCGATCGCATCGGTAACGAAGCGGATCCAGTTGTTCGCCTCCGTCGCCGTGCTGACGATGCCGCCAGCGCTGGTCGCGCGCATGGTATCCACCATCGACAGTGTCGCCCCGGGCCGCATCGGCGTGAACATCGTGACCGGCTGGCAGCCCAAGGAATACCAACAAATGGGCCTCTGGCCGGGCGATGCCCATTTCGCCCGCCGCTACGACTATGTCTCCGAATACGTCACGGTCATGCGCCAACTGATGGACACCGGCCGCTCCGACTTCCAAGGCGAGTTCTTCAAGATGGACGACTGCCGCCTGTCGCCGCTGCCGTCGCCGGGGGTGGAGATTGTCGGCGCCAACTCCTCCGACCGCGGCATGCAGTTCGTGGCAGAGCACTGCGACTACAATTTCGTCGGCTCCGGCGGCCTGAATGAGCCGGAGAAGGTGCGCGAGCCCGTCGCCCGCCTGATGGCCGCCGTCGCCAGGACCGGCCGCAAGGTCGGCGCCTTCGCCCTGCTGATGGTGATCGCGGCCGAAACCGACGAGGCGGCGTTCGCGAAGTGGGAGCACTACGTGGCCGGCACGGACCTGGAGGCCCTGGAGTGGCAGCGCGGCCAGGCAACGGCGGACAAGAACGCCCCCAGCACCTCCACCGTCGCGCGCATGGTGGCGAACCAGGCAGCGGCGGGCCGGCCGATCCCGACCGGCTTGCTGAAGCTGGTCGGCAGCTACGCCAGCGTCGCCCGCATGCTGGACCAGATCGCGGAAACCCCCGGCCTGTCCGGCCTTATGCTGACCTTCGACGACTTCGTCATCGGCATGGAGCAGTTCGGCCAGTACATCCAGCCGCTGATGCAAAGCCGCACCCATATAAGGCAAGCCGCATGACCCGCCCCATGGAACGTGTGTGGGACCGCTTCCTGACCGAGGACGACCGGAAGGTCTCCGCCGGCTGGCCGAAGCGCAAGCTGAACGGCCTCGGCCGCAAGGCGGCGCTGTTGGTGGTCGATATGCAAATGACCGCCTGCGGGCACGACAAGCCAATCTACGAGCAAATGGACGAATACTCCGGCGCCTGCGGCCCGCATGCCTGGAAGGCGATCCCGGTGCAGCAGGTTCTGCTCGCCGCCGCTCGGCAGGCAGGGATGCCGGTGATCTACTCCAAGCACGTTTTCCGCCCGGAATCCGGCCTGCCCTTCGCCGACCCCGGCCACAATTTCAGCATCGCCAACGCGAAGTCCGAAATCCCGCCCGAGGTCGCGATGCAGCCCGGCGACCTGCTGATCGAGAAGCAGACGCCAAGCTGCTTCGTTTTCACCAATCTGCCGCTGATTCTGAGCAATCTGGGCGTGGACAGCCTGCTGGTCTGCGGCAACAGCACCAGCGGCTGCGTGCGCGCCACCTGCGTCGATGGCGTCGCACACGGCTACAAGATGCAGGTCATCGAGGAAGCCGTGTTCGACCGGATCGAGATGTCGCATGCCGCCGCCCTGTTCGACCTGCAGTTCAAGTACTGCGACGTGATCTCGGCCGAGCAGGCGCTGGCGTCGATCGGCACACCTCGGTCTCCGGCGGCTGAGGATACTTCGAAGCGGCCTATTCTCCGCCGATCCTAAGCTGGTATCAGCGCCCGGATCGACGCCAGAACACGATGGTGGACGTCCATCGCCAGCGCGTCGATCGTCGCCTCCCGCCGCAACGACACACCATCGACGGCGGGCCCCTCCCGCACCATGGCTTCAACCACAAGGCGATCCAAGGCTGGCTGTAGCGCGGCTTCCATCGCGGCGCGCCAGTCCGGACGTTGAAGCGACAATGCAGCCAGCACGGCATAGGCGGCCCAGTGCGATACGCCGGCGGCGATCGGAAAGTCGGCGGGCACGACGCACCCGATCGCCTCGCCCAACGGAACGTGTCCGGCGATCGGCGACCCGGGCAACAGCCCCATGCCCACCTCATTCCCGCCGTCCCCAATGCCGATCGTGCGCCAGGGACCGGCGCTGAAAAGGCGATCCAACGGCGCGGCGAACGCGGAGATATCCGCACCGCGCATGTTGTAGGTCCGTCCATCGGACGCCGAACCGCATCGCTCGATGGAGATTACCCAATCGATGCCCTGCCGCCGCCACAGATCGACGATCGCGCCGACCGGCTGGTTCGGTTCGGCGGTGTCGATCGGCACATCCGGCACCCCGGCCGCGGCCAGCGCCGCCTGACAGGCCGACGCACAAATCGTGTCGGTCGCCAGGCGGCAATCCAAGCCCGACCGATGGAAAGCCATCGCCAGCAGCGCGGCACCGGCCGGACCGTCGGTTTCGGCCGCCGGGGGATCGGCGCCGGGAATGAAAAACCCCGTGATCAGGCCGATTGCCGGCGCGGGGGATGCGGCCAGCGCGGACGTCGCACGCCACAGGCCGCCAGCCGTTGCCTGGAACACGGCGTCCATCCCCCGGCCGACGCCCTGGTGGATCGCGGCCTCGATCCGATCGATCCGGTCGGTCGGCGTCACAGAACCGACAGGGACGTGTTCCGCAGATCGGTAATCAGCATGCTTCCCGGCGCGTGGGTGATGCAGAACGCCGGCTTCACCTGTGCGATTACCGCCTGCGGCGTCACCCCGCACGCCCAGAACACCGGAATCTCATCCGCCGCGATCGGCACGGCATCGCCGTAATCCGGCTTGCCGATGTCCGCGATGCCGATCGATCCGGGCAGGCCAAGATGCACCGGCGCCCCATGCACCGACGGGAACCGCGAGGTGATCTGCACCGCTCGGATTGCATCCGCCGGCTTCAGCGGGCGCATCGACACCACCAGCGGGCCGTGGAACACCCCGGCCGAAATGCACGGGATATTGGTCCGGTACATCGGCACATTGCACCCGCGGGAGATGTGGCGAACCTCGATGCCGTCCTCGATCAGCGCTTCCTCGAAGGAGAATGAGCAGCCGATCGCGAAGCTGACCAGATCGTCGCGCCATACGTCGCGCACGTCGGTGGGTTCGGCGATCAGTTCCCCGTTCCGCCAGACCCGGTAGCGCGGGATGTCGGTGCGGATATCCAGCTCCGCCCCCAGCGTCAGAAAATGCGGATCGCCCGGTTCGGACACCGCCAGGATCGGGCACGGCTTCGGGTTGGCCACGGCGAACCGCAGGAAATCGCCAGCCAGCGCCTTCGGCAGAATCACCAGATTGGCCTGCACGTTGCCGGGCGCCAGGCCGGAGGTCGGGCCGGTAAACGATCCGGTACGGATGCGCGCCCTCTCCCGCTCTCCGGCGTCACCCCGCACAT
>JAJZEV010000240.1 GCA_021805665.1 Pseudomonadota bacterium
TGGCACCACTGCCCCCGGGCGCTACCTGAAATGGTCAGAATACAGCCTCCTCCCGCAGTGCGGCGAACACATCCGGCAGACGCTGGTTCGCTGTGGCCGCGGGAAGCGTATCCCGAGCGCCGATGGCGATGCGAAGGGCGCCGAAGCGGCCGAATTCGACGGGTTGGCCCAACAGAACGCCGGATCGGGCCAAGCGGGTGTAAATCGGCCGCAGTTCTGCGGCCGTCAGCAGGTGTCCACTTCTCGAGCGCAGCGCGAAGCTGAAGATCGTCGGTGAATCGCTCCATCCGGAACCCTGTGTCGACAGACCTGGCATAGGAACCGCGTTGGGCGTTGCGGCGATGCCGGCTTCGATGGCCTGGCGTTGTGCCTGAATGAGGCCGGCACACTGGCCGCCGATGGCGGCGAATGCCTCCATCGTATCCAGCGCGGACAGCCAACGCAGAAGCATGCCGGGGTTGGCTGGTACTGGCGTTCGGGCTGCCCCGTGCGCTGTGGGAAACAGCACCGCGCCAGAGAACGCGGGCCCGCCGAAGAACTTGGACCCGGTGACAACCACGGGCCAGCCGCGGCGCAGATATCGGGCCACTGTTTCGGGTGCGATCCGCCCCTGACAGGCATCGACGATGACGTCCGATCCGGCTGGCGGGATCGTCGGGGCGATCAGGCCGGTCTTGGTGCCATGGGTCAGAAACACGACCGGGCGGTCCGTGGCGGCGGAAGCGGCGGCCTTGAACGCCTCCGCGACCCGGTCGTCGTCGATGGGCGTTCCGTCCGGATAGCGGAGTGCGATCTCGACAATCCGGGCGGCGCAATCAATCGGCGGGAGACCCGATGCCGCTGGCCCGTCGAACTGGCGCAGGCTCGCTGCCCGTGGGACACCCGAACCGGTTTCGGAAGCCTGCGGCAGGATCGCGGTGACAGCCGAACCCGGCTGTTCGCCGGCCAGCAGCAGGGCGGCGGTCAGCAGGGCATCCGTTCCGGACGGACACAGGATCGCGTGCGCCAGTCCGGTCGCGCCGAAACAGGCCAGCAGCCGGGTTTCGATCTGCCGGTGCAAGCCCGCCCATTCGTCCCCGGGGGACGCGGCGCTGTTCAGGCGGACGAAGGTTTCCGCACAGTGCCAGAACGCCGCGGGCGCGATAGGGGAGGCGGTACAGGAGGACACGCACACAAGGTCCGGCGCCGGTACCGGCGGGCACAGGTATTTGTTGACCCCGCTTAGTCGATCGATGACCAGGCGGCTGTCACCGCCGCCGGTCAGTGCATCGATGAAACCATCCGGTTCGGCCGGCGACGCGCCCGGCTGTTCGATGTTCCAGGCCATCATGCGTCCGATGTTGCCCATGCGATGCTCCCGCTTTCGCCGGCTAGTGGCCTACCGACTGCACGGCGCTGAACGGCAGGGTCAGGCCGCCCATCTGGATCTCGACCGTGCCGCTGTTGTTCTGAACCGAGGTGGCGGTAGCGGTGGTGGTGAACGGCACGTTGGATGACGTATTGTTCGCCCCGAGTGCTGTAACCGTAACGGTATAGGCGCCGTCGGGCATTGCCTGGCCGGAGGCGCTTTGACCGTTCCAGTTCCAGGTGTTGGCGCCGGCGGCGGAGGTCAGCGACGCGGTCTGCACCTGTGTGCCGGAGCTGTTGTACACCGCGATGGCGACGGGTTCCGCCGTGGCGGTGTTGAAGTTGATCGTTCCTGAACTGTTCTGCAACGACATTTGCGTGCCGGAAACGGTGACGGGCTTGCCGATCAGCGATGCCGACTGTTCGACCTGGCTGGCCTGGGTCAACTGGATGAGCTGGGTCAGGTCGCTGTTGGTGCTGATCTGCTGCTCCACGCTGGTGAACTGAACCAGTTCGCTGGTGAACTGGCTGGAATCCATCGGTGTGGTCGGGTCCTGGTTCTGCAACTGCGTCATCAGCAGCGACAGGAAGTTGGAGAAGTTGCCGCTGAGGCTGCCCAGTGCGGATGTGCCGGCCTGAGCGATGGCGGCGGAGGATGAGGAAGATGCCGCGGCTGAAGGCGAAGAAACGGTTCCAGACATCGATAGTGCTCCGGTAAAAATGTTCAGGCGGTAATATTCAGCCCGATTCGGTAAATGGTTGTGCTGGGGGCGTTGGTTCCGGTCACCCCCGGGGTGGTGCGCGTGTTGGCCTCCAGCCCGGTGCCCCTGGCGGGGTAGCCGCCGCGTCTGGGTCCGCCGCGATCGTCTGCCTGCGCGCCGCCTGATGCCCCGCCTTGTCCGTTGGACCAGCTTCTGCCCGCCGGATTGTGCGTTGCGCCGCCCTGCGAAGAACCACCGGGGCTGGTGGCCGGGGTTTCCGCACGCGGGGTGTCATGGAAGACCATCGTTCGGCCGGCGCCGGGAATGCCGGCGTCGTCCAAGGTCTTGTGCAAAGCCGGCTGGTCGCGTTGCAGCGCTTGGAGCGTCTCTGGCCGGTCGGCCAGGATCTGGATATGCGTCGCGCCCGAGGGTGTCCGGTCGAGCCGGATCTGCACCATACCCAACTGGTCCGGGTTCAGCCGGACGGTCATCTGCTGCGTCCCGTCCGGGGCCTTTGCCAGGGTCGCCAGCGCGGGTGCCACTTGGGCGGCCGGCAATGCCTGGTGGGCCGGGGTTCCGGCGGGTACCGCCGCTGCCGGGATCATGGGTGTTAGCGGCTGCGGTTCGGCCATGAGCGGGACTGCCGCAACGGGTCCGTTGGGACTGGCGGACGGACCCGCGGCATCGGTGCGGGGTGCTGCTTTGGGGTCTGTCCGGCTCGCCGCCGCGGTGAAGGATGTGCCCGTCAGGCCATGAAGCGGCGGAGGCATTGCACGGGCGGCGGGCTGCGCGCCGAGGCCGGCCGGCAGCGTGTTGGCCGGCCCGGATATGCTGGGCTGGAGCGGGGGGCTGGCGTGTAAAGCGGGCGGGGACTGCGTCCCGGCTGGATCAGGCACCATCGTCGTGTCGGCCGGCACCAGCGGCTGGTTTCTGGTCTGTCCAGCCGCCGGTTCCGATGTCCGGGGCGAAATCTCTCCCCCCGAAGCACGCGGCGCCCCCGTTGCGTTCGGCAGGGACGGGGCCTGGTCCGCTGCCATGGCCGGGGGCGGGGCAGTGACCGGGATCGGGGCGAAGCTCACAGGGATCGTGGAGTCGTTGCTGTGCGCGCCGGCTTGATTGGAAGCGGTCTTTTTAGACGGCCGCTCGTTCTTCTGGTGCCCCGGCGCTTTTGCCCGCTGGATCAGTTGTTCGGGCGATGCAGGCAGCGGGTCGCGCGGCACCGGAAGCGCCGGCGGGACTGGCACTGCCGCCGGATGTTCCATGGGCACGCTGGCTGAAGCAGCCGGTCCCTGACCTTGTGCGGCGTGCAGTATCTGGCCGAACGTCGCCCCGCCGGCCGCTGCCTCTGAAGCAGCGGCCGGCGGGGCCGGTGCGATTTCGGCGGGGCCGCCGCTGTGCCCGGTGCTGGGGACGGTGCTGGGGACGATGGGCAACACGCTCTCCTGCGTCCGAACCAGTTTCAGACGGTTGCCAGCTGATCAAGCAATGTTCGGGCCAAGCGAAAACATGAGGGAGAC
>JAJZEV010000297.1 GCA_021805665.1 Pseudomonadota bacterium
GGCATGGGCGCCAGGAAGGTGGACGGACCCGCTAGCTGAGTCGCGAATACCGGGGCGGCGGCGGCCGGCGGCGACGCGACCGGTACGGCCGGATACTGACCCGGCACGGCACAACCGGCCAGGGTCGCGGTGAAGGCGATCCCAACAAGTCCAAGGCGCATCGTTGTTTCCCCGATTACCGAACCGATAACACCCCGGAACGGTTACCCAGTCAAGGAAACCGTGCGGTTCGGAACCACCGAGCGCCCATGCGGCCCGGGTTCGCCCTGTTCCGATTTACTAGACCTGTTGCGAAAGTTCGCCCACAGCGGCCTGTTTGCCGCGAAATAGGGGGTTCCCCGGTCACGGGCATGTATGATTCCCGGGACTCCTTCAACGCGAAGGAGCCTGCGCCTATGCCCAGCCCATTCTCGGCCGCCCGGCTGCGCCATGGGACGCAGCGCAGCGTGCCAAGGTCAAGGCGGGGCGCCCGCACGAGATCGGCGGTCTGGAGGACCACCTGCTGGTCATGCTGGTGTATTATCGCTTCTATGTGACGCAGGAGTTCCCCGGCTTCTTCTACAAGGTCGACCGCAGCGCCGTATGCCGGGCGATCAAGCGAACCGAGGCGATGGTGAAACCGCTGTGTGGCATGGCCGCACGCCCCGGCTGACCCGCCGCGAGGGGCAGAAGCTGCCAAATCGTATCCGGCTCTATATGGGCGGCGCCTGTCAGGGCTACGACAAGGAGCACCCGAACATCGATTTTCCATACAAGAAGCCGAAAGACGGCGAACTGACGGAGGAGGAGGACTAGTACAACCGGGACCTCGGCAGCTTCCGCGTTGCGGTAAAGTACCGCATTGGACGGTGCAAGCGGTTCCGTATCGTGTCGGAACGCTACCGGAACCCGCTGCGGACGCACCATACCAAAACAGCCGTCGTCGCGGGCCTGGTGAACATCGAAGCGGGGTTCGAACCGTTTTGAGCGGACATCGGGAGATGGGGAAACGCGACCTCGCAGCCAGATCGCGTCACCCGAAAATCAGGCTGCTTTCGCAGCAGGTCTATTCCCACTCAATCGTCCCCGGCGGCTTGCTCGTAATGTCGTAAGTCACCCGGTTCACCCCCCGGACCTCGTTCACGATCCGCCCCGCCACTCGGGTCAGGAACGACATCTCGAACGGATACACATCCGCCGTCATGCCGTCGGTGCTGGTCACCGCCCGCAGTGCGCACGCCATGTCATAGGTGCGGCCATCGCCCATCACCCCCACCGTGCGCACCGGCAGCAGCACGGCGAACGCCTGCCAGATCGCGTCGTACAGCCCGGCGGAGCGGATTTCCTCCAGATAGACCGCGTCCACCTTGCGCAGGATGTCCGCCTTCTCCCGAGAGATCGCGCCAGGGATGCGGATCGCCAGGCCGGGGCCGGGGAAGGGGTGCCGCCCGACGATGATCTCCGGGATACCCAGTTCGCGGCCTAGCACCCGGACCTCATCCTTGAACAGTTCGCGCAGCGGTTCCACCAACTGCATCCGCATCCGTTCCGGTAAGCCGCCGACGTTGTGATGCGACTTGATCGTCACCGACGGGCCGCCGGTGAAGCTGACGCTTTCGATCACATCCGGATACAACGTGCCCTGGGCCAGGAAGTCGGCGCCGCCGATCTTGGCGGCCTCTTCCTCGAACACCTCGATGAACAGCCGCCCGATGGTCTTGCGCTTGATCTCCGGATCGGTCACGCCTTCCAGCGCGCCCAGGAACAGGTCGGACGCATCGCGATGCACCAGCTTGATGTTGAAGCGGTCGCGGAACGTCTTGATCACGTCGTCCGCCTCGCCCATCCGCAGCAGGCCGTGATCGACGAAAATACAGGTCAGTTGTTCGCCGATCGCCTCGTGGATAAGCACTGCCGCGACCGAGGAATCCACCCCGCCCGACAGCCCGCAGATTACCCGCCCGCCGCCCACCTGCGCCCGGATCCTCGCAATTTCCGTCGCTCGGAATCCCGCCATGGTCCAGGAACCGGACAGGCCGACGACGTCATGGGTGAAGTTACGCAGCAACTGCGCCCCATGCGGCGTATGCACGACCTCCGGGTGAAACTGCACGCCATAGAACCGGCGCGAGTCGTCGGCGATGGCGGCGAACGGCGCGCCCTCGCTGGTGGCGACGACGCGGAACCCCGGCGGCAGCCGGGTCACCCGGTCGCCATGGCTCATCCACACCTGCTCGCGCCCGCCTTTCGCCCACACGCCGCGAAACAACGCGCAATCGGCGGCGATATCGACATAGGCGCGCCCGAACTCGCGATGGTCCGATGGTTCCACCGCACCGCCAAGCTGGTGGCACAGCAGTTGTTCTCCGTAACAGATACCCAGCACGGGCACCCCAAGCTCGAACACCGCCGGGGAGGCGACGGGCGACACCGCTTCATGCACTGACGCGGGGCCGCCCGACAGGATGATCCCGCGCGGGTTCCAGGCGATAATACGTTCGGCGGAGGCGTTGAACGGCCAGATTTCGCAGTAAACGCCGGATTCGCGCAGCCGGCGCGCGATCAACTGGGTGACCTGGCTGCCGAAGTCCAGGATCAGGATGCGTTCGGGTGTGTCGGCGGGATCAGGCAGGGAATTGTTCATGATATGGGTCGCCATCGCTTGATCCCGCGCCTTGGACCATGTGCCAGCATGCTTTGCAAGCTGAACGCGGCTACATGACGCTGACCAGCACCCGCCCGACGTCGGCATGCGCGGCATTCAGTGTGTCCAGCGAAGGCGACGATCCGGTCAGAAACACCGACGCGAGGATTGGGGCGCGATCCGGCGGCCAAAGGATGCCGACCGTGTTCGCCGTCCCGTTGTCGCCGCTGCCGGTCTTGTCGCCAACGCGCCACGATGGCGGAATGCCAGCGCGCAGGCGCTGCCCGCCCACCCGGTCGCCGATCAGCCAATCCGTCAGTTGCCGGCGGGACGCCGACGACAGCGCTGCCCCCAGCAGAATGGCCCGCATGTCGCGCAGCATCGCCCGCGGTGTCGTGGTGTCGCGTGGATCGCCGGCAATCGCGGTGTTAAGCGCGGGCTCCGTCCGATCCATCCGCGTCAGGCGGTCACCAACCGAACGGGCATAGCGAGTGCCGCCCTCGGGGCCGCCGATCGTGCTCAGGATCAGGTTGCCGGCGGTGTTGTCGCTCCATTGCAGCGCCGCCGCACACAACGCGCCCAGGCTCATGAAGCCGTCGGCGACATGGGCCCGCGCGATCGGCGCATACGACAGCAGATCGGCAGTGCCATAGGATATGCGCCGATCGAGACTATCCTGGCCGGCGTCCACGCGGCGAAGCACAGCGGCAACGGCAAGCAATTTGAACACGCTGCACATCGGGAACCGCTCGTCGGCCCGGTGTTCCATCCGGGCGCCGGTCGCCGTATCCAGAATAACGACGCCTAGGCGCCCGCCGTATCGTTGTTCGATGGCCGCAAGCCTGCTCGCCGCGGTGTTCGCGGCCCGGGCGTGCGCGGCGGGTAGCAGTGCGGCGGCGCCGGCCAGCACGGTCCGGCGGTTTATCCCGCCGGGTGGCCGGCGATTTTTCCTGGCACATTCGGCGCTGATGCCGCATTGCATCCCTCTTGTATCGCCCATGTCAATTCTCCTACGCTGCGGTGCGGCAGGATCATTGCCATTTGTCCACGCAACGGGCAAAAGGGTTGCTTGCGCTTGAACGCGCACCCCCTGACGGCAGACATGTTACGCCAAGGAAAGTTGTGGCTATGCAAGAGGTTGTGAGACAAGGCCTTTACGATCCCCGAAACGAGCACGATGCGTGCGGCGTGGGCTTCGTCGTGAATATCAAAGGCCGAAAATCTCACGATATCATCACGCAGGGCTTGAAAATCCTGGAAAATCTAGACCATCGCGGCGCCGTCGGGGCTGACCCGCTGGTTGGCGATGGCGCCGGAATACTGATTCAAATGCCGGATGCGCTGCTGAACGACTGGGCACGGGAGCATGGCAAATCCCTGCCGGCCGCAGGCCGCTACGCCGTCGCCATGTGCTTCCTGCCCCGCGACGCCACCGCCCGGGAACACATCGTCCAGCATTTCGAGCAGGTCGTGGCCAAGGAAGGCCAGTCCATGGTCGGCTGGCGCGATGTGCCGACAGACCTGACCGGCCTGGGCAAGACGGTGATCGAAACCATGCCGGTGATCCGCATGGCGATCGTCGCCTCCAACATGTCGATCCGCGACCAGAATGCGTTCGAGCGCAAGATCCTGGCGATCCGCAAGCAGATACTGAACAATCTGCGCAGCCTGGCGGAAAAGCGGAACATCCCCGGTGTGACGGAACTGTACATGCCGTCGTTCTCCACCCGGACGGTGGTTTACAAGGGGCTGCTGCTGGCGACTCAGGTTGGCAGTTTCTATCTGGATCTTCTCAACGACCTGACCACCTCGGCTCTGGCGCTGGTGCATCAGCGCTTCTCCACCAACACCTTCCCGTCCTGGAAGCTGGCCCATCCTTACCGGTTCCTGGCCCATAACGGCGAGATCAACACCGTCCGCGGCAACGTCAACTGGATGTACGCCCGCCGCCGGTCGATGGAATCCGACCTGATCGGCCCGGACCTGAACAAGATGTGGCCGATCATCCCGCACGGCCAGTCCGACACCGCCTGCCTGGACAACGCGCTGGAAATCCTGGTGGCCGGCGGCTACTCGCTGTCTCATGCGATGATGATGCTGATCCCGGAAGCCTGGGCGCACGACCCGCTGATGGACCCGGAGCGGAAGGCGTTCTACGAATACTATGCCGCGCTGATGGAACCGTGGGACGGTCCCGCCGCCATCGCCTTCACCGACGGCCGCCAGATCGGCGCCACGCTGGACCGCAACGGCCTGCGTCCGGCCCGCTATGTCATCACCGACGACGACCATGTCATCATGGCCTCCGAATCCGGCGTGCTGCCGGTGCCGGAGGAGAAAATCGTCCGCAAATGGCGCCTGCAGCCCGGCAAGATGCTGCTGATCGACCTGGAAGAAGGCCGCATCATCGACGATGCGGAGATCAAGCAGAAACTCGCCCGCGAACATCCCTATGCGGAATGGCTGGAGCAGACCCAATACAAGCTGGAATCGCTGCCGGAAAGCGAGGAGCAGCGCCCGCCACCGCTGTCCAACGACACCGAGGCACTGCTGAACCGTCAGCAGGCGTTCGGCTACACCCAGGAAGACATCCAGTTCTTCCTGGAACCGATGGCAGCGAACGGCGACGATCCGATCGGCTCCATGGGCACCGACACGCCGCTGGCGGTGCTGTCCGATAAGCCCAAGCTGCTGTTCAACTACTTCAAGCAGAACTTCGCCCAGGTCACCAACCCGCCGATCGACCCGATCCGCGAGGAACTGGTTATGTCGCTGGTGTCCATCATCGGGCCGCGGCCGAACCTGTTGGGCCACAGCGCCGGCAACTTCCTGCGCCTGGAAGTCGCCCAGCCGATCCTGACCAACACCGATCTGGAGAAGATCCGCGATATCGACAATATCGCGGGCGGGGCCTTCCGCACCCAGACCATCGACATCACCTGGCCCGCCGCCGAAGGGGCGGAGGGGATGGAAAAAGCCATCTCCCGCATCTGCCAGGAAGCCACCGAGGCGGTGCTGGCCGACTATACCATCCTGGTGCTGTCGGATCGCGAAGCGGGCGAAAACCGCATCCCGGTGCCGTCCTTGCTCGCCACCGCCGCCGTCCACAACCACCTGATCCGCCAGGGCCTGCGCATGAGCACGGGCATCGTGGTGGAAACCGGCGAAGCCCGCGAAGTGCATCACTTCTGCGTCCTGGCCGGTTACGGCGCGGAGGCGATCAACCCCTACCTCGCGTTCGAAACGCTGGAGCAGATCCGCGTCCAGACCAAAATGAAAAAGACCGCCGCCGAGGTGAAGAAGAACTACCTGAAGGCAGTCGGCAAGGGCATCATGAAGGTGATGTCCAAAATGGGCATCTCCACCTACCAGTCCTACTGCGGCGCGCAGATATTCGACGCGGTCGGCCTGTCCTCGGCCTTCGTCGAACGCTGCTTCACCGGCACCGCCACGACGATCGAGGGTGTGGGCTTCGCCGAAATCGCCGGGGAAGCCGTCGCCCGTCACATGGCCGCCTATGGCACCAACCCGATCTACAAGGGCATGCTGGATGTCGGTGGCGACTACGCCTTCCGCCTGCGTGGCGAGGCGCATGCCTGGACGCCGGAATCCATCGCCAAGCTGCAGCACGCCGTCCGCGGCAACCTGCCGTCCGAGTTCCACGCCTTTACCCAGACGATCAACGACCAAAGCGAACGCCTGCTGACTATCCGCGGCCTGATGGACTTCAAGTTCGCGCCCACGCCGGTGCCTCTCCATGAGGTCGAACCGGCAAAAGAGATCGTCAAACGCTTTGCCACGGGCGCCATGAGCTTCGGGTCGATCTCTCGCGAAGCCCACACCACCCTGGCGATCGCCATGAACCGGATCGGCGGCAAGTCCAACACCGGCGAGGGCGGCGAGGAAGCCGACCGCTACGTGCGCCTGCCGAACGGCGATTCCGAACGGTCCGCCATCAAGCAGGTCGCGTCCGGCCGGTTCGGCGTCACCACCGAATACCTGGTCAACGCCGACGACATCCAAATCAAGATGGCGCAGGGCGCGAAACCCGGCGAGGGCGGACAATTGCCCGGCCACAAGGTGGATAAGCACATCGCCAAGGTCCGCCATTCCACGCCCGGCGTCGGTCTGATCTCGCCGCCGCCGCACCACGACATTTACTCGATCGAGGATCTGGCGCAGCTGATCCACGACCTGAAGAATGCCAACGCCAAGGCGCGTATCTCGGTCAAGCTGGTGTCTGAAGTCGGCGTCGGCACCGTCGCGGCCGGCGTGTCGAAGGCACGGGCCGACCATATCACCATCGCGGGGTATGAGGGCGGCACGGGTGCCAGCCCATTGACTTCGCTGACCCATGCCGGCTCCCCCTGGGAAATCGGCCTTGCCGAAACCCAGCAGACCCTGGTGCTGAACGGCCTGCGCAGCCGCGTCGCCGTACAGGTCGATGGCGGGCTGCGCACCGGACGCGATGTCGTGATCGGCGCGCTGCTCGGTGCCGATGAGTTCGGCTTCGCCACCGCCCCGCTGATCGCCGCCGGGTGCATCATGATGCGCAAATGCCATCTGAACACCTGCCCGGTGGGCGTGGCGACGCAAGACCCGATCCTGCGCAAACGCTTCACCGGCACACCCGAACACGTCATCAACTTCTTCTTCTTCATCGCCGAGGAAGTCCGCGAACTGATGGCCAAACTCGGCTTCCGCACGATCGACGAAATGGTCGGTCAGGTCGGCAAGCTGGACATGCGCAAGGCGGTCGAGCACTGGAAGGCGCACGGCGTCGATCTGAGCCGGATCCTCTATCAGCCCGAACTGAAGCCGGGCATCGGTATCCACCACTCCGAATCCCAGAACCACCACCTGGAAAAGGCGCTGGATCAGGTGCTGATCCAGGAGGCCAAACAGGCGCTGGACTCGCAGAAACCGGTGCGGCTCGAACATCCGATCCACAACGTCAATCGCACCGTCGGCGCCATGCTCTCGGGCGAGGTCGCCCGGAAATATGGCCATGCCGGCCTGCCGGAGGACACTATCTCCATCAGCCTGACCGGCACCGCCGGCCAAAGCTTCGGTGCGTTCCTGGCGCGCGGCGTGTCGCTGTACCTGACCGGCGACGGCAACGACTATGTCGGTAAGGGCCTGTCCGGTGGCCGCGTCGTGGTCAAGCAGCCGGCACACGTCAAGCGCGACCCCTCCCGCAATATCATCGTAGGCAACACCGTCCTGTATGGTGCGATCGCCGGCGAAGCCTACTTCCAGGGCGTGGCGGGTGAGCGGTTTGCCGTGCGCAACTCCGGCGCCGTCGCCGTTGTCGAAGGCTGCGGCGACCATGGCGCTGAATACATGACGGGCGGCACGGTCGTCGTGCTGGGCGATACCGGCCGCAACTTCGCCGCCGGCATGTCGGGCGGCATCGCCTATGTCTATGACGAGAACGCCCAGTTCGGGAAACTCTGCAACATGGCCGGCGTCGATCTGGAAAAGATCGGTGCCGCGGAACTGGGTCTGGCGGATGAGCCCGGCCGTCCGCGGCAGCGTTCCGCGAGCGTGGAGGACAGCGGCATGGGCGACCCGCTTCGCTTCGACGCCGAACGCCTGCGCATCCTGGTGGAGCGTCACCTGCTGTTCACCGGCAGCGCCAAGGCCAGGGCACTGCTGGAGGACTGGGACGCGGCCCTGCCGAAGTTCGTGAAGGTCATGCCGCGCGACTACAAGCGCGCGCTGCAAGACCTGAAAGCCGAAGCAGCCGCAGCCACCGTTGCCGCCGAGTAGCGGGTTTCGGACTCCGCTTTCGCCCCGTCCGTCATGGCCGCAACAAGCCGGCCATGACGGGATGGAGCAGACGGCCAGTATAAGCATCGCATCGCACCGCCAAGGCCCCCGGCCTGTCAGTACCGCTTTCTGGAGACGATCATGGGTAAGGTTACCGGTTTCCTTGAGATCGACCGTCACGACCGCACGTACGAAAAGACCGAACTGCGCCTGAAATCCTTCAAGGAATTCATCAAGCCGCTGCCGGCCGGCGAACTCAACGGCCAGGCCGCGCGCTGCATGGATTGCGGCATCCCGTTCTGTCACAACGGCTGCCCGGTCAATAACCAGATCCCCGACTGGAACAACCTGGTCTATCGGGAGCAGTGGGAGCAGGCGTCGCTGAACCTGCACTCCACCAACAACTTCCCCGAATTCACCGGTCGCGTCTGCCCCGCCCCGTGCGAGGCCGCCTGCACGCTGAACATCGACGATAACCCGGTGACGATCAAAACCATCGAGTGCGCCATCGTCGATCGGGCGTGGGAAGAAGGCTGGATCAAACCGCTGCCGCCCGGCGTGAAGACCGGCAAGACCGTTGCCGTGGTCGGTTCCGGCCCCGCTGGCATGGCCTGCGCGCAGCAACTGGCACGCGCCGGGCACGCCGTCACGCTGATCGAAAAGCAGGACCGCATCGGCGGACTGCTGCGCTATGGCATCCCCGACTTCAAGATGGAAAAGCATCTGGTTGACCGCCGGGTGGACCAGATGGCGTCCGAGGGCGTGACCTTCCGCACCGGGGTCGAGGTCGGCAAGGACGTGTCGATCGACCAACTGCTGGCTGATTACCACGCCGTCGTCCTGACCGGCGGCGCCGAATGGCCCCGCAACCTGGACGTCACCGGTCGCGACCTGGACGGTATCCATTACGCGATGGATTTCCTGACCCAGCAGAATAAGCGCAATGCCGGCGACACCGAGGACACCGCGGCCCCGGCTGGCGCCATCAGTGCCAAGGGCAAGCATGTCATCGTGGTCGGCGGCGGCGACACCGGGTCCGATTGCATCGGCACCTCCGCCCGCCAGGGTGCGGCCTCGATCACCCAGATCGAGATCATGCCGAAGCCGCCGGTGAAGGAAGACAAGGCAATGGTCTGGCCGGATTGGCCCACCAAGCTGCGGTCCTCCCACGCCCATGACGAAGGCGTGGAGCGCGACTGGTCGGTGCTGACCAAGCACGCCGTTGGCAAGGACGGTAAGGTCACCGCGCTGGATTGCGTGCGCGTGGAATGGGAACGCACCCCGGACGGCCGCATGTCGATGAAGGAAGTCCCCGGCAGCGCGTTCCAGATGAAGGCCGACCTGGTTCTGCTGGCGATGGGTTTCCTGGGCCCGCGCCGCGGCGCCCTGCTGGATCAGGCCGGCGTGGAACTGGATCAGCGCGGCAACGTGCTGGCGAACACGGTGGAATACCGCACCTCCCGCGACGGCCTGTTCGCCGCGGGCGACATGCGGCGCGGCCAGTCCCTGGTCGTCTGGGCGATCCGCGAGGGCCGTCAGTGCGCCCGCTCGGTGGACCAGTTCCTCATGGGGTCCAGCACCCTGCCGCGATAAGGCTTTTCCCCGGTTGGTGGCCGGGTGCGTCCCGGCTGCCTCATGGCGGGCGTACGAGGTCGCACTCCGAGCCCGACAACCATGCCTGGAAGTCTGGAGGGATTCCGTGTCGCATCCTCGCGACCGCCGCGCGTTATCATGTCCATGAGCCGACATCCGCGTCGCTGACGGGACAAAATCCCGACGCTGGTCACCGTATTTTAAACCCAGTGTGGCCTGCCCCCGGGTTTACCGCTCGACTTTGGCACGAAACGGCTGGAAACCAAACGCGTGGCCAACGCCGTGCAAACCGCTCCATCCGCGCAATCGGCGGCATCGCCTTACTGATCTGCGTTAGGTTCTTCCTTTCTCGCGCGCCCCCCGGCACCGGGATGACATGAACCGTGCCCCCGCGGGCGAGGGCCGGGGCGTCGAAACAGGTCGCGCTGGACGCGGCGAATGGGCGTTCGCCCGCGATCCAAGCCTTTTGGGGGTCACAACGCCGAAAGGCGCGGCGAACCGACCGTCGCCGCCGTCGATCGGAGATCGCTAAGATTGCTCAGCCAAAGGGGGAACTGCGGATCCCCCAATCTTCGTACTTTACCTGGGCGTCCCGCCGACCTATTCAGTCCCCCGCATTGGGGCGTCGCCAAGCGGTAAGGCAACGGATTTTGATTCCGTCATTCGGAGGTTCGATCCCTCCCGCCCCAGCCATTCAGTTTCGGGAATTGTCTATACCTTCCCAAACCATTTGGGCGATGAAACTCAGCATAATGCCTTACGGGTCAGCTTCACGACTGGCAACCCCGTCGCGGGTCTCATCTTATCCTGTTCCTCTCGTGCGGTCCTATGGGATCGCCGCCACGTCTCATTGCTAAACTACGCGCGGCGGAGCCGATTAGGTGTCTTTGCCCGCCCCGGGTTGGGCGATCAGACTCCCGACGCGGCTGACCAATTCCGTCAGCGCAAACGGCTTCGTCAATATCTGCATACCCGGTTCCAGATGGTGGTGGCTCAGCACCGCTTTATCGGCATATCCGGTGATATACAGCACCTTCAGTTCTGGTCGATACGCGCGCGCGGCATTTGCGACTTGACGCCCATCGAAACCGGGCAATCCAACGTCGATAATCAGCAGGTCAACCCGGGCATCCGATTTCAGAATCTTCAACCCGGCCGGTCCATCGCCGGCTTCGATCGTCGTGTAGCCCAAATCCGCCAGCACGTCAGAGACCAGCGTCAGGATGGCTGGTTCGTCATCCACCACAAGCACGGTCTCGCGCCGCTCTACTGGCTTTTCCGGCACCGTGGTGCCGACGGCCTCAGCGGGCTCGGGTTCTTCCTTGCCGTCCTCCGGGTCAATGTAACGTGGCAGGTAAAGCGAGACGCTCGTGCCCTTGCCAACCTTCGAGTGGATACTGGCTTGCCCGCGGGACTGACGGGCGAATCCGTACACCATGCTCAGCCCCAGGCCGGTGCCAGAACCAACTGGCTTCGTTGTGTAAAATGGATCGAACGCGCGGTCGATCACATCCTGCGTCATCCCGGCGCCGTTGTCGCTGACGCTCAATGTCACATACGGTCCCGTCGGCAGGCCGCGCAAACGGGCGGCGGCACCGTCAATCCACTTGTTGGCCGTTTCAATCGTTAAGTGCCCGCCATCTGGCATGGCGTCGCGCGCATTGATGCACAGATTAAGCAGCGCGTTCTCCAACTGGTTTGGGTCAACCATCGTCATCCACACCCCGCTTGCGATGACCACTTCGAAGGTGATCGATGGCCCGACCGTGCGGCGAATCAGCTCTTCCATCCCAACCGTCAGGACATTGATGTCGGTTGACTTGGGCTCAAGCGTTTGTTGGCGAGAGAACGCTAACAGCCGATGGGTCAGCGACGCCGCCCGCCTTGACGATTCCTGAGCGGCAGTGATGTAGCGGCCCAAATCATCGAAACGACCTTGAGCCACGCGCCTTTGAACCAGTTCCAGACATCCGGAAATGCCGGTTAGCAGGTTGTTGAAGTCGTGCGCCAGTCCGCCGGTCAACTGGCCGACCGCCTCCATTTTCTGTGACTGAAACAGGGCTTCGCGAGCCTCTTCAAGCGCCGTTTGCGTTTGCTTCTTTTCAGTGATGTCACGGGTGATCTTGCCGAAACCGATGAGCGTGCCAAGGTCGTCGCGGATCGCCGTCAGGATCGTGCTCGCCCAAAACAGGCTGCCGTCCTTCCTGACGCGCCGGCCCTCTGCTTCAAACCGACCCTCGCGGGCGGCGATTTCAAGCGCCTGGCCGGGCTTGTTCTGACCGCGGTCTTCTTCTGTGTAGAACAGGGCAAAAGACTTTCCAACGATCTCCTCCCGCCGATAGCCCTTGATTTTCTGCGCACCCAGATTCCAGTTGTTGACCCGGCCCTGCTGATCCAGCATGAAAATCGCATAGTCCGATACGCCTTGCACCAACAGCCTGAACTGCTCCTCGCTTTGCCTGATCGCGCTCTCTGCCAGTTTGCGTTCGGTCAGGTCGCGGGTAATCTTGGCAAACCCCAGCAGATCCCCCGAGGGAGTGCGAATAGGGTCGATGATCACGTGGGCCCAGAAGCGGCTGCCGTCCTTGCGTATTCGCCAGCCTTCAGCCTCAAATTTTCCCTCTGTGGCGGCGGTTTGCAGGGCGCGGGCGGGAACGCCGCGTTGCCGGTCTTCGCCGGTGTAGAAGACAGCGAAGTTCTGACCGAGGATCTCGGCCTCCTCATAGCCCTTAAATCGCTTTGCCCCGAGGTTCCATGTCGCTATCCGGCCCTCCGTGTCGAGCATGAAAATCGCATAGTCGGTGACCGCGTTGATGAGGAGGCGATACCGTTCGCCGTCCAGCGCCACATCCAATTGGTCGGCTGAATTCACTGCACACCCCACGTAGTTTCCCTTTCACACCGATATTCACGTAAATATCGGTTATCGGCTTGGTCAGCGCCTGATCTGGTGCGCTCAATACCCATCTGGAACTCCGAACGGTCGAGCACCCCTCTTGTACGCACAACATTGATGTTGCTGTCGGTGGTATTTGCCACACAACAGGGTGAAAATGCGGCAGCTATCGATAACTCACGTCTTTGTGGTACTGGAAATCAATTCCAACATGCCTCCATTCAGAAATAATACATCCGTTCGACACAATCAGTTACTTCGTGCTTTCGAACCCGAGGTGCGCAATCGGCTTGACCCGCATCTGGAGGTTGTCAGCCTGAAGTTGGGTGAGATCGTCTGTGAAGCGGGGGGAACCCTTCAACATGTCTATTTTCCCGAGGGCGCCGTCCTCTCCCTGCTGACCGTTTTGGAGAACGGTGACGCGATTGAAACCTCCAACATCGGCCGCGAGGGTGCGTTCGGTCTCTTCGCGGCCATGTTCAGCCGGGTGTCCTTCAATCGGTGCATCGTGCAGTTGGAAGGTCCGATGGCGCGTTGCGGAATTGAAGCCCTGCACGCCGAGTTCAGGCGCAGCGACCATCTGCGCGATCTTTGCGTCAGCTACTCTGAAACATTGCTGTCACAGGTGCAGCAGAGCGTTGCCTGCAATGCCATGCACTCCGTTGAGAAACGAATGTGCCGCTGGCTGCTTATGATGCACGATCGGGCTGAAGGCGAAGCACTGGCCTACACACATGAGTTTATGTCCCACATGCTGGGCGTCAACCGTAAATCGGTAACGCTCGCCGCCCGTTCGATGCAAGCGGCGGGCCTTATCAGCTATCGCCGGGGGACGATGCAGGTGCGCGATCGCGCTGGCCTGGAAGCCGCATCGTGCGAATGCTACAAAACTGTAAAAGAACGTTTCAATGCTTTTCTTTCTCCGCCCTCGATGGCGGCTCAGTAAATCGAAACAGCGCGGACCCGGGCCGCATGGGCGCTCGGCGGTTCGCGAACCGCACGATTTCCTTGACTGCGTGACCATTTCTATGTGTTATCGGTTCGGTAGTCGGGGAAACAACGATGCGCCTTGGACTTGTTGGGATCGCCTTCACCGCCATTCTGGCCGGTTGTGCCGTGCCGGGTCAGTATCCGGCCGTACCGGTCGCGTCGCCGCCGGCCGCCGCCGCCCCGGTATTCGCGACTCAGCTAGCGGGTCCGTCCACCTTCCTGGCGCCCATGCCGACTGCCGTGGTGGTCCTGAAACCCGGCGATCTTAACCGCAACCGGGCGTTCTGCATGGCGATGACAGCCCGTCTGCCGACCGCCCAACAGGCTTTGGCTGCCTCTGTTATCGCGCCGAATCTGGTGCTGACCCGTTGGCTGACCCAACTGCCGGATGTCCCGGCGGACCGGGCTTCGGACTGCGACTTTCTGGTCGGGACTTACGATTACGCGCGCGCCGAGCGCTTGCTGGGGGCATTGCGGCTGACCGATGGACGGATCGCCGGCCCCGGACCGTTCCTTTTCATGGTCGTTCCGGACAGTTCGGGGCTGCGTGTCGCCGGTCTGGACGGCTCCGGTTACAATCAGGCCGACTTCGGCCGTTTCGTCGATACCTGGGGGACCGCGCTGAACCAGACTCAGGCGCTGGTCTCGCGGGAGCCTGACCAGCCGGGTCTGGTGCGCAGCGTCTTCAACCTGGTGTCGGCCATTCTGCGCACGGCGGGGGGCATGGCAGGCGGTTTGATCCAGGGGGCGATAA